>DWXI01000148.1 GCA_019119265.1 Candidatus Mediterraneibacter intestinigallinarum | reverse complement strand
TTGCAGAAAATCATCGTTATCAGCCGGGAACCGGCTCTATCGACTGGGCCAGACATATGAAGACCCTTCATGAGATTGGCTATGAAGGACCGGTGGTAAATGAAGGAAGGATCCGTGGTGAAGATCCTCTGAAAGTATATCAGGAATCCGTAGACTTTATGAAACAGTTTATGTAATGAAAATAGGAGGGATGCGGGAAAGGGATTTTGGCGCTGCCGGAGTTCTTTTGCGGCATCCTTTCCTGGCGTAAGGAGGAGATCATCATGAAGAAGTTAAGGATGGCTATTATCGGATCAGGACAGATTGCACAGGTTACTCATATTCCGAATTATCAGTCAATGGACGAGGTTGAAATCGCAGGCATCTGTGATACAAGGCTGGAGGCGGCCAGATCTGCAGCAGACAAATTTCATATTGCCAATTACTACGATTCTCATAAAAAAATGCTGGAGGAATTAAAGCCGGATGCGGTGACGATCTGTGTGCCTAATAAATTTCATTCATCAATCACTCTGGATGCTCTGGAATCAGGATGTCATGTATTCTGCGAGAAACCGCCTGCCATTACCACTGAAGAAGCGGAGGCTATGGAGAAAAAAGCGGAAGAAAAAGGACTGCTCCTTTCCTATGGTTTCCACTTTCGCGCGAGTGAGCATGTGGCTTTCCTGAAAAAAGCCATTGACGACGGTAAAATGGGAGAAATCTATCATGCTGAAGTTAAATGGCACAGAAGGAGGGGAATCCCGGGATGGGGATGCTTTACAAATAAGGCGATACAGGGTGGCGGGCCTCTGATCGATATAGGTGCTCATATGCTGGATTCCGCTTTATATCTGATGGATTATCCGGAAATCTCTTATGTGTGTGCTACTTACAGCGACCGTATCGGAAAGACATCGAAGGCAGGATTGATGGGAAGCTGGGATCCAGACAAATTTACAGTCGAGGACAGTCTTTTCGGATTTATCAGATTTAAAAACGGAACCAGCCTGGAACTCCAGACCTCTTTTGCAATCAACCAGAAAGAACGAGATACGAGAAGCATCAGAATCTTTGGCTCTTGTCAGGGAGCAAGTGTATTCCCACTGGAAATATGGGGGGAGGAAAACGGGCAGCTCTATGACAGGGAGTATCCTTTTATGGAGATGAGAGACTGGCATATGGATCTGGACAGAAATTTTGTACAGGCATGTCTGGGAGAAGCAGATCTGCTTGTGACGGCGGAACAGGGATCCTATATACAGAAAGTGATAGGAATGCTTTATCAGTCTGCTGAAACCGGAAAACCGGTAATCCTTGAATAAGATTGGAGAATGTTTATATGATTCACTATGATACGGAAAAGCAAAATGGCAGATTCTGGCTGAAAGAAAATGAGTTCTGCCCTCGTTTTGAATTGAAAACGGAATCTGTATTCGCCCAGTGCAACGGGTATATGGGGGTGCGGGCGGCGCATCCGCTGTCGGTGCTGGAGGAAAACCGCGGTATGTTCCTCTGCGGAGCTTTTGACAGGGCCTATGAGGATGAAGTGACGGAGCTGGTCAATTGTCCTGATCTTACATGGTTTGGGCTGGAGATTGAAGGAGAGGCGATCCATCCTGAGGGAACAAAACTTCTGTCATGTACAAGAAAACTGGATCTGTTCAGCGGAGAACTTCAGATATCTTATCTGTTTGAACTGAAGTCGGGAACAAAGGTACAGATTATAAACAGAAGATTTGCATCAAAGGACGATATCCATCTCTTTGCTCAGGATCTTCAGATAAAGTTTTCTGACGGCGGTCGGCATGAAATCAGTATCAAGACCGGCATCAATGGTCAGAGGACAAACAGCGGAGTATCTCATTTCCGCAAGGCAGACTGCCGTGTATACGAGAGAAGGCAGATGGAGATGAGGGGGGAACTTTCTGACAATGCTGTGACGGTACTGTCCGAATGCTCTTTCAGAAAGGGGGATGTCCTCTCGACAGATTTTGTGCTGGGGCGGAGATGTATACATGAATCAGCAGTCCTCTGCACGGATGAAGACGGTGAAGCGGCGGTGGAAAAGATTACTTATGTCTGCCAGAGTGAGGACGGAGTATCGCAGGAAAGCCGGAAAACGGCTGTGACCCGGGCGGTGAGAGAAGGGTATGATCATCTGTTCCGTGTTCACGCAGCCTCCATGAACGAATATAGAGATACCTGCAGCCTCAGGATAGACGGTATCTCAGAAGAGGAAGAAGCCGCCGTCTGCTTTGCACAGTATCATATACAGGGAATGACGCCCTGGCATACAAACAGGAGCAGTATCGCTGCAAAAGGGCTTACCGGAGAGGGATATAAAGGACATGTGTTCTGGGACACGGAACTTTTTATATTCCCGTCACTGCTGTTTACATATCCGAAGACGGCCAGAAAACTGCTGGAATTCCGTTATTACGGACTGGACGGGGCGAGAAACAAGGCAAGAAGTTATGGCTTTTCCGGAGCCATGTTCCCATGGGAAGCGGCGAAATCCGGAGAAGAGGAGACGCCTCTTTATGCTGCCCTGAATATTTATACCGGCAAAGCCAATAAAGTATGGTCTGGCATCAAGGAATATCACGTGACGGCGGATATTGTATACGCGCTGAATCAGTATTATGAAGTAACGGAAGATCAGGATTTCATGGACAGATACGGATATGAGATCGCTTTTGAAGCCGCACAGTTCTGGGCGTCCTGCGCAAAATGGGACGAGGATCATAAGAAATACGGTATCTATGATATTATCGGTCCGGATGAATATACAGAGCATATAGACAATAACGCCTACACGAACTATATGGCCGCATACTGCGTGAAAACCGCAAAAAAATATGCAGAAAATATACGGCAGGAAAGACCGGATGTATATAAGAGACTGGACCAGATGTTGAATCTGCATGAACGTTTCGATACATGGAAAGAATTCCTGGAACTCATATATCTTCCGGTGCCTGATAATCAGGGGATTATCCCGCAGGATGACACATTCCTTTCCAAACCGTTGCTGAAAAACATTGAAAAATATAAAAAATCCCAGGTGAAGCAGGCAGTGCTTCTGGATTATTCAAGGGATGAGATCGTAGACATGCAGGTGCTCAAACAGGCGGATGTCGTCATGTTGCTGAACCTGTTCCCTCACATGATCTCAGAGGACCTTGTGCGTAAGAATGTCCTGTTCTATGAGAGCAGAACGATCCATGATTCATCGCTGAGTTACTGTGCGCATGCGCAGGCCTGTGCGGCGATCGGGGCAATGGATCTGGCGGAAGACTTTTTTGCAAAAAGTCTGGTCATAGATATAGATGATAATCCATATGACAGTACGGACGGAATTCATTCCGCATCTCTTGGAGGCGTATGGAACTGCCTGATCTTCGGATTCGCCGGAATTCATTATGAAGGAGGAATCCTGTATGTTCAGCCGCATATGCCGGAGAGCTGGAAGTCAATGGAATTTAAACTGGAAATCGCCGGCGAGCCGATCCGATTCTACATTACATCGGACAAAGTGAGCTTGCTCAGTGAAACAGATATATCCCATCCGATCAATGTAAACATTGGCGGACAGGAATATGTATTTACGGGAAGGTTAGAGGCAGAACCGGATATGGAGCGGGAGAGTTCCCGTTTTAATGTTGCTGTCAGCTAATAATTACAGAGGAGAGGATTATGAAAGCGATTATTTTTGATCTGGACGGTGTCGTTGTAAATACGGCAAAGTATCACTATCTGGCATGGAAGAAACTGGCAAAGGAATTGGGATTTGAGTTTGATGTCGCTCATAATGAGAGATTAAAAGGGGTAAGCCGTATGGAGTCGCTGAATATCGTACTTGAGGTGGGCGGTATTACCGGATATTCGGAAGAGAAAAAAAATGAACTGGCTGATCGGAAGAACGGTTATTATTTGTCTATGATAGAGAAGCTGGATCAGTCGGAAATCTTACCAGGTATTCCTGAGTTCCTTGAAAAGATAAGAAAAGCCGGATATAAGACTGCGCTGGGTTCCGCCAGCAAGAGTGGGGGAATGATCCTTGAGAAACTGGGGCTCATGCCGATGTTTGACGTGGTCGTGGACGGAAATCTTGTGGAAAGACCGAAACCAGATCCGGAAGTATTTACAAAGGCGGCTGATCTTCTTGGAATACCTTATGAGAAATGTATCGTGGTGGAAGATGCGAAAGCCGGAGTAGAGGCTGCTCATGCAGGCCGTATGAAATGTATAGGGATCGGGAATCCGGAAATACTGGGAGCGGCTGAAAAAGTAGTCGGAAGTACCGAAGGGTTAATGCAGGTGGATCTGGAGAATCTCTGATCAATAGAAACAGAGTACAAAAAGATATGAGAGGGCGGAAGATGAAGCTGTAAAACATCTTCCGCCCTCTCTGTCCGGAGCCTTCAGTGGTTCCTGCCGTCGATCAGCTCTTCATATGAAACTTCCAGAACTTCGCAGAGCGCTTTTAATTCAATGTCAGTAACGTATCTCTTATTCGTCTCAATCCTGGTAATGACATTCTTATCCATGTCGTAACCGTTCAGCTGCAGTTTGTAAGCTAACATTCTTTGAGAATAGTTACGCCGTTTCCGATATTCTATCAGATTCGCGCTGATCAGATTTTTCTCTCCTGTACTTTTCCGAGGCTTTGGCATGATCATTATCCTTTCTTTTAATCGCTTGTCTCATTTTTTGCACCATTTTTATTGATTTTATACAAATCGGACAGTATAATCGGTTGTAAAAGTGAGACAAAAAGGAGCGGAAATGACAAAACGCAACAAAGTGAAGATATGTATAGTGATGACAGCCGCAGTATGCATCGTGGCTCTGATACTTTTGCAGACGTTGTATAAATACAGGAAGAATGATGAGTCAGGTATACCGGATGCTGTGAGCAGTTCATATGATGGCAGAGAGTGCCGTCTGATCGTGACTGCAAACAGTTCCGAAATAGAGGACAGGGAGCAGTTTGCCAGGGAAGTGTTCCGGATGTGCCGCGAGAATTCGTTCCGGACGATAAAGTTATCGACAGATATACAGGGGTGGCCTGAAAGGCTCGATATTACAGTCTACTTTCACAGAAGAGACATAGGAGAGAAGGAATCCGCTATGAGGATCCGGTTTGTTCCGCCGGATGATGGAGAAACGTATGATATCAAAAGCAATCCGGGCGCATATGAGATACTCATAGAATAAAAGAAAACTGTAAATCACATTTTTTTAGTATCTTCTTCATAATTCCGTCACAAATATCTTCTATCTTTAGAGATGTAAAAAAGAAAAAGATCCGATAAGGATTCACAGGAGGAAAAGAGGCAGAAGATTATGAGTGAACAATTTTTTGATAATAATGATAATAAAAACAATGAGTATCATTTTACAGGAGACCAGCTGAATCAGACAGTAATAAACGATACTCCGCCGACAGGCGGTCCTGACAGCGGTACCCCGAATCATGAGAGCAGAAAACCAAAGACAAAAAAGCCGATGACAATGGGAAAGAAATGGGCGGTTGTAGTGTCCATGGCGCTTGTGTTCGGACTGATTGCGGGCGGAACTATGTTTGGCGTCAATACGGTAGGAAATCTGATTACAGGAGCGGGAAGATCGAATGTACAGCTTGCGCAGACGAGTACGACCAGCAGTTCAGGTACGTCTTCATCATCCGACAGTGGTTCAGGTACAGTAACTGAAGTGGCAGCGAATGCGATGCCGTCTCTGGTTACAATTTCTACTATGACTGTGGAAGAAATGCAGAATTTCTTCGGTGGTACACAGCAGTATGAAGTGGAAGGCGCAGGTACAGGAGTTATCGTTGGAGAAAATGACACCGAACTGTTGATCGCAACAAACTATCATGTAGTAGAAGGCGCGAACAGTCTTTCTGTAGGATTTATCGACGAGACAAGTGTAGAAGCTGAGATCAAGGGAACGGATGTGAACAACGACCTTGCAGTGGTAGCGGTAAAACTTTCAGATATACCGGACGATACGATGAATCAGATCAAGATAGCCACGATCGGAGACTCCGATGAACTGCAGCTTGGCGACCAGGTAGTCGCTATCGGTAACGCACTTGGATACGGACAGTCCGTGACAAGCGGTTATGTAAGCGCACTGGATCGCGATCTTACTCTTGAGGATGCAAACGGTACAACTATTACTTCAACAGGTCTTATTCAGACAGACGCTGCGATCAACTCAGGAAACAGCGGCGGCGCTCTTCTGAATATGAGAGGCGAACTGGTAGGCATCAATGAAGCAAAATCATCATCTTCTTCATCAGGGGCGTCGGTAGACAATATCGGTTTTGCCATTCCGATCAATAAGGCGCAGGACAGCCTGCAGGAGATGATGAACCAGGAGACAAGGGAAAGAGTAGACGAAAGTGAAGCTTCCTATATAGGTATCCAGGGGCAGGATGTATCTACTCAGATCTCTGAGCTGTACGGAATCCCGTCAGGCGTTGTCATCGCCGAGGTCGTACAGGGAAGCCCGGCTGATCAGGCGGGACTGGAGAGAGGCGATATTCTGACAGCGCTGGACGGCAGAAATATCACCAGTATGACTCAGCTCCAGGATGTGCTCCAGTATTATGCGGCAGGTGAGACAGTCGATCTTACAATCCAGCGTTCCGGAGAAAACGGATATGAGGAGCAGACACTGAGCATTACACTCGGATCTGCACAGGACGCACAGTAACGCGGAAAACATGAATATAAAATAAAGAATGTGGAGGCTGATCCGGTATAAATGTATCGGATCGGCCTTTTTAATCTTCCTATTTTCTCTGCATAGTGTTAAGATAGAAGAAGAGAGAACCGGAGGATTCCGGAATAAACAATAGGAAAGGAGATAACATTATGAGATCGTTTGTCTATGTTATCACTGACAGAGTTGGAATCCATGCAAGACCTGCCGGGATGCTTGTGAAAGAAGCGCAGCAATACCGGTCGGAGATCCTTGTAAGCAAAGGGGAGAAAGAGGCTGATGCAAAAAATCTGATGCAGATCATGTCGCTTGGGGCAAAGTGCGGCGATGAGATCAGTGTGACTGTATCAGGGGAGGACGAAGAGGAGGCCTGCGCGGCTATGGAATCAGTGCTCAGAGAAAAACTGTGACCGGAAGCAGAGGCCTGAAACAAACGTTAGGAGGATATTATGGGGAATATATGGCATGATATCAGAGAGGACAGAATATTTCCGACAGATTTTATCTCTGTGATCGAAATTTCTAAAGGAAGTAAGAAGAAGTATGAATTGGATAAGGAAACAGGGCTTATCATTCTTGACAGAGTTTTGTATACATCAACACATTATCCGATGAATTACGGATTTATACCGCGTACGCTGGGCGACGACGGAGATCCGCTGGATGTGCTTGTCATGTGCTCGGAACCGCTGGAGCCAATGACTTTGGTGCGGTGTTACCCTATCGGCGTCATGAAGATGACAGACGGCGGAGCGGGAGATGAGAAGATCATTGCAATCCCGTGGGCGGATCCCACATACGAGGCTTATACAGACATTTCTGAACTGCCGAAGCATATCTTTGATGAGATCAGACATTTCTTCAGCGTATATAAGGATCTGGAAGGAAAAAAGACTGCGGTGAATGAATTTGACGGGGCACTGGGCGCCGTACAGGTTATCGAAGAGTGCATTGACAGATATAAGAAAAAATATGGCAGCAAAGAGGAGGAACTTTGAGATGGAAAAATTCAGCGATAACATTAAAAAGGTAATACTGGCAGGAATCGGGGCTGTAGCTGTTACAGCGGAGAAATCAAAGGATCTGCTGGATGAGATGGTAGCGAAAGGCGAACTGACTGTAGAACAGGGGAAAGTTCTCAACGAGGAACTGAAACATAACATTAAAAAGACAGTGAAAGAGACAGCGGAGAAAAAAGAAGCGGATAAGTCCGTATCTGACAGCGATATCGCAGAACTGCTCAAAAGGATGACGCCGGAGCAGATCGCAGCGTTGAAGGAGCAACTGTCTGAGAAAGAAGCAGCAGGAGAAGATAAAGACGAATGAGTACGATAGAGCCGATCGAATATAATTCGAGACTGCGTGAGATCACTGCCGTACTGAGAAAACATAACATTACGCGAGGGGTTACTCCGAAGAAGCTGCGGGCGATCCTGGAAGATCTGGGGCCGACGTTTATCAAGCTGGGCCAGATTATGTCCATGCATTCGGATATTCTTCCGAAGCGCTATTGTGATGAATTGATGCTGCTTCGTTCAGATGTGACTCCCATGCCGTTTGAAGAAGTGATCTCAGTGATTGAAGGGTCCTATGGCCGCTCATGGAAGAGGGTGTTTTCTTCCATAGAAGAGAAGCCACAGGGCTCTGCTTCTATTGCCCAGGTTCACAGGGCGGTGCTTCGCAGTGGAGAAGAAGTGGTCGTGAAAGTCCAGCGTAAAGGGATTTATGAGAAAATGGCGAGGGATATTGCGCTTCTTCACAAAGCGGTGAAACTTATGCCTCCTATCAGTATCAAGGGAATGGCAGATCTGGATCTCGTTCTGGATGAAATGTGGTCCGTGACCAGAGATGAGATGAATTTTCTTACAGAAGCGGCGAATATGGAGGAATTTGCCCGTAGAAATAAGGAAGTTAATTTCGTGGGAACTCCGGTTCTCTATCAGCAGTATACTACAGTCAACGTGCTGGTCATGGAGTACATCGACGGGTTCGGGATTGATGATAAAGATGCGCTTCTTGAGCATGGATATGATCTGAAAGAGATTGGAAGCAAATTAGTGGACAATTATATCAAGCAGGTCATGGACGATGGATTCTTTCATGCGGATCCGCATTCCGGAAATGTAAAGATCAGAGACGGCAAGATTATTTGGATCGATATGGGGATGATGGGACGTCTCACGGAGCGTGACCGGGAGATGATCGGAAAAGCAGTGCAGGGAGTGGCTTTAAGCGACGTGGGACTGATCGAGCAGGCAGTGCTCGCCATTGGAGAGTTTAAGGAACGGCCGGATCAGAGAAAGCTTTATGAGGATATTGAAGGGCTTCTTCTGAAATATGGAAACACAGAGATGGGGCAGATCAATGTTGCTGCCGTCATGACGGATCTTATGGATGTTATGAAAAACAATAAGATCAAAATGCCTCATGGACTGACAATGCTGGCGCGCGGTTTGACGCACATGGAGGGGGTTCTGGCAGACATTGCACCGGATATCAATATGGTGGAAATCGCTACGGCTCATATGTCAGGCGAATTTTTCCGCAATCTGGATCTGAAGAAGGAGTTAAAGAGCAGCGGGAAGAGCATTCTGCGTTCGTTCAGGAAAGCTCTTGATATTCCGTCTATGGTGTCGGACATGATGAGCGGCTATCTGAAAGGACAGGCAAAAGTTAATCTGGATCTCCAGGTGACGGATGAACTGGCTCAGCTGCTGAGACGTCTTGTCCGTAACATTGTTATGGGACTGTGGGTGATGGCCCTGCTCATCAGTTCAAGCATTATCTGTACCACAGATATGACGCCGAAGATACTGGGAATTCCTGTTCTAGGGGCTTTTGGCTATATGCTGGCATTTGTGATCGTGCTGTATGTATTTATCAGACATCTGTTGTCAAAAAGGAAATAAGGTGCGTAATAATCTATGAAAAACAATAAGAAGAATCCAATCACGGAAAGCTTTGGATATGCATTTGAAGGAATCTGGACCGGGATACGGAACGAACGCAATATGAAGATCCATTGTCTCGCAATCATTTTTGTCACACTTGCAGGAACACTGTTTCAGATCAGCGCAGTGGAGTGGTGTATCTGCCTGCTTCTGTTTGGACTTGTGGCAGCCCTGGAGCTGGTCAATACGGCTGTTGAAGCTGTGGTGGATCTGGTGACGGAGGAGAAAAAGCCTCTCGCCAAGATTGCAAAAGATACGGCCGCCGGAGCTGTTTTATTTGCCGCGATCATATCAGTTATCATCGGATGCATCATCTTTCTGCCATATGTATTGGAACTGTTGGAAAAGATATGATACAATAGCAGAACAGGTATGCATAATAGAAAGGAAAGACAGACATGAACGATAACAGTACAACAGTCACAAAGCAGGAGACGCTTGCGGCTCTCAGAAATCCGGGAGAACTCTATGTGATCATGTCGGCAGTGACAAGACTCCCGTTTGTGAAATGCGATGAAGAAACATATGATGACGAAATATTCCTGTACTACAGAGCGGATGATGCCAAGGAGAAGGCAAGGGAGCTTGCAAAAGAAAAGTATATGACTGCAGTTGTGAAGCTGGAGGAAAAACAGCTCCTTCCGTTCTATACAAGTCTGTATACGATCGGAGTGAACTGTCTGGCAGTAAATCATGGCACAGATACGCAGATCAGTGTTCAGCTTTCAGATCTGGTCATAAGAAAGAATCCGGATCAGCTGCCGGAAGGTAAGAAACTGGTTGAGAATCCGGCGCTGCATCTGACGGCGATTTATTTTATGCAGGAGATGCGCCGGCAGGAGAAGCCTCAACCGACAGAAGAGTTAAAAGAACTTCAGGAGGAACTGCTTGCTCATTATAGTAAAGGAACTTTTATTATTGCCATACAGGATGACAAGCAGATTCCGGTGCTGAAACAGAAAAATGGAGACATTTATCAGCCTGTTTTTACAGATATGCTGGAAATTCAGAAATTTGCAAAAGGGCAGAAGATGAGGACGGCAGTCATCCCGGCTGCAAAGATTCCGGATATACTGGTCGGCGCCGCAAAGGGTGTGGTGATCAATCCTATGGGCGTTAATGTTCAGCTTCAGGTTGCAAAGAGAAAAAAAGCGGAAACTGAACCGGCTAAAGCGGAAGCTGACGTTTAGGAAGCTGTCCTGTAGCGAGTAGTGCACAGAGAGAGGCCCCGTATGCGGCCTCTTCTTCATTTTGTCCTATTGTAAGGGGCATATGAAAACGTTCTTCAAGTATCTGCTGAAATGCCCTGTTCTTTCTCACCGCATTGCCGGAGGCGATAAGTGTTGTCTTGCTTTCTTCTGTGTCAGTTTCGATCAGGTGATAAAGTTCATACAGTTCTTCCGCCATTCCGTCTAAGACGCCCCGGATCATGGCGGCGGGATGGAAATTATCGGTCCGGATACCGGTGATGCTTCCGGAAGCTTCCGGATCGGTGCGCGTTCCGGCAAATGTTGTTCGTACTTTCCATATATCGTCCTTTTCAGTCTGCAGTTCCAGCAGCTTTTTCATAACGTCGTACTGAGCTACATCAGGAGCGCCGGCAGCAGAGGCATATGTACGGAAGAATCTTTCAAGCGCAGCAAATGCAGCGCCGCCGCAGACTGCCGCTCCTACAAGCAGGTATGTTGAATCAGTCAGAGGACGGGTCTCGATTTCCGGGATTTCTATATACTGCCGGGTCATTACGGAAACCTGGGAGCCGGTTCCGACATTGACGAGAACCGTATCTTCATCCGTGACAGTACCGAGGAAACTTGCCTGATTATCACCGATAGATACACAGACCGGAATGCCTTTGAAAGTACCGAGTACTGAAAAGTTTTTTGTTACTTCCGGAAGAAATGACGGATCAATTCCTGCATCTGATACTTTTTCGCGCATAAATTTCAGCTTTTTAATATCAAACATACCCATGCCGGCCGCCTGGCTGATATGGACAAGCGGTGTTTTTCGTTCTGTGAGGATCATGCCGAGATAATCCCCGATCGTGCAGAAAGACGCTGCTCCTGCGGGAACAAGTCCTTTCCTTACATTGTATAAATGAGTGGCCAGTCCATAACCCGGCGCAGCGTTAATGCCTATGTCTTCCGATAAGATCCGGCAGATACTTCTGCCGCCGAATTCCGGCAGACTGCCACGTTCATCCTGCCAGGTATAGAGCGGACTGACGGCATGTCCATCGGAGTCTGTGTAGACGATGCCATGCATCTGGCTCGTGATCCCGATGCCGGAGATGTCGTTGTAAGAGTTAATTATTTTATTAAGAACGGGCTGTATCCGGGATAAGATTACATCTGTATCCTGAATCTTTTCCCATGAATTTTCAGTTTGTATAAAACTGTTGCCGGCAATGGTACATTTTCGGATAACAGCCAGTGTGTCATTATCTGTTATCGCGAAACTGAGCGTAGTGGTTCCGATATCAATTCCGATGCTTTTCATTTTGACCCCTTTTTGTCTGTTATAGTTTATTTGTTATAATGAGTTGCCAGATAAATGGATAACTCATTATATATATTAAGACGAACAGACTGTTATGAAAATAAAAATTTGTAATTACGGTTAAATTATCAAGATCTGGCAGTACTGAACTATTGGGATTTACGGCGTGAAAGCATATTTTCTATACAAATAAAAAGAGATGTGCTAGACTTTATAGTAACAAAATCTGAATTAAATGCAAATGGTTACAGCGATGCAGATCTTCACAAGGACAGGAGGAGAGACATGTCAATAGCAGTATACATAAGAAAAGAATATTTCCGTGCTGTCACGATCAAAGATAAGAGCGCACATATACTGGAATTTCAATACCGCCCTCAGACAGTTGATGTCTTTGAAGAAGGATATCAGGTATTTCATATGGAATATATTCTTGAGAGCAAAACAAAAGCAGATATTATAGAGTTCTATCTTACAGACTTTGCTTTGCGCGGAAAAGGGTATGGAACAGTATGTATGAATGAGATAGCAGACCAGTTGAGCAAAAAAAGCGTCACGCTAATCACTGCGCCGACCGGTTATGAACTGGCGCCGCTTGGCTATACCGGTCCGGACCAGTATCATGAACTGATGGCGGGATTTTATGAGAAAGTCGGGTTTTCTATCAGCGGTGACGGAGATATCGCGATGAAAATCCTGGAAGAGTAATGATTCTGTATAAACTGCACAATTTTCTTGTGTAAAATTAGTCAATATTTCTGAGTTGACTATTTGAAGAAAATTTGTATATACTAAGTACGTAAATCGAATATGTCAGATAGTGTGTTACTGAACATCAGGCATAAACTATCCTTTTTAATTGCAGTATCAGCAAACAAAAGGATTAAGTTTATGCCTTTTTTGCGCGTAAACTATAAGCCGTGCACCTGAGTAGGAAAGCGGAAGAAAAGCTTGCTTTCCATTACGCTTTCCTACTCAGGTATAGGGCGCCAGCCCGCGACCGAGATGAAGCGGGAGCGGAATCGAGGTGCGCAGCACGGCAGGAAGGTGCGAAGCGCCAGCCCGCGACCGAGATGAAGCGGGAGCGGAATCGAGGTGCGCAGCACGGCTGGAAAGTATAGGGCGCCAGCCCGCGACCAGGGTATGAGGCACACATGGCAGATTCGGAAATGAGAGTTCAAGGAGGAAACAAGATGAAAGACAAGATTTTCGGAGTATTGCAGAGAGTCGGACGAAGCTTCATGCTTCCGATCGCAATCCTCCCTGTGGCAGGACTTCTGCTCGGAATCGGAAGTTCATTTACCAATGCTACTATGATCGAGACCTATGGCCTCGAGAGTATTCTGGGGGAGGGAACGATCCTGAACGCACTCCTTACGATCATGAGCAGTGCGGGAAATGTAATTTTTGACAATCTTCCGCTGATCTTTGCGGTGGGTGTGGCTATCGGTATGGCGAAAAAGGAGAAAGAAGTTGCAGCGCTTGCGGCGATGATTTCGTTCTTTGTTATGCATATCTGTATCAATGCGATGCTGGAGATCCGGGGAGATATCCTTGCGGACGGTACGATCGCAGAACACGTGCTGGACGGTACGATCACCAGTGTGTGCGGCATTCAGTCGCTGCAGATGGGTGTGTTCGGAGGGATTATAGTCGGACTTGGTGTTGCGGCGTTGCACAACAGGTTCTATAAGATCCAGCTGCCTAACGCGCTGTCATTCTTCGGCGGATCAAGATTTGTGCCGATCATATCTACGATCACTTATGTGGGTGTAGGTATCGTAATGTATTTTGTATGGCCTTTTGTACAGGACGGAATCTATGCTTTGGGAGGACTTGTCACAGGAACAGGCTACTTCGGAACGCTGATCTTCGGTATTATCAAGCGTGCGCTGATCCCGTTCGGACTGCACCATGTATTCTATCTCCCATTCTGGCAGACGGCGGTGGGCGGTACGATGGAAGTGGCCGGTCAGGTTGTTCAGGGCGGACAGAATATCTTCTTTGCACAGCTTGCTGATCCGAATACAGTACACTTTAGCGCGGACGCGACAAGATATTTCTCCGGTGAGTTCATTTTTATGATCTTTGGACTTCCGGGTGCGGCTCTTGCAATGTACCGCTGCGCGAAACCTGAGAAAAAGAAACAGGCCGGCGGACTTCTTCTTTCAGCAGCACTGGCATCTATGATGACAGGCATCACAGAACCTATTGAGTTCTCCTTCCTGTTTGTTGCGCCGATGCTGTTTGTTGTACAGGTGATCCTGGCAGGTGCTGCCTACATGATAGCCCATATTCTTAATATTGCAGTAGGACTTACGTTCTCCGGCGGTTTCCTGGATCTGCTCCTGTTCGGTATCCTGCAAGGCAATGAAAAGACGAGCTGGCTGCTTATCATCCCGGCAGGAATCATCTATTTCTGCCTGTACTATTTCATCTTCAAGTTCCTGATCATGAAGTTTAACCTGAAGACTCCGGGAAGGGAAGATGACGATGAGGAGACGAAACTCTACACGAAAGCTGATTATCGTGCAAAACAGGACGGGGGCGCAGATGGAAACGGTGCTCCGGCAGCCGGAGATGAGAAGAGTGTACTGATCACACGCGGACTTGGCGGAAAGAAAAATATTTCAGATGTTGACTGCTGTGCGACGAGACTCCGCTGCACGGTAGTGAAACCGGAACTGGTCAGTGAAAGTATCCTGAAAGCTACATCTCCGTCGGGAATCATCCGAAAGGGACAGGGCATACAGATCATTTACGGACCATCGGTGGCAGTGATCAAATCCAACCTTGAGGATTATCTGGAGACTGCTCCGAATGAAGAATATATTCCGGATAACGGAACTGAAAATGGGGATGTATCAGGAGACGCGGCAGAAAGTGCCGGAGAAAAGACAGATAAAACATCGGGAAGTGCGCCGGCAGGCAGCGGACAGGTGAAAAAAGTCCTCTGCTCACCAGTCAGCGGGGAGGCGGCACCGATCACAGATGCATCTGACGAAGCCTTTGCAGGAAAGATGATGGGTGACGGATATATTGTAAGACCGTCAGAAGGTATGGCATATGCCCCGGAAGACGCGACCGTATCGTTTGTATTCCCCTCGAAACACGCGGTAGGACTGCTCGGTGGTGATGGTGTAGAGTACCTGATCCATATCGGCGTTGACACGGTTAACTTGAATGGAGAAGGATTCGAGGCGTTCGTAAAAGACGGCGACAGTGTGAAAAAGGGTGACAAGCTGATCGGTTTTGATATAGAATATATAAAGGAACACGCGAAGTCGGACGAGTGTATTATCGTATTTACCAGCCTTCAGGAAGGTGAAGAAGTCCGGCTTGCAAAAGAAGGATCGGTAAATGCTCTTGATGAGGCGGCGGAGATTATTTCTTTTTAAGAGAGTTACTGAGCGGAAAGGTTATGAGAGGGTATGTATCGAATCATAAAGGTGCTGAACAACAACGGAATTCTTGTGTATCATAATGAGACGGGAAGGGAACTGATCCTGATGGGGAACGGGATCGGATTCGGAAAGAAGCCGACACAGCAGATTGAAAGCGTGCCCGGAGCGAAAGTATATTCTCTTGTCACAAGACGGAAACAGCAGTCAGTGCTCAAGGTTGTCAATGGTATACATCCCAGCTTTATCGAAGCGTCTGGACGTATCATAGAAGAGGCGGAAAAGGTCTTTAAAGAAGTGAATCACGAGATACTTCTTCCAATGGCTGACCATATTGCTCTTGCGGCAAAACGTGCAAAAGAAAACCGGCAGATCCCCAATCCGTTTACCCCGGATATCCGGGTGCTTTTTTCCAAGGAATATGCAGTTGCGATGCGCGGCCGGGATATCATCAAAGAGATGACGGGATACGCGATATCGGATGACGAGGTGGGATTTCTTACGCTCCATATCCATGCCGGACTGTCAGATGAGCAGGTGTCCGTAGCGCTGGATACGACGCGGATCATCAATGAAGGGATCCGGATGATCGAGCATGAATTCCGGCAGAAGTTTTCCGAAGATTCTCTGGCATATACCCGACTGATGAGCCATCTTTATTATATGGTGGCACGCGCGAGGAACGGAGAATCTACCAATGTGGACTTCAATGATTTCATTTTCAGCAATTATCCTGAGACGGGGCGTGTTGCAGAGAAAGTGTGCACCTATATGAGCGAGACCCTGAAAATGCCAGTGGGAAAGGAAGAAATCGGATTTCTCGCGATCCATATCCAGAGAGTAATCTCGCCTGAAACATTGTAGAATAAAGAGAATCTTGTTATACTGATCGGTGTATGGCGGAGTTTTGTCCGCTGTGCACCGATCAGTCTGTTCAAGGAGGGCTTATGTATAAAATACTTATCGTGGAAGACGACCTGCCCATGGCGCAGGCGATACAAAAAGAGATGAAGATGTGGGGCAACGAGGCGGAATATGTGCAGGATTTCCAGAATGTACTGACAACATTCACAGCATATGATCCGCATCTGGTGCTCATGGATATCACCCTGCCATTCTACAACGGCTATCACTGGTGCAGCGAGATCCGGAAGATCTCCAATGTGCCGATCATATTTATTTCTTCGGCGGCGGATAATATGAATATCATCATGGCGGTCAATATGGGCGGGGACGACTTTGTGGCAAAGCCCTTTGATTTAAGCGTACTGACGGCGAAAGTCCAGGCTGTGCTCAGAAGGACCTATGACCTGGCGGGAAAGATCCCTGTTCTGGAACACAGAGGCGCAATCCTGAACTTGTATGACACGTCGCTTACCTATGAAGGGAAGAAGATCGATCTGACGAAAAATGAGTTCCGTATCCTGCAGACTCTGATGGAGAATAAAGGCAGGCTGGTGAGCCGGGATACGCTTATGACAAAATTGTGGGAGACGGATAATTATATTGAAGAAAATACACTGACGGTCAATATTGCACGATTGAGAAAGAAGCTTGAGAAAGCCGGGCTTACGGATTTTATCACGACTAAGGTGGGCGAAGGCTATATCATCACACAGGATGCAGAGGGGAGATGAGAGAATGAAGCGCTTTTTCAGATATCTCTATGACTGCCGGTATGTGTGGCTGTGGGTGATGATAAGCGGAGCAATATTTGCAGGTGTATTTGCCCTGTACGGGATCCGGATGGAGGCGGTGTGGTACCCGCTTCTTTTATCTGCATTGTCCGGTCTGGTTTTTCTGATGCTGGGATTTTTAAGATACAGACGGAAGCATATGGAGCTTGAACGGCTGCAGCCCGGGGCTGCGCCGTGTGCAGAGTATCTTCCCCGGGCGGACAGCCTGACGGAGAGCGACTATCAGGCGCTTGTGCTCCGGGAAGAGGAGGCGAACCGCGCGAGAAAAGAAGAGTGGGACAGTGCCAGGAACGATATGAATGATTATTATGCCGTGTGGGTACACCAGATCAAGGCGCCGATCGCTGTTATGCGTGTCATGCTCCAGCAGGAGGATACCCAGGAGAACAGAGAGCTGTCGGCAGAATTATTCCGCATTGAGCAGTATGCCGAGATGGCGCTTTACTACATTCGACTCGGCGAGGGGGCTTCCGATCTGGTCATTCAGGAGTATGAGCTGGACGATATCATCCGGAAGGCAGTGCGGAAGTATGCCGGACAGTTTATCCGCAGGAAGATACGGCTTGTATACGCTGGTACGGACGAACGCGTGGTGACAGACGAGAAATGGCTATCCTTTATCATTGAACAGCTCCTGTCCAATGCGGTGAAATATACTCCGGAAGGAGGAAATGTCACGATATCAGTGGATGATAAGAAACAGCTTTCCATCACGGATACAGGAATCGGTATTTCACCGGAAGACCTTCCGCGGATCTTTGAGAAGGGCTATACCGGGTATAACGGGCGTCTGGACAAGAAGTCTACCGGGATCGGACTGTATCTGTGCAGGACTGCAGCGGATAAGCTCGGGCACAGGCTGCTGGCGCAGTCGGAACCGGGAAAGGGCAGCAGGTTTATCGTCGATCTGGAGACGTATTCACTGCAGGCGGAGTAGGCGGCGCTCTTGTCCAGAGGCCGTCCGCTCACCCGCACCGCCTGCGGAATCGCAAAACCGTACCTGCGGTACTAACTGCCGCATACGCGGCTGTTTTGCTCATCATGCGGCGCTCCCTGCATGCGGAAAGGTCCGCTCACCCGCGCCGCCTGTGAAATCGCAAAACCGTACCTGCGGTACTAATTGCCGCATACGCGGCTGTTTTGCTCATCATGCGGCGCTCCCTGCATACAGGAGAAGCGTCAGCTCCCTGTGCGAGCACAGAGCTGACGCTTCTCCTGTATGCGTGAGCTGGGTGTGACAATAGTGTCACATGGACCGGTCGGAATGTCACAGGATTCGATGTCGGCATTCCGACCGGTTTTGATATACTGAGTCCAGAAAACATGAAGGAGGTCAGTTTCATGACTGTTTTGGAAGTAAAAAACTTGAAGAAAATATACCGTACCCGGTTTGGCGGGACTCAGGTGCAGGCGCTCTCATGTGTAAATTTTTCCGTGGAGGAGGGAGAGTATGTGGCGATCATGGGCGAGAGCGGAAGCGGTAAGACAACGCTCCTGAACATGCTTGCGGCGCTGGATAAGCCGACAGAAGGTGAAGTTTATCTGGACGGGAAGCCGCTCTCGGGGATAAAAGATAAGAATATCTCGGAGTTCAGGCGGGACAATCTGGGATTTGTGTTTCAGGAATTTAATCTCCTCGATACATTTAATGTAAAGGATAACATTCTCCTGCCGCTTGTACTCAAAGGCGAGACATACAAGGAGATGACGAAGAAACTTATGCCGATAGCCAAAGAACTGGGGATCGCACCTTTGCTGGAAAAATATCCTTATGAGATTTCCGGAGGGCAGAAACAGAGAGTGGCGGCTGCAAGGGCGCTGATCACAGATCCGCGGATCATTCTTGCCGATGAGCCTACAGGGGCCCTTGATTCCCGATCAACGGATGAACTTCTGGCACTCTTTGCAAAGATCAACCAGAAAGGACAGACGATCCTTATGGTGACTCATTCGGTCAAAGCTGCGAGCAAAGCGGGCCGGGTACTCTTTATCCGTGACGGGGAAGTATACCATCAGGTCTACAGAGGAAATATGTCGGATGAGCAGCTCTATCAGAAGATATCTGACACACTCACGATATTGGCGACAGGTGGTGACAGACGATGAAGGGCGGATTTTATATCAGACTGGCAAAAGACGGGATCGTGAAGAACAGGAAACTATACTTTCCGTATATCCTCACCTGCATCTGCATGATCATGATGTTCTACATTATTTACTATCTTGGGTTTTCTGCTGACTTTACGTCGGTGCGGGGAGGAGATATGCTCCAGTCCTTCCTCAGCCTGGGGGTGTTTGTCATAGCGATCTTCTCCCTGATTTTTCTGTATTATACGAATTCATTTCTGATCCGCAGAAGGCAGAAAGAATTCGGACTTTACAACATCCTCGGGATGGGAAAACACAATCTGGTCAAAATCCTCGTGTGGGAGAATGTGCTGACAGCGGTGCTCTCCATTGCGGCGGGCCTTCTTCTGGGCATTCTTTTTTCCAAGCTGGCGGAGCTTGCCGCGATCCGTATCCTTGGCGGGCAGACAGGATTTGCGATCAGGGTAGAGCCGCAGCCGATCATAGTAACAACAGTTCTTTTTCTGGGTATTTTTCTCCTCATCATGCTGCGGATGATCTTCTACATCTTCCGGCTGCGCCCGGTAGAAATGCTGAAGAGTGAGAATGTAGGCGAGAAACCGCCGAAGGCAAACTGGATTCTGGCGATCATAGGAACGGCGCTGCTGGCCGGGGCGTATTATCTGGCAGTGGCGGTCATCGATCCCCTGTCGGCGATGCTCATGTTCTTTGTCGCGGTTGTCATGGTGATCATCGCTACGTATTTGCTTTTTATCTCGGGATCTGTAGCGCTGTGCAAACTGCTCCAGAAGAATAAGAAATATTACTATAGAACAAAACATTTTGTTTCCCTTTCATCTATGGTCTACCGGATGAAACGTAACGGCGCGGGGCTTGCATCGATCTGTATCCTGTCTACTATGGTATTGGTCACGCTGTCGTCCACAGTGTGCCTTTACGCCCAGACGGAGGACGGCATACAGAAGAGATATCCCCATGATATTACGATGGAACTCAGATCTGACGACTACAGCGAGACAGAGCCGTACAAGGCGATCGTAGATGAAGTGCTGGCAGAATACGGTGAAAATTCGGAGAATATTGAGGATTTTCATATCTACAGTATGGCGGGATTCCAGCTGCGGGATGAGTTCACACTGAGTGCAGGAGGAACTGCTGGAACAGGAACGGGCGACGTGGAATCTATCCGGAGTATCTATATGATCAGCCTGGAAGATTACAACCGACTATCCGGAGAAAGCGCGGAGCTCTCAGACGGCGAACTTCTGCTCTATCCATTCAAAGCAGATTATGATTATGATACACTGTCGATCACAGGCTGCGGTTCGTGGGATGTAAAGCTTCTGGATAAGCAGCCGTTTCCTGTGGGAACTGCACAGGCAAATGTAATGGGAGCGTACTTTATTGTCGCGAAAGATATGTCTGTGATCCGTCAGATTGAGGAGTACAGAAATTCGCTTGCAAAGGAAGACGAGAGTATAGCGGTTGCCTATATAGAAGAGAACTATGGATTTGACCTGACGTGTGGAGATGAGAAACAGATCGATATCTATAATACAATCCTGGAACGAATCGGAGCGCTGACCGCTTCGGATGGAGAGGAAACGGACGGAGCACAGACGACCGTGGATTATCCCCACTATTATATCGATTCCAAGGCGGGCGGAAGAGCGGATACCATAGCTATTAACGGCGGGCTTTTCTTCCTGGGCGTGATGCTGGGGGCAGTATTTCTCTTCGGAACGGTACTCATCATGTATTACAAACAGATCTCGGAAGGATATGAAGATCAGGATCGTTTTGATATCCTAATGAAAGTAGGCATGACCCGGAAGGAAGTAAAGCAGAGCATTAACTCGCAGGTGCTGACCGTGTTCTTCCTGCCGCTTGTCATGGCGGGAATCCACCTGACGTTTGCATTCCCGCTGATCTCCAAGATACTGCTCCTGATATGGGCAGCCGAAGAGAGCCTGCTCATTATCGTGACAGTATGCTGCTACCTTGTATTTGCTCTTTTCTACGTGATCGTTTATATCATCACGTCGAAAGGATACTATACAATTGTCAGCGGAAAAGAGAAAAGTCTATAATAGTTCAGCCGCGCCATTCGTAAAACCGCACTTCGTGCTTATTGCGGCTGCCGCCGCTGTTTTACTTATTGACAGGCGCTCAGCTCATGGAACAGCCTACTCGAAAAATCATGCGAGCATGATTTTCTCTCCTGGTCAGCTCCATGACTGAACTATCACAAAAATTTACAAAAATATCCTCAAAATGCTGTTCAATTTGTGCATAATGATGATATAATCTAACTGTGAATAAAAGTCCGGGGGCTCGGGCAGCGGCTGCGGATTCCCGGTACGATAAATACAGCGCTCATGTAGTGTTTCACAGGAAGGAGTGACGGATATGATGCAGCATACGATCATCACGATCGGCAGACAGTTTGGAAGCGGCGGACACGAGATCGGAAACAAACTGGCGGAGAGACTCGACATTCCGCTGTATGATCATAATCTGATCCGCATGGCGGCACAGGAGCTGCGCATCAGCAATGAAGATGCGACAAAGGTGGATGAGACGATTCTTGGAAGATTTCTGTCAGCCTATGCATCAAGCAGTCTTGAATACCGCGTATTCATGAACAGTGACGAGTCAGGGAAGACGCTGACAGACCGGGTGTTTGAAAGACAGTCGGCTATCATACGCAAGCTGGCAGAGGAGGGGCCGGGGATCTTTGTAGGAAGATGCGCCGACTATGTGCTCGGGGATTATACGAATTGCATTAATACGTTTATATATGCATATAAAGAGGATCGGATCCGCCGGATCATGAAACTCTATAAACTGGATGAAAAGCAGGCGGCTGACAAGATTAGGAAAACAGACCGCGACAGGAAAAACTATTATGAAGCGCGTACGAAAAGAGAGTGGGGAGGCATTGATGCAAATAGCATGATGTTCAATGCAAGCCTGCTAGGCATTGAAGGAGTGGTAGATGCCCTGGAAGCAATCTATCGGAAGTGGGAGACGCGCGAGTGACAGATGAGAAATAAAAAGGAGAGACGGGAAAATGTATGTGTAAGCTTTTCCTGCCTCTCCTTTTCAGTGCGTCCACAGTTCAGCCGCGCCATTCGCAAAGTCGCACTTCGTGCTTACGTTGCGTCCACAGTTCAGCTCGCGCCATTCGCAAAGCCGCACTATCGTGCTTTCTGTGCGTCCACAGTTCAGCCGCGCCATTCGTAAAACCGCACTTCGTGCTTACTGCGGCTGCCGCCGCTGTTTTACTCATTGACAGGCGCTCATCTCATGGAACAGTCCGCTCGAAAAATCATGCGAGCATGATTTTCTCTCCCGGCCAGCTCCATGGCTGAACTGTTATTACAAAACCGAGTGTGCTCGATTTTTTTGTTGATTACTGTCGTATACCTGTGGTATAATCAGATGATCTATTATAGTAAAGCATGGAATGGAAGGGAATGGATATGAGCTTTATATCGTATTTAATCAACGGATTAAGTCTGGGGAGCGTCTATGCGATCATCGCTCTCGGATATACCATGGTCTATGGTATTGCGAAAATGCTGAACTTTGCGCACGGAGATGTTATCATGATCGGGGCATATATGGCGTTGATCGCTATGTCGCAGGCAGGATTGTCTCCGGTCATCGCGGTGCTGATCGCGATTGTAGTATGTACTTTGCTTGGAGTCGTGATCGAGAGGATCGCATACAAACCATTGAGAAACGCAACATCATCGTTGTCAGTCCTGATCACCGCGATCGGCGTCAGCTATCTGCTGCAGAATATCGCGCTGCTTGCCTTTGGATCTAACGCAAAGACTTTCCCGTCAGTTATCAAGTGGAGCGGAATCACGCTGGCGGGAGGACAGCTCAGCATTTCAGGTGTTACGATCGTTACGATCGGAGTTTGTATTGTCATTATGATCGTACTTGTTGCATTTGTACAGAAGTCAAAACCCGGTCAGGCGATGCGCGCTGTGTCTGAGGACAAAGGCGCCGCACAGCTTATGGGAATCAACGTAAATGGAACGATCGCTCTGACGTTTGCCATTGGCTCAGCTCTGGCAGCGATTGCAGGTGTACTGTACTGCTCAGCTTATCCAAGTGTGACGCCGTATACAGGAGCAATGCCGGGCATCAAGGCATTCGTGGCAGCGGTATTCGGCGGCATCGGTTCGATTCCGGGCGCATTTATCGGCGGGCTCCTTCTTGGAATCATCGAGATCTTCGGACGGGCATACATTACATCTCAGATGGCAGACGCCCTGGTATTTGCAGTGCTTATCGTCGTACTTTTAGTGAAACCTACGGGTCTTTTAGGCAAGAAGATTCAGGAGAAAGTGTAGGTGGGCGGTATGTTGAAGAAAATGAATAAAAATACAAAAAGTAATCTTATCACATATGGTATGGTGATCATTGCCTTTATCATTATGCAGACACTGATCGCTACAGGAAGTATTTCCAGCCTGCTGGAAGGTATCATGGTGCCGGTCTGTATTTATGTGATCATGGCGGTTTCTCTGAATCTCGTGGTAGGTATCCTCGGAGAACTGAGCCTCGGACACGCGGGCTTTATGTGCGTAGGAGCATTTTCAAGTGCATTTTTCTCAAAATGTATGAGAGATGTGATCGAAAACGGATTTCTGCGTTTTTTGCTTGCAATGCTGATCGGTATTGCCGTGGCAGCGATTTTCGGCATCATTATCGGTATCCCTGTACTCCGCTTAAAGGGAGACTATCTTGCGATTGTTACACTGGCATTCGGTGAGATTATCAAGAATCTTGTTAATGTGCTGTTTATCGGCAAAGATTCCAACGGATTCCATTTCTCCACGAAGGATGTGATGGGTCTGAATATGGAACCGGATGGAACTGTTATTGTAAACGGGCCTCAGGGGATAACGGGTACGCCGCAGGATTCTACATTCCTGATCGCCTTTATTATGATTCTTATTACACTATTTATCGTGCTCAACATGATCAATTCCCGAGACGGACGTGCGATCATGGCGATTCGCGATAATAGGATTGCAGCAGAGTCTGTAGGAATTAATATTACAAAATATAAACTGATGGCATTTACTGTTTCAGCGGCACTGGCCGGAGGGGCGGGAGTGCTCTATGCACATAACCTGTCTACATTGACAGCGAATACGAATAACTTCGGATATAACCAGTCGATCATGATTCTTGTATTTGTTGTGCTGGGCGGCATCGGAAATATCAGAGGTTCAATTATTGCAGCCGTAATCCTGACACTTCTCCCGGAGCTTTTGAGAGGTCTGGAGGATTATCGTATGTTGATCTATGCGATCGTGCTGATTGCCATGATGCTCTTTAACTGGGCGCCGAAGGCGATCGAGTGGAGAGAAAAACACCTCTCCTTCCACAGAAAGAAAAAGGAGGCTGTGAAATAATGGCATTACTGGAAGTAAAAAACCTGGGCATTTCGTTCGGCGGTCTCCGTGCGGTGAATGCATTTGATATTTCAATCGAAAAAGAAGAACTTTACGGGCTGATCGGTCCCAACGGAGCGGGTAAGACAACTGTCTTTAACCTGTTGACAGGAGTTTACAGACCGGATACAGGAAAGGTGATCCTGGACGGGAAAGATATCACAGGGAAAAAGACCATCGATATCAGTAAAGCAGGCATCGCAAGAACATTCCAGAATATCCGTCTCTTTAAAGATCTGAGTGTTCTGGATAATGTAAAAGTGGGGCTTCACAATAAGCATCATTATTCCACTGTCGAGGGAATCCTGCGTCTCCCGAGATACAGGAAAGTGGAGAAAGAAATGGATGAGCAGGCCATGGAGCTGCTGAAAGTGTTTAATCTGGAAGAAGCTGCTTACAGAAAAGCGTCGAATCTTCCTTACGGTCAGCAGAGACGCCTGGAGATTGCAAGAGCGCTGGCGACGGAGCCGAAGCTTCTGCTTCTGGATGAACCGGCTGCGGGAATGAATCCGAATGAGACAGGGGAACTGATGGATATGATTCGCTTTGTGCGCGAGGAATTCCATATGACGATCCTCCTGATCGAACATGATATGAAGCTGGTAAGCGGTATCTGCGAGAAACTGACTGTGCTGAACTTTGGTGAAGTACTCTGTCAGGGCAGTACATCGAACGTGCTGAACGACCCGCAGGTCATTACGGCATATCTTGGAGAATAGGAGGAAACTGGTTATGGCAATGCTTGAAGTAAAAGATCTGGAAGTATATTACGGAGTCATCCAGGCAATCAAGGGCATTTCATTTGAAGTAAATAAAGGAGAGGTCATCGCACTGATCGGCGCAAACGGTGCGGGGAAGACAACAACTCTCCATACGGTCACAGGACTTATTTCCCCTAAAAAGGGTCATGTGATCTTCGAGGGCAAAGACATTACAAAAGTGCCGGCCCATAAGATCGTTTCCATGGGAATGGCGCATGTTCCGGAAGGACGACGCGTGTTTGCCGAGCTGAGTGTGTATGAAAATCTGAGGATGGGGGCTTATACGCGAAAAGACAAGAATGAGATTGAAGAGAGTCTGGCAAATGTGTATAAACGTTTCCCGCGTCTGGAAGAGAGAAAGAATCAGATGGCAGGAACATTGAGCGGCGGTGAACAGCAGATGCTTGCAATGGGCCGGGCTCTTATGTCAAAACCAAAGATCATCCTGATGGATGAACCGTCCATGGGTCTCTCACCGATTCTGGTCAACGAGATTTTCGATATTATCCGCGCTGTGAGCGAGAGCGGAACTACGGTTCTCCTCGTGGAACAGAATGCAAAAAAGGCGCTTGCGATCGCCGACAGAGCTTATGTGCTCGAGACAGGAAAGATTGTGCTCGAAGGCAATGCAAAAGATCTTCTGGAGGATGATTCGATAAAGAAAGCTTATCTGGGCGAGTAACAGCTATGGTTTGAGGAGGTGCATCTATGAAAAATATCGTCATTACGATTTCAAGACAGTACGGAAGCGGTGGGAAGACAATCGGCGCGATGCTCGCGAAAGATCTCGGCATCAACTGCTATAGTCGTGAGATCCTGAGAATGGCATCGGAGGACAGCGGCATCAATGAGCGGCTCTTCGGTATGTCGGATGAGAAGATCCGCCATGCAGGATGGTTCCGTATCCTGAACCGCCCTTATGACGGAGAACTCCTTCCGCCGGAAGACAAGGGATTTACTTCGGATGACAATCTGTTTAACTATCAGGCAAAGATAATTAAGAACCTGGCTGCAAAAGAATCCTGTGTCATTGTCGGAAGATGTGCTGACTATGTGCTGCAGGACTATCCGAATGTAATGAGCGTATTCATCCATGCAGATAAAAAGTTTTGCCTGGACAGGTCTATGGAACGGCATAGCATGACCGAGAAAGAAATGCAGAAGTTCATCGAAAAGACCGATGCATACAGGGGAGATTTTTACCGCTATCATACCGGGCATGAGTGGGTGGACGCAAGAAACTATGACCTGTGTCTGGACAGCGGAAAGCTCGGATTTGAAAAATGTGTGGAGGAGATCAAGGCGTATAAGAAGATTCGTTTTGGAGAGTAAGATTTGTGTTTTCCGGAAAGGCATCCTATGATAAATCGTCCGATAATCACTCGGATACAGTGGAATAACTTACGTATTCGGATTAGGCGGGATTGTAATGCTTCCGGCTCCGGTTACAGGGCATAAGATATAGTAACAGGCCTGCGATACGGCTAAAAGCAATCAGGGAAAGGAAGAACTCACTTCGTTCAGACAACATCCTTTCCCTGATCAACGCCGCACCGCAGGCTTTAACTATATCTAGTACCCCTTCACAGTCACCGGCAGCATCCCATCCCCGCCCGTTCCGTAAGGTTCATCAACAGGGCTGTATCCGACTGATTTTCTACATTCATCTAACCGGAAGTGACTCTCCGGTAATCTCAAAAATTACAGAAAAATTATTCGAAAGGGTGAACTTTGTCGACAAAGTTCCGACTTCTTCCGGCTTGTATGAGTGCTTGTTGAAAGATAATGCCACGGCTGAGTTTAAATGTACTGACCGGATGAGACAGCAGAAAA
Organism: Candidatus Mediterraneibacter intestinigallinarum; assembly: GCA_019119265.1. Lineage (GTDB taxonomy): Bacteria > Bacillota > Clostridia > Lachnospirales > Lachnospiraceae > Mediterraneibacter > Mediterraneibacter intestinigallinarum. The sequence goes on along the minus strand of DWXI01000148.1, from coordinate 26,130 downwards.
AGAAGATACTGCATAAGCTATGCATCGGTATGGATTCGAGGGGATGAGGTAAAGTGGGTCGGCATAGCGCGGCAGTATCTTCTTTTTCTGCGTCCTTTATTCGATTAGTATATCTTTACTTTTACTACCGCAGCGCCATCTGTCCAACAAACATGAATTTCCTTTTTTGTGTAAATTGGCTTGAATTATCCGCCATATATTTATAAGATAGGGATATAAACTGCATTCAGTGAATAACAGGAAATGAGGGCGGGAAAATGGAAAAGAAGGGAAAGTTTAGGAGGATCCTTTACATAGCGGCGGGTTGTCTGGCAGCAATCGTGCTTGTATATCTGGGGATTGCATTCTATTTCAGGAGCCACTATCTTTTTAATACGGAAATAAACGGGCATGATGTTTCAGGAAAAACAGTGCGGCAGGCGGAACAGCTTCTGAAAGATGATGTCGCACGGTTTGAGCTGGAACTGGAGGAAATCGGAGGAAACAGTGAAACCATTGAGGGAGCAGATATCGGATTGAAGTTTGAAAGCGCAGCGGAACTGGAGAGAATCCTGAACGGGCAGGGAAGCTTTTTATGGCCCGGAGCTTTTTTCGGGAATCATGCGGATGAGGCGAAGATAGAGGTGTCTTATGATGCGGATAAGCTGACGGAGAAGATTGATTCGCTGCAGGCGGTTACGGGCGAGCAGACCCCGGCTGTTTCGGCTTATCCGAAGTTTGACGGGGAGCAGTATGTGATTGAGCCGGAGCAGTACGGTACGGCCATCCAGAGAGATATCCTGGAAGAGAAGATTGCGTCGGCGATTGAAAATTTCCAGGATACCCTTAATCTCGAGGCTGAGAAATGTTATGCGGAACCGCCGTATACATCTGAATCTGCTGAAGTGCAGTCAGCATGCGATCTGATGAACCAATACTGTAAAGCAAAGATTGTCTATCCAATGACAGAGGAAGTGGTGGTGGATGCTTCTGTTATTTCGGGCTGGCTTTCTGTGGATGACAAGATGAAGGTCACGATCAGCGAGGCGGCTGTCAGGAAGTGGCTGGAAGAGTTCGGCGATAAATATGACACAATGGGAACAACAAGGACTTTTACGACTCCCGCAGGAAGAGAGACAAAAGTAAATGGCGGAACATACGGATGGTCGATCAATGAAATCGCAGAGTATGACGTGATCGTGGATGCGATTAAAAACGGGAAGACGCTGGAAAGAGAGCCGGAATACTATATTGGAGGAACAGCGGCGACACATGCTATGCCGGACTGGGGAGATACATATGTGGATGTGGATCTGAGCGAGCAGCATATGTGGTATGTGGTGGACGGAAGTATCGCGTTGGAGACAGATGTAGTGACCGGAGAGCCGATCCCGGAGAAAATCACGCCGGAAGGTACTTATTCGATACTGGAGAAAGGAAGAAATCAGGTGCTGACCGGTGCGATAAATCCTTCTACCGGACAACCTTCATACCGTACGCCGGTCAGCTATTGGATGAGGGTGACATGGAGCGGGATCGGTCTTCATGACGCTACATGGCAGTCGGCATTCGGCGGTGCTTTGAATCAGACGCCGGGAATAGGATCTCACGGCTGTATCAATATGCCTCTTGATCAGGCGGCGGCGCTGTATGATATGCTGGAAGTGGGAACGCCGGTTGTGATCCATTACTAAGATGATGTTATAAAAAGGAAAAGGGCGGAGTAAATATCACTCCGCCTTTTGGTATGCCATGCGTTCACTGCCGTTATCCGTATAGATGATCCCGCAGTATGTAAAGCCGTTCTTGTCTAGAAGATGCTGCATGATCCGGTTATCCTGATGTGTGTCGATCTTTAAATTGCCGCATTGTTCAAACGCCCAGTTCAGGCAGAATGAAGCGGCGCCTTTTACGGTGCCGTTTGAGGTGATGCGGTGTACAACACCGTAGGGGCGCTCGTTCAGCCATTCACCGCTGTAGATACGACGGTAAGTGTCGTCAGGCCCCTCTTTATAATAGAAAGTAGCGATGATCTGTCCGTGCTCTTCACAGACATATGAGCAACCGGATTCGATATCTGTCGCAATAAGAGTCTTTTTCGGATAGTTTTGTTCCCATTGAGAGGGATTGCCATGACCGGCCATGAACAGTCGTGCATTTTCATACATTTTTACGAGCAATTCCAGTTCATCTGGATGGGTTTTTCGTATTTTCATACTGATTTTACTGCCTTTCAGATTGCGTTAAAATAAAATAGATACATCTGCAGAAAGCATGTGTGAACTTTCCAGGAACTCACAGCTGTCTGCCCCTCGATGTATTATAACAGAATGTGAAAATAGTAGCAATGTATAAAATTAAATACATAGACAGAAATGATAACTATTATCATAATAAGACTTGCTTTTTTACATTTGTGATGATATACTAGCGCATGGCAATAAGAGATTCAAAGATTTCAGAGGAGGTTTTCAGAAAATGGCAAAAGTAAATTTTGACCAGTGGGAAGGTTTTGGCGGACATCTCTGGAAAGAGGAAGTCAATGTACGTGATTTCATCCAGCACAATTATACACAGTATGACGGAGATGAGTCTTTCCTTGCAGGCCCCACAGAGGCGACAAATAAACTCTGGGGAGAACTTCAGAAACTGCAGAAAGAGGAGCGTGCCAAGGGCGGCGTTCTTGATATGGAGACAGAAGTGGTTTCCGGATTGACAGCATATGGACCGGGATATATTAATGAAGATATGAAGGATATGGAGCAGGTAGTAGGACTCCAGACAGATAAGCCGCTGAAACGTGCATTCATGCCGTATGGTGGAATCAAGATGGCGGAGCAGGCATGTACTACTTATGGATATACTCCGAGTGAAAAACTGCATGAAATCTTTACAAAATACCATAAAACACACAATCAGGCTGTGTTTGATATTTACACACCTGAGATGAAGAAGGCACGTCACAATAAGATCATAACAGGACTTCCGGATACATATGGAAGAGGACGTATCGTAGGCGACTACCGTCGTGTGGCTCTCTATGGTATCGACTATCTGATTGAGAAGAAACAGTCTGATTTTGTTGAGTATGAGAGACATGGAATGAAAGGAACAGATTTCCGTCTCCGTGAAGAAATTGCCGATCAGATTCGTGCACTTAACGGTATGAAAGAAATGGCAGAGTCTTACGGCTATGATATTTCCAAACCGGCTACAAATGCAAAAGAGGCAGTACAGTGGCTGTACTTCGGATATCTTGCAGCAATCAAGACTCAGAACGGAGCTGCAATGAGCGTAGGACGTATTTCTACATTCCTTGACATCTATATCCAGAGAGATATGGAGAAAGGCATCCTGACAGAGGAGCAGGCTCAGGAGCTCATCGACCACATGGTAATGAAGTTCAGAATGGTGAAGTTCGCAAGAATCCCGTCCTACAACGAGCTGTTCTCCGGAGACCCGGTATGGGCTACACTGGAGATGGCAGGAATCGGAATGGACGGACGTCACATGGTAACAAAGAATGACTATCGTTTCCTCCACACACTGGAGAACATGGGACCGTCACCGGAGCCGAACCTGACAGTATTGTACTCTTCACACCTGCCGGAGAACTTCAAGAAATATGCGGCTTATATTTCTGTTAAGACAAGCTCCATTCAGTACGAGAACGACGATGTAATGCGTCCGGTATGGGGCGACGATTACTCCATCTGCTGCTGTGTATCCGCGACAGAGACAGGTAAGGAAATCCAGTTCTTTGGAGCTCGTGCAAACCTTGCAAAATGCCTTCTGTACGCGATCAACGGCGGTGTTGACGAGAAGACAAAACAGCAGGTATCTCCGCTGTACAGACCGATTACATCCGAGTACCTTGACTATGATGAGGTCATGGAGAAATATGACCAGATGATGGAATGGCTGTCCAAGCTGTATGTAGATACACTGAACATGATCCACTACATGCATGACAAATATTATTATGAAGCTGCTGAGATGGCGCTTATCGACACAAATGTAAGACGTACATTTGCGACAGGTATCGCAGGATTCTCACACGTAGTTGATTCCTTAAGCGCGATCAAATACGCAAAGGTAAAAGTGGTTCGTGATGAGGACGGCGTGGCAACAGACTTTGAAGTTGAGGGTGATTTCCCGAGATATGGAAATGACGACGACCGCGCAGACGAGATTGCAGTATGGCTGCTCCGTACATTCATGAGCAAGCTGAAGAAGTGCCACACATACAGAAACTCCGAGCCGACGACATCTATTCTTACGATTACATCCAACGTTGTGTATGGTAAGGCTACAGGATCTCTTCCGGACGGAAGAAAAGCAGGCGAGCCGCTGGCCCCGGGAGCTAACCCGTCTTACGGCGCAGAGAAGAACGGACTTCTTGCTTCCCTGAACTCCGTGGCAAAACTGCCGTACGAGCAGGCACTTGACGGAATCTCAAATACACAGACAATCAGCCCGGGAGCACTGGGACACGATGATAACGAGCGTAAGAACAACCTTGTCCATGTAATGGACGGATACTTCGATCAGGGAGCGCATCATCTGAACGTGAATGTATTCGGCACAGAGAAGCTGATCGATGCTATGGAGCATCCGGAGAAAGAAGAGTATGCAAACTTCACGATCCGTGTATCAGGATACGCTGTTAAGTTCATCGACCTGACAAGAGAGCAGCAGCTTGACGTAATTGCAAGAACTTGCCACGATAGAATGTAATATATTCGGGGACGTAGTAAAATCGGATTTCACTACGTCCCCGATTAGGATTTACCCTGTTCCTTTTTCAGAATTACTCTGTTCCCGTTGGAAAGTTGCACAAAAGACAAACGATTTAACCACATTGTTTGTTGATGGTTTTAGTAATTTTTACAAAGGGGCCAGGGGAAAGTTAAAAGAGGAACAGGGCTGTTTTTAATTCGGGACGTAGACAAATCGAATTACACTACGTCCCCGAAAGGAGATATATGAACGGATATATTCATTCAACCGAAAGTTTCGGTTCAGTCGACGGACCGGGCGTGCGTTTCGTCATTTTTGTCGCCGGATGTCCGATGCGCTGTCAGTTCTGTCACAATCCGGATACCTGGAATATGCAGGTAGGAGAGCAGCGGAATGCTGATGAGCTTCTTGCGCAGGCGATGCGCTATAAATCCTACTGGAAAGACGGCGGCGGGATCACTGTAAGCGGCGGCGAGCCTCTCATGCAGATGGATTTCATGATCGAGCTTTTCAGAAAGGCAAAAGAAAAGGGCGTCAACACGACGCTTGATACAAGCGGTGCGCCGTTTACAAGGGAGGAGCCGTTTTTCAGCAAGTTTAATGAGCTGATGAAGTACACGGATCTGCTGCTTGTTGATATCAAACATATCGACGGCGAGCAGCACAAGATCCTGACAGGCCGCACCAATGAAAATATTCTGGATATGGCACGTTATCTGTCTGATATCGGGAAACCGGTGTGGATCCGGCACGTTCTGGTTCCGGAGAGAAATGACAATGATGAATGTCTTGAGAAATTATATGGTTTCGTCAGTACATTAAAAAATGTGCAGAAGGTAGAAGTGCTTCCCTATCATACATTTGGAGAATATAAGTGGAAAGAGCTCGGATATGAGTATCCGCTGGCAGGAATCGAGCCGCCGTCGAAAGAGCGGATTGAAAACGCAAACAGGATACTGCATACAGGACAATGAGATTAAGGACAGGACCATGAGAGATTGATACGCTCCTCAGATTGGACCTGTCCTTTTGAAGTTTGGAGGTCTACTTTATTTTAGAAAAATGAGCGCCAGCGCGCAGACGCATGCCTCTGTCACAGGAACTGCCATCCAGATGCCGGTAAGTCCGAAAAGTACGGACATGAGCCAGGCGACCGGGATAATAAGCACGAATCCTCGGAGGATGGAAACAGCGAAAGCCTGTTTCGGCCGGTCGATGGAACTTAAAAATGCAGCGGCGACAATATTGATGCCTGAGAAGAACAGGCTGATAAAATAGATCCGCATTCCGCTGGAGGCGATATCAGTGAGGATCGGATCATGTTCGCGGTTGAACAGCTCTGCAAGCGGCACAGCAAAAATAGCGATCAGTAAATAGGAGAGCAGGGCGAAGATCAGGGAACAGGTCAGTGCATACCTGCGGAGATCCCGGCGCTGCCGTTCTCCGTTTTTCCCTGCATACCGGCTTACGATCGGTTGGACGCCCTGTCCGATCCCGGTGTAGATGGATACGAGTACAAGAGCGATATTGGCCAGAATGCCGTATGCTGCCACGCCTGTATTTCCGTTTAATCCCAGGATCAGGTAATTAAATACAATGATCACGACGCCGGATGATAATTCTGTGATCAGAGAGGAAACTCCCAGTGTGCAGATATCTCTCCAGCGGATAAGCGAAGGTTTAGTCCGTACAGGCCGGAAGTGATTTCTTTTCTTTATAAAATGCACAGACATAATCAGCATGCTTATGACCGGGGCGGTCGCAGTCGCAAGAGCGGCTCCGGTCATTCCCATCCCCAGCGGATAGATGAAGACATAATCCAGGACGATATTTGTGAGGCTTCCGACGATCATTCCGGTCATGGAAAGACGAGGCGCACCATCATTCCGCACGAAACTGAGCAGCAGATTATTTCCCAGAAACAGCGGGGAAAACATCAGCAGGATACGGATGTAGTCAGTTGCATAACTGATCGTATCTGCATCCGCACCGAGAACCGAGGCAATCTTGTCAGGAAACAGTATCCCGGACGAGGAAAAGATCACAGCAGCGAACACAATGAGATACAATGCATGAGTAAAGATCGTGCGGTGCAGTGTGCCCTCAGGTTTGGTTGACGAGATCGTATATCTTGAAGCAGCGCCCATACCGATCATTAAGCCGGTGCCGTTCATCAGGCTGTATGCGGGAAGCACAAGGTTCAGCGCCGCGAGAGCATCAGAACCGATTCCTCTTGCAATGAAAAAAGTGTCGGCAAGGATGTAGCATGAATAACCGATCATACCGAGAACATTTGCTGATACATATTTCAGAAAGAGAGAAAAGACAGAAGGATTTGCTGCTGATGATGTATTCAAATCGTTATTTGTTTTATTGGATGTTACAGACATGATATTTTCTCCATGAAATAATAAAAATTTCACCTGTCCTGTTTCAGACAATCCGGACAATATGATGCGTGGCTATGTTACCACAGAATGACGGGAGATTCAATTGCTTTCTTGTTTCTCTCTTTGACTGCATAACCGAGAAAATTTTTATCTGGCATCCCAATCGATCCTGTGTTATGATATTTCCAAAGCATTAATACATTCCAGCATGTTTTTGTTTCTGAAAGGCATTTCGCCATTTCATCATTTCTAATTACATTCAGGAAAATCTCGATGCTTTTATTCCCCATTAATATAGCGGAGAGGTTTCCAAATCGTAAGAAAGAATGAGACAGCCTCTCTGTACTACAACAGAAAAAGGAGGCTAATGTATGGCAAATGGAACTACTGTGAACAGGACTTTTAAGTCCACCGTGTTTATTATGGTATTCGAAGACAAGCGAAACCTGCTGGAACTGTACAATGCAATGACAGGAAAGCACTACACAGATCCGGAACAATTAGAGATAACACACTTGAGAATGCTGTTTATATGTCGATGAAGAATGATCTGTCGTTTTTGATCGACGGGAGACTTTCCCTGTATGAGCATCAGTCCACTTACAACCCGAATCTTCCGCTGCGTTTTCTTATCTATATTTCCCAGCTTTATGCAGGGATGACAAGGAATGAGAATCTGTACGGAGCAAAGACGGTACAGATCCCGCCGCCGGAGTTTGTTATCTTCTACAATGGGGAAAAAGATATGCCCGAGGAGATGCCCCTGAGGCTGTCGGATATGTACAGGTTGAAGATGGAGGACCCGAAACTGGAGTTAGAAGCAGTGATGCTCAATATTTCAGGGTCAAACAGCCATTGGCGGAAGCGGTGGAGAGGGCGATCGATGAGTGCATTGCAGAAGACGTCCTGAAGGATTTCCTGACGAAGCATAGGGCGGAGGCGAAAGCGATGAGCATTTTTGAGTACGATCAAGAGAAACATATCAGACAGGAAAGAGAAGAAGCCTGGGAGGAGGGCAGAGCCTCCGGGTTGAAGGAAGGCCGTGCTTCCGGACTGAAAGAAGGTCAGATTTCCGGGCTGAAACTTGCGGAGACGATCTTCCGGCTTTTCCGGGAGGGAAAAACTGTGGAGGAGATATCAACCTGCTGCGATCTTCCGGAGGAACAGATACGTGAATTGCTCGGACAGGTAAAACAGTGATGCGGAAAAAGGGAGATACTGTACTAAGAGATGCAGTGTCTCCCTTTTTTCGCTTAAAAATAAAAACTTTGCCTGACTAAATAAACTAATAAATAATTATCAACGTCTCTCTTTGACTTAATCTGAGTTCTGCGGTATGATAAATAAGATTTCAAGAGAGGAGTATAGCTATGAACAAGAAAGAAATACTTGAGATCCGTAAGCAGTTCACACCTGCCAACTGCGCGATCACCAGGATCTGCGGGTGCTATGTGGATCACGAAAAGAATAAAAAGCTGGAGTCGAAAGACGCATTTCTTTCTCTTCCAGAGGAGGAAGCTTTTAAATATTTTGATATCTTTAAGAAAACACTTTCAGGAACTGTGGGAAAGAACATGCTGAACATGGAATTTCCGATCGATGCGGAGATGCCCGGCGGAACGCAGGAGTTCCTTCTGAAACTGCGCAACAGCAAGCTGGAAGACGATATGCTTCTGGAGGAGTTCTATGACAAGGTGATCGCTACATATGAGTATGCCGAGAATTATTATATTATCCTGATCCATGCGATGTATGATGTCCCGGGAAAAACATCTGACGATCTTGAGATGTTTGACGCATCTGACGAAGTGTACGAATATCTGCTCATGAGTATCTGTCCGGTATCTCTGTCTAAGGCAGGGCTCTGCTATAATGCAGAGGACAACCGGATCGAGGACCGGATCAGGGACTGGATCGTGGATATGCCGGATAAGGGTTTTCTGTTTCCTGCATTCAATGACCGGAGTACGGATCTCCACAGTATGCTCTACTATACGAAGAAATCATCGGATCTGCAGCCGGAGATGATCGATCAGCTCCTCGGTGCCAAGACGCCGATGTCTGCTGACGATCAGAAAGAGTCCTTCCAGATGATCATTGAAGACACACTTGGCGAGGAAGGAGACTATGAGACAGTCCGCAACATCCATGAGACGTTAAATGATCTGATCGAGGAGCATAAAGAAGAGCCTGAACCGCTTGCCCTGGACATGACGGAGATGAAGAAAGTTTTTGAACAGAGCGGTGTGGATGCAGAGAAGATGGAAAACTTTGAACGCAATTTCGAAGAAAATGCGGGAGAAAAGGCGACGCTTCTGGCATCAAATATCACAGAGACGAAGAAATTCAATATTGAGACGCCGGATGTGGTGATCAAAGTCAATCCTGACCGCGCAGATCTGGTCGAGACACGGATCATAGACGGACGTCAGTGCCTGGTGATCCCGGTGGACGATCATATTGAAGTGAACGGAATCAATGTAAGGACGATCAGTCGGAAGAGCAGCCTGGCAGGCGGAGACGTATCCGGCCTGACAGAAGAATATTAAACAAAAATACCGAAGAGACAGGAAATAATATAAGTGCTTTCAAAATGATTCCTGCTTCTTCGGTGTTTATTTTAATTTGATGCGTGTGATGCCATCTCCTGCTGTTTTGCAGTATCGAGGATAACTTCCATTCCGACTTTCTGGGGCCTCAGACCGCAGCTCTGATAAAACTTCATTGCGCTCTCATTGCAGCTCCATACATTCAGTGTCACATTATAACATCCCTGTTCTTTTGCAAAATCAAGGACTGCCTCATAGATCGTCTTACCGATATGCATGCCGCGTTTGGTCTCGTCCACACAGAGATCGTCGATGTACAGAGTCTTGATATCGGTCAATATATTATCATTTAAATGCTGCTGGAAGATGCAGAATGCATATCCCTGCAGACAGTCGTTTTCATCTACAGCGGCAAAGATGGGCCTTTGTTTATCATGAAGGATTACCTTTAACTGGTCATCCGTATATTTCCTTTGTCCATACTTAAACAGATCGGGTCGCCCTCTGTGATGCACGAGAGCTACCTGCGAGAGCAGGTTGTGGATCTGTGGGATGTCTCTTTCTTCTGCCAGGCGTACTTTCATTGTAACTCTCTCCTTTCATTATTCACTTTATCATTATATCGCCAGGGGAAAATATGTACAATAAAAACAGTTGTAAATAAAAGAAGGATGTGAAAAGAATGAAGAAAATACTGGATTATTTTTCAATAGACGGGGCAGTTGGTGGAAACCAGGAGTGGTTTAAAAATGTAGTTATGTATATTGGCGGCTGCGCCGCGGCGACAGCCTGTGACTGCTGTATCTATCTGGCGCTGCGCCGGAATATGGCGCATTTGTATCCGTATAATGTCCATGCTTTGACGAAGCAGGACTATATCGACTTTTCCATGAAGATGAAGCCGTATCTCAGACCCAGGGTGAACGGAGTCAATAGGCTTTGGATGTTTACGGAGGGCTTTGAAAATTATCTGAAAGATATCGGGGAGAATGGTCTTAAGATGAGAGAACTGCCTGGAAGAGAAGACTTCCGGAAGGCAGAACTTTTTATAAGACAGCAGATTGACAACGGATATCCGGTGCCTTATCTCATGCTGCGTCACAGGAAAGCATACTATAAGGATTTTGTGTGGCACTGGTTTTTGTGCTACGGATATGAAGAACGGGAAGAAGGGCTGTGGATTACGGTCGCGACATACGGTGAGTCATATACATTTCTGCTCAAAGATCTGTGGGATACGGGCTATGAGGAGAAAGGCGGTCTGATCGGGCTGGGGTAAATTTATCGCAGGTAACGCAACAAGACCGTTCATTGATTCTGAAAGGATGTTCGGACGAATAAGGGAACAGCCGGAAGATACCGGCAGGCCAGGAACTTCAGACGAGAAACCAGGTGCTACCGGCGATACGACAGACCTGATTTTGTTAAAAACAGATGAATAGTGTCAATATAAAAAATTGTGAATAAAGTATAAAAAAACTGTGAAATCATATAGTTTTTCCTTGACCGTTTTGTCTAATAGTACTAAACTATCGTTTAGTTAACTAACTAATTACAAATATGGAAAGGGGTATGACATGCAGTGTGAAGAAAAAGATATACCGGCATTCGGCCTGATGGGTATTCTGATGCATAAGATGATGAATCGGGCGAAAGGAATGTATCATGAGTTTGATCTGAATAAAAGCCAGGCGGGCATCCTGTTTGCCCTTCATCGAAGCGATTCCATGTCTCAGAAGGAACTGGCAGCCCGTCTGAATGTGACGCCGCCGTCTATCACTTCTTCCATACAGAAGATGGAGAGAGACGGATATCTGACGAGACATCCGGATCCTGAGGATCAGCGGGTGATGCGTCTGACACTGACGGAAAAAGGGAGATCCTGTATCAAAGGTGTTTACGCAGTGGCAGAGCAGATGGAAGAGCTTATGTTCCGGGGGATGACGAGAGAGGAGATCATGCTTTTTAAACGTTTGCTTTTTCAGATCAGTGAGAATCTGGATAAAAAATAAAAAGTTCAAGGCAAAATAGATGAAAGGAAAGACAGATAATGAAGAACTTATTTAAATATGCGGCGGAGCACTGGACGACTCTGATCGCTATCATTATCGTGCTGTTTATACAGGCGTACTGCGATCTTTCACTTCCGGCCTATACCTCGGATATCGTCAATGTAGGTATCCAGCAGGGCGGAGTGGAGGATCAGGTGCCTGAGGCGATATCAGCGGATGAGATGAACCGTCTGCTGCTGTTTGTGCCGTCGGAGGATCAGGACACCGTGCTTGACGCATACGAAGAGGACAACAGAACTTATGATGTAGATGCTTATGTTATGAAAGAAGATATTTCAGAGGATGATATCAGCAGTCTGGAGGATATCCTGGCATATCCGATGATGATGACCGCAGGATTTGAGTCCGGAAGCGATATGACTGCCCAGATCGAGGAGCAGTTGAAAACGTCTCTTCCGGCCGGAACCGTGACGGATGACATGACCGTGTTTGATATTCTGAAGATGATGCCAGAAGATCAGAGAGAAGCAATGATGGATTCTATGGAAGCGCAGACGGGGGATATGCCGGATACGATTCTTGATCAGGCGGCAGTAAGCTATGTCGGTACAGTCTATGAAAATCTGGGAATGAATATGGATGATATACAGATTCACTATCTCCTGACTACCGGAGGGAAGATGACCGGACTGGCATTTCTTGGGATGGCGGCAAGCATTCTGGTAGGATTTATGGCATCCCGGGTGGGCGCTGCGACAGGACGTGATCTGCGAGGCAGGGTGTTCCATAAGGTTGTGGGGTTCTCTAATAACGAGTTCGACCATTTCTCTACAGCCTCACTTATTACCAGAAGTACTAATGATATTCAGCAGATCCAGCTTATCATCGTTATGCTGCTCCGGATCGTGCTTTATGCTCCGATCCTTGCTATCGGCGGTATTATTCAGGTGTTTCAGACAAATGTATCAATGTCGTGGATTATAGGTCTGGCCGTTGTGCTGATCGGTCTGGTGATTCTCGTACTGTTTCTTGTAGCTATGCCGAAATTCAGGATCATGCAGAGCCTGGTTGACAAGGTCAATCTGGTCATGAGAGAGATCCTGACCGGTCTGTCGGTCATACGTGCATTCAGTACGCAGAAATATGAGGAAGAGCGTTTTGACAAGGCAAACCGGGATCTGACGAGAACAAATCTGTTTGTAAACCGTGCCATGACATTTATGATGCCGGTTATGATGCTTGTTATGAATGGCATCTCGGTACTTATTATGTGGAACGGAGCACACGGAATCGATAACGGAGAAATGCAGGTCGGAGACATGATGGCCTTTATCCAGTATACCATGCAGATCATTATGGGATTCCTGATGCTTTGTATGCTTTCTATCATGCTGCCGAGGGCGGCGGTTGCTGCAGACCGCGTGCAGGAAGTACTTGACAGCCAGACGGTGATCCTTGATCCGGAACATGCGGAGAAATTCTCTGAAAATGAAAAAGGGCTGCTTAAATTTGACCATGTATCCTTCCGTTATCCGGGTGCGGACGAGAATGTAATCCACGATATTTCATTTACGGCACGTCCGGGAGAGACGACAGCCATCATTGGAAGCACCGGAAGCGGTAAGTCTACACTTGTGAACCTGATCCCGCGTTTTTATGATGTGACGGAGGGCAGCATTACGCTTGACGGTGTGGATATTCGCAATGTCTCCCAGCACGAACTGCGGGAGAAGCTCGGATATGTTCCGCAGAAAGGAATCTTGTTCTCAGGGGACATCGCCTCAAATATCATGTTCGGAAATCCGGACGGGGGCGAAGCGGAAATGACCGAGGCGGCGGAGATCGCACAGGCAACAGAATTTATTGACCAGAAACCGGAAAGATACAAAAGCCCGATCGCGCAGGGCGGATCGAATGTTTCGGGAGGACAGAAACAGAGACTTTCCATTGCCCGCGCAATTGCAAAGCATCCGGAAGTGTTTATATTTGACGACAGTTTCTCGGCACTGGACTTTAAGACAGATGTGACTCTGCGAAAAGCCCTGAAAAAGAGAACGAAGAACAGTACAGTGCTGATCGTGGCACAGAGGATCAGCACAATTCTTAATGCTGAGCAGATTATCGTGCTTGACGACGGGAAAATCGCCGGAATTGGAACTCACCAGGAACTCTTGGAGAATTGTGAGGTATACCAACAGATAGCAGCTTCGCAGCTTTCTGAATCAGAACTGAGAGCAGGAAAGAACAGCCGCTCTTCGGAAAACGACAGAGGCCAGCAGTCTGCGGACAATGGAAAGGAGGTGCCGGTTCATGCCTGGAATGCACGGCCGTAATGCGGCAGGAGAAAAAGCAAAAGATTTTAAAGGAACGATCAAAAAGCTGATCCGGTATATGAGTGCTTTTAAATTCCATATGCTGTTTGTAGCAGTATTTGCAATCTGCGGAACTATCTTTAACATTGCCGGACCAAAGATTCTCGGAAAAGCGACTACAGAGATATTTAACGGACTTGTGAGCAAGGTGTCAGGCGGAAGCGGAATTGATTTTGGAAAGGTGGGAGAGATTCTCCTGCTGACATTAGGACTTTATCTGATCAGTGCACTGTGTACTTTTATACAGGGAATCATTATGACCGGAGTATCACAGAAGACGACTTACAGGCTGAGAAAAGAAATATCAGAGAAAATAAACCGTATGCCGATGAATTACTTTGATACAAAACCGGTGGGAGAGGTTCTTTCCCGTGTGACAAATGACGTTGATACTCTTGGACAGAGCCTGAATCAGAGCGCGACACAGATGATCACATCCATTACCACGCTGATCGGTGTGTTGATCATGATGCTCTCCATCAGTCCTCTTATGACGCTGATCGCAATTCTGATCCTTCCGATTTCTGTGATCCTGATCTCGTTTGTGATGAAACATTCACAGAAATATTTCCGTGGGCAGCAGGCATATCTTGGAAATGTAAATGGACAGGTGGAGGAGATCTACAGCGGTCATAACATCATTAAAGCTTTTAATAAGGAAGAAGATGTGATAAAAACTTTTAATGAGACGAACGGAAAGCTCTATGATTCCGCATGGAAATCACAGTTCTTCTCCGGAATGATGATGCCGGTGATGCAGTTTATCGGAAATCTCGGTTATGTCGGAGTGGCGATTCTCGGGGGCTTCCTGGCAATCCGCAATGTGATCGAAGTGGGCGATATTCAGTCATTTATCCAGTATGTGAGAAACTTCACCCAGCCGATCCAGCAGGTGGCGCAGGTCACCAATATGTTGCAGCTCACCGCGGCCGCTTCGGAGAGAGTCTTTGAGTTCCTTGAGGAAGACGAGGAAGTGCAGACCGTGGAGAATCCGGTATCTGCAGAAGGATTAAGGGGAAAAGTGGAATTTGACCACGTGCATTTCGGCTATAATCCGGATAAGATCATTATCAATGATTTTTCCGCTAAAGTAGAAGAAGGACAGAAGATTGCCATTGTGGGTCCGACAGGAGCCGGAAAGACGACAATGATCAAGTTGCTCATGCGTTTTTACGATGTAAACAGTGGTGCAATCAAGATTGACGGACATGATATCAGAGACTTCAACCGGAATGAACTGAGACAGATGTTTGGTATGGTACTT
The DNA here is from genome assembly GCA_019119265.1 of Candidatus Mediterraneibacter intestinigallinarum. Lineage (GTDB taxonomy): Bacteria > Bacillota > Clostridia > Lachnospirales > Lachnospiraceae > Mediterraneibacter > Mediterraneibacter intestinigallinarum. The sequence continues at coordinate 10,824 of DWXI01000148.1, read as the reverse complement.
CAGGATACATGGCTTTTCCACGGAACGATTATGGAAAACCTGCGTTACGGAAGGCTTGAAGCTACGGACGAGGAAGTAATCCAGGCGGCAAAGGCAGCCCACGTACACCGCTTTGTACAGACACTGCCGGGCGGTTATAACATGGAACTAAACGAAGAGGCAAGCAACGTTTCACAGGGGCAGAAGCAGCTTCTTACGATTGCGCGCGCAATCCTGGCAGATCCAAAGATCCTGATTCTCGACGAAGCTACCAGCTCTGTTGATACAAGGACAGAAGTGCTGATCCAGAAAGCCATGGACAGCCTGATGAAAGGCAGAACAAGTTTTATCATCGCTCACCGGCTCTCAACGATCCGCGATGCAGACCTGATCCTTGTAATGAAAGACGGCGACATCGTTGAACAGGGAACCCACGAAGATCTGCTTGCCCAAAACGGCTTCTACGCCGATCTGTATAACAGTCAATTTGAATCAACAGATCAGACCTGCGCATGATGGAAAGGGTGCAGCCTTGTAAGCGTAGCTTACAGTAGGCCGCACCCTTTTTATCATGCATAGGGCGGACGCCCTACAGGGAGATGAAGCGCAAAGCGCGGAATCGAGCTGAGGTCTGATCGGATGGCAGGAGTGCGGCCTGCGCCTGCATAGGGCGGACGCCCTACAGCGATGCATTGAGCACTTGGCGAGGTGTTTTCGAGCATAGTGCGAAAGTAGATACTCCGAGGAGTATCATCATATGCTCTACGCAGCTGTTCAGATATGTTATAATAAAAAGCGACAGTTAAAAGAAAGGAGAACCAGTATGAAAAACTATTCAGAAGACCCGGGAAGACAGTATCATATCCAGGTGGCAAAAGGCGAAGCGGGCCGGTATGTTATCATGCCGGGAGATCCGAAAAGGTGCAAGATGATCGCCAAGTACTTTGACGATCCTGTTTTGATGGCGGACAACAGAGAATACATTACCTATACCGGTACGCTTGACGGAGTGGCAGTCAGCGTGACTTCTACAGGCATCGGCGGCCCGTCAGCTTCGATCGCCATGGAAGAGCTGTATCGCTGCGGGGCAGATACATTTATACGGATAGGTACGTGCGGCGGTATGCAACCGGAGGTAAAGAGCGGAGATATTGTGATTGCCACAGGAGCGATTCGCATGGAGGGAACAAGCAGGGAGTATGCGCCCATAGAATTTCCTGCGGTTCCGGATCTTACAGTAACGAATGCGCTGGTTGATGCCGCGCAGAAGAAAGGATATCCGTTCCATACGGGTGTGGTGCAGTGCAAGGATTCTTTCTACGGACAGCATGAGCCGGAGGCAAAGCCGGTGGGATATGAACTGCTGAATAAGTGGGAGGCATGGAAAAAGCTGGGATGCCTTGCCTCTGAGATGGAATCGGCGGCGCTGTTTGTGGTGGCAAGCTGCCTTAAAGTCAGAGTCGGGTCCTGTTTTCTTGTTCTTGCTAATCAGGAGAGGGAAAAGCTGGGGCTGGACAATCCTGTCGTGCATGATACGGATATGGCTGTCCAGGTGGCGGTAGAAGCTGTCAGGAACCTGATATGGACAGATGGAAAAAAGAAGGAATAGATGGAGAAAAGGGAATGAAAGTAAATGAGATATTAAGACATGTTGACCATACACTTTTATTACAGACAGCTGTGTGGGAGGAAATACGACAGATCTGTGATGAAGCGGTCAGCTATCGGACAGCGTCGGTTTGTATTCCTCCGGCATATGTGCGGCAGGCGTGTGAATACCTGGAGGGAAAGATGCCGGTCTGCACTGTGATCGGATTCCCAAACGGATATGCGACCACCAAGACCAAGGCGTTTGAGACAGAAGACGCTATTGCAGACGGAGCGTCTGAAATTGATATGGTTATCAACATTGGCTGGCTCAAAGATGGAAAGTATGATCTGATCAGAGATGAGATACGTTTGTTAAAAACAATATGCGGGGAGAAGATTCTGAAAGTGATCATAGAGACCTGCCTTCTGACGGAGGCGGAAAAGGTGAAAATGTGCCGGATCGTGACGGAAGCCGGCGCTGATTATATCAAAACTTCTACAGGATTTTCCACGTCAGGAGCTACATTTGAAGACATTAAGCTTTTTGCGCAAAATATAGGTCCGGATGTGAAGATAAAAGCGGCGGGAGGAATTAATTCGCTCGAAGATGCGGAGAAGTTCCTGGTGCTGGGAGCGGATCGTCTCGGCACGAGCAGGATCATAAAGCTGGTGAGAGGAGGAACACATGCAGATGGATAAAAAACTTGTTGAAGAAATGATCAGGATGGCCAAGAATCAGATGAAATACTCATACGCTCCCTATTCTGGATTTAAAGTGGGGGCAGTCCTTCTTACCGACGATGGAGAGTTTTACACCGGATGCAACATTGAAAATGCAGCTTACACCCCTACGATCTGCGCTGAGCGAAACGCTTTTTTTAAGGCTGTCGGCGAAGGGCACAGAAAATTCAGAGCAATCTGCATTGTCGGCGGGAAAGACGGCGCGATGACAGGATATACAGCGCCCTGCGGAGTCTGCAGACAGGTCATGATGGAATTCTGTGATCCGGATATGTTCAATATTATCCTGACGGCCGGAGACGGCAGTTATAAGATTTATACATTAAAAGAACTTCTTCCGCTGGGATTTGGTCCGGATGATCTGAGATAACGGAAAATGCCTGCCGATAGTTAAAACACTAAAAGTCGAAACTCATGCTTGCCGCTGCCGGCCTGAGAGGATATACTATATATGTGTCTGCGCCAGAAGCAGAAAATATGGTTTAACGGATGGCGTGAACTGAAAATAAAAAGATAGGAACTGATGTTATGAGCTTTACACATTTTGATGAGAATGGTAAGGCGGTCATGGTGGATGTGACGGCGAAAAAGGATACTGTAAGAGAAGCTGTGGCGGAAGGAAAGATTGTCGTAAACAGAGAGGTGTTCCGGGCAGTAAAAGAAGGAACTGTCAGAAAAGGCGACGTGTTAGGAGTAGCAGCAACAGCGGGGATCATGGGAACAAAGCGGACTTCCGAGCTGATTCCCATGTGTCATATTCTTCCGATCACCAATTGTAAAGTGGATTTTGAAATGGATGAAGATGAGTGCGCTATTTACTGCAGGTGTAAAGTGAAAGTCACGGGAAAGACTGGAGTAGAGATGGAAGCGCTAACAGGAGTGAGCGTGGCGCTCCTGACGATTTATGATATGTGTAAGGCTATGGATAAGTCTATGGAGATCGGAGAAATCCACCTCCTTAGCAAAACCGGAGGCAAAAGCGGGGATGTAAAATGGAAGGATACAGATGGAAAGCGGCGGTAATAACCCTGAGCGATAAAGGGTATGCCGGTGAACGGGAAGATAAAAGTGGACCTCTTCTCTGTGAGATGATCACGGAGGCAGGATATGAAGTGAAAGAAACAATTTTATTGCCAGACGAACAAAAAGAAATAGAAAAATGTCTATGTAAATTATGTGATACTGATAAAGTAGATGTTATATTTACGACAGGCGGTACGGGATTTTCTCCCCGCGACTGTACGCCCGAGGCGACAATGGCGGTGGCGGAGCGGAACGTTCCCGGGATTGCCGAGGCGATGCGTATGGCTTCGATGCAGGTGACGCCCAGGGCGATGCTGAGCCGCGGCGTATCCGTGATCCGTGGAAAGACGCTGATCGTGAACCTTCCCGGAAGCCCGAAAGCCGTGAGGGAGAATCTTGAAGTGATCCTGCCTGCACTGGATCACGGGCTGGCGATCCTGAGCGGCAGAGACGGAGAGTGTGCCCGATGAGAGATCGTTTTGGCAGAAATATCGAATATATGCGGATCTCCGTAACCGACAGATGTAATCTGCGCTGCATCTATTGTATGCCGGAGGAAGGCGTTCCATGTGTCAGTCATAGCGACATTCTTACATATGATGAAATCCGGAGAATATGCAGGATCGGATCGGAGCTTGGTATCACCAGGATCAAACTCACCGGCGGCGAGCCCCTCGTGCGCTGCAATCTGCCGGATCTTGTCGGGATGCTTAATGGTACACCCGGAATAGAACAGGTTACATTGACGACGAATGGCACACTTTTAAAAGAAAAAGTAAATGAATTAGTTTCCAAAGGACTGGATTCCGTTAACATCAGTGTTGATACTACGGATCCGGTCCGATATCATGAGATAACCCGCGGCGGGAATCTTCAGGACGTCTTTGACGGAATGGAAAGCGCGCTTGTTTATCCGTCTTTAAAGCTGAAAGTTAATTGCGTACCTATGAAAGATATGCCGGCGGAGACATATATACAGCTTGCGCTGCTGGCAAAAGACAGAGATATCGACGTCCGCTTTATTGAGATGATGCCGATCGGATCAGGAAGAGATTTCACCGGAGTAAACGGAAACGAAATATACAGTATGCTGACAGAGCGGTTTGGCAGGGCGGAGAAATGTACCGGACAGTTTGGAAACGGTCCGGCGGTATATGTGCGTTTCCCGGGATTTCAGGGGAAGATCGGCTTTATATCCGCTGTGACACACCAGTTCTGCAGTGAATGCAACCGGATCCGTCTGACGTCCGAGGGGTATCTGAAAGCCTGCCTCCAGTACGAGACAGGCGCGGATCTGAGGAAACTTCTGAGGACCGGAGCGGAAGACGGACAGATAAAACAGGTGATGAGCAGGGTCATTTATGAAAAACCGGCCTGTCATCATTTTGCAGATCCATCTATATATGAAGAACAGAAATTTGAGACAAAGGATATGTCTCAGATTGGAGGATAACAGAAAAGCATGGGAACAGTAATCGCAGTCTGCGCCAGCCCGTCAAAGGGCACGCAGAAAACAAATGTGAATGAAGCTGTGTTTATAGAGGATTATGGGATAGAGGGAGATGCTCATGCAGGAAAATGGCACCGGCAGGTAAGTCTGCTCTCTTATGATAAGATTCAGGCATTCCGCGAAAAGGGTGCGGAAGTTGAAGACGGCGCTTTCGGTGAGAATCTGGTGGTGGAAGGTATAGATTTTCGGACTTTGCCTGTGGGCACAAGGCTTATATGCGGCGACGTGGTGCTTGAGATGACGCAGATCGGCAAGGAGTGCCATCACGGGTGTGCGATTTTCCAAAAAATGGGAGAATGTATCATGCCCAGGGAGGGCGTATTCGCGAAAGTTGTCCGGGGCGGGATCATCCGGTCCGGAGATGAGATGAAGGTGGCTGCCCATGAGTAAGTTCAGAAGCCTGGCAATCCTCTTAGCCGCATCGCTCATTCTGCCCCTGTCAGGCTGCGCGGCCAGGACAGACGAAACCGTAGCAGGTGGTGAAAATATACACGTTACGGATGATGGAGTCTATTATACATTTCAGAATATGGAGGGTGAAAAATTTAAAGCACCTCTTTTGAATAATGTTCCGAAATGTAAATATGATTTTTCCTGTCTTAAGACCGATAAGGATACGGGATACAAGAGGTTCTATGATGAGAAGAACGGGGTCACGGCATATATGGGAATCGATGTTTCCGAGTTTCAGGGAGAGGAGATTGACTGGAAACGGGTAAAGAAAAGCGGAGTTGAATTTGCTATCATCCGGCTTGGCTACAGAGCGTACGGGGAGTCCGGCGATCTGGTTATGGATGCCATGTATGAACAGAATATGGAAGGAGCCCTGGATGCAGGTCTTGACGTGGGCGTGTACTTTTTCTCCCAGGCGATCAGCGCGGCAGAAGCTGTAGAGGAGGCGGAGTTCGTTCTGGAAAATGTGAAAAAATATGATATCACCGGCCCCGTCGTATACGATACGGAGGAGATCAAATGGGATAGCGCCCGTACAGATCAGAATACAAAACAGGAGTTTACGAACTACTGCAAGGTATTCTGCGATACGGTCAGCCATGCGGGATATGATCCGATGATCTACTCCAATATGGAATGGATGGCATTTACGCTTGATATGGAAGAGCTTTCGGAGTATGATTTCTGGTATGCGGATTATTCCGATATCCCTCAGTGTCCGTATGATTATAAGATATGGCAGTACAGCGAGAGCGGCGTGGTGCCGGGCATTAATGCAAATGTAGATCTGAATCTTTGGTTTCGGGAGGAGAAGAAACAATGAAGTGGAACAAATTTCGGTTAAAGACAACGACAGAGGCGGAGGATATTGTAAGCAGTATGCTCATGGATCTGGGGATTCAGGGGGTGGAGATAGAGGACAAAGTTCCTCTGACCCAGTCAGACAAAGAGCAGATGTTTGTGGATATCCTTCCTGAGATCGAGGCTGACGACGGCGTGGCGTACTTAAGCTTTTACCTGGAGCCTGAAGAGGATAAAGATAAGGTACTGGCTGATATCAGACGGGAATTGCAGGAAATGTCGGCATATCTGAACGTGGGAGAATGCCTGATCGAAGAATCCGAGACGGAGGATGTAGACTGGGTAAACAACTGGAAACAGTATTTTCATCAGTTCTATGTGGATGATATACTGATCATTCCTTCCTGGGAGGAGGTAAAGCCGGAAGACGAGGATAAGATGGTGATCCATATCGATCCCGGCACGGCTTTCGGAACGGGAATGCATGAGACAACGCAACTTTGCATCCGTCAGATCCGTAAATATGTAACTGACAGGACGAAGATTCTTGACGTGGGATGCGGAAGCGGCATCCTGGGTATGCTGGCACTTAAATTCGGCGCCGCTTACTCGGTGGGAACGGATCTTGATCCCTGCGCGATAGAAGCGACATATGAAAATATGAAAGTAAACGGAATCCCGGAAGACCGGTACGAGGTCATGATCGGAAACATTATCGACGACAAAGAAGTACAGGACAAAGTAGGATACGGCTGTTATGACATAGTTGTGGCAAATATCCTTGCCGATGTTCTTGTAGAGCTTACGCCGGTTATCGTAAGTCAGTTAAAGCCCGGCGGAATATATATTACAAGCGGGATCATCGACGACAAAGAACAGACTGTGGTCGATGCAGTAAAGGCGGCAGGGCTTGAAGTGCTTGACGTCACTTATCAGGGAGAATGGGTCTGTGTGACCGCCCGCGCGGCGTCCTGACTCTTTAAGTGGCCGGAAGAGAGGAGAACAGTATGCAGCAGTTTTTTGCAGAGCCGTCATGGATTCGGGAAGGAAGGATCTTTCTGGAAGGCTCTGACGTAAATCATATCAAAAACGTCCTCCGGATGAGACCTGGCGAAGACGTGCGGATCAGCGACGGAAACGGCAGGGTTTATCTCTGTTGTATCAGTGCTTATGAGGAAAAGACAGCGGTTCTTGATATCCTGAAAGAGCTGGATGCGGACACGGAACTTCCTTCAAAAATCACACTTTTTCAGGGCCTGCCCAAAGGCGATAAGATGGACTGGATCGTGCAGAAAGCAGTTGAGCTGGGGGCATACAGTGTAGTTCCCTTTGCGGCGGGGCGTTCCATCGTGAAGCTGGATGAAAAAAAGGCGAAAAAAAGACAGGAGCGCTGGCAGTCGATCGCAAAAGGCGCTGCAGAGCAGTCAGGGCGGAGCCTGATACCCAAGGTACACCAGGTAAAGACTTTTCCGGAGGCGCTTAAGATGGCTTCCGGTCTGGACATCGTGCTGATCCCCTATGAGCTGGAGGAAGGAATGGATAAAACGGCGCGGATCATCGAGGGAATCGTGCCGGGGCAGTCTGTGGGCGTGTTTATCGGACCGGAAGGCGGTTTCGAGGAAGAGGAGGTCAGGCTGGCCGGGGAGAGCGGCGCAGAGACGGTGACGCTCGGAAAGCGTATTCTTCGGACAGAGACTGCGGGCTTAAGCGTACTGTCCATCCTTATGTATCACCTGGAGAGCAGAAGTCATATTTTATAAGTAAGAAAACAGTAAAGGAAAGGAACTATGGAAGTATATCTGGACAATTCCGCTACAACCATGTGTTATCCGGAGGTAGGGGAATTAGTATATAAAGTGATGTGCCGTGATTATGGCAATCCGTCTTCTATGCACAGAAAAGGTGTACAGGCGGAACATTATATCCGTGAGGCCAAAGAGGAAATCGCAAAACTTCTGAAAGTAAATGCAAAAGAAATCTTTTTTACTTCCGGAGGAACAGAAAGCGACAATCTTGCACTGATCGGATGCGCCAGGGCAAACAGAAGAAACGGAAACCATCTGATCACCTCTTCGATTGAACATCCGGCGATCCTGAATACGATGCGTTACCTGGAGGAAGAAGGATTCCGGGTGACTTATCTGCCGGTGGATTCCGGCGGAAAGGTGAAGCTGGATGCATTGAAGGAAGCGCTCTGTCCTGAGACGATACTCGTATCGATCATGTATGTCAATAATGAGGTGGGAACAGTCCAGCCCGTACAGGAGGCTGTGAGGATGGTCAAACAGTATAAACCGTCCATCCTGTTCCACACGGACGCGGTTCAGGGGTACGGGAAATACCGTATCTGGCCGAAACGAATGGGAATCGATCTGCTGACGGCCAGCGGGCATAAGATTCATGGCCCGAAAGGAACGGGGTTTCTGTATATCGACAGTAAAGTAAAGATCAGACCGATCGTGTTCGGCGGTGAGCAGCAGAAAAATATTCGGTCAGGCACGGAAAACGTTCCGGGAATCGCCGGACTTGGTCTTGCATCGAAGATGATATATCAGGATCTTGAGATGAAGACAGCTCTCATGCGGGAGCTGAAGGCGCGCTTTATTGAGGGCGTGCTAAAGATAGACGATACCGTGATCCATGGCTTTACTGACGAGGGAAGCGCACCCCATATTATCAGTGTGGGAGTGGCGGGAGTCAGAAGCGAGGTCCTGCTCCATGCGCTGGAGGATAAGGGCATTTATGTATCATCAGGGTCAGCCTGTTCCTCAAATCATCCGTCGGTGAGCGGTGTTCTTAAAGGGATTGGGGCGTCAAAAGAATATCTGGATGCGACACTGCGATTCAGTATGTCGGAATTTACAACAAAAGAAGAAATTGACTATACGCTGGAAACACTATATAATTGTATACCGATGTTGCGCAGATATACGCGGCATTAATCTGAAAACCGCATGTAGTGCGGCGGACAAAGGAGATAATCATGAAGTTTCATTCATTTTTGATCAAGTACGGTGAGATAGGGATAAAGGGAAAAAACAGATATATGTTTGAAGACGCCCTTGTACGTCAGATCAGATATGCGTTAAAAGAAGTAGACGGAGAATTCCTCGTACACAAATGCCATGGCAGAGTCTATGTGGACTGCGAAGGTGAATATGACTATGAGGATACTGTGGAAAGCCTGCAGAGAGTATTCGGTATTGTGGGAATCTGCCCTGTTGTCAGAAAACCGGTGAGAGAGATCGGGGAGCTCAGGAAAGACGTTGTGTCCTATGTAGGACAGATGTATCCGGAAGGAAACAGAACTTTTAAAATAGAAGCCAGACGCGCCAACAAGCGGTACCCTATGAATTCCATGGAGATCAACTGCGAGCTGGGAGAGGCAGTCCTCGACGCCTATCCTGAGATGAAAGTGGATGTGCACCATCCGGATGTCAGGCTGAATGTAGAAATTCGGGAAGAAGTGTATATTTACTCAGAGATCATCCCCGGACCGGGCGGTATGCCTGTGGGAACGAACGGCAGTGCCATGCTCCTTCTGTCAGGCGGTATCGACAGTCCGGTAGCCGGATATATGATCGCAAAGAGAGGTGTGGAAATTGAAGCGGTCTATTTCCATGCGCCACCGTATACAAGTGAAAGGGCGAAAGAAAAAGTGATTGATCTTGCAAGGCTTGTATCAGCTTATGCAGGGCCTATTAAGCTTCATATTGTTAATTTCACGGATATTCAGCTCTATATTTATGAGAAATGCCCGCATGATGAGCTGACTATCATTATGCGAAGATATATGATGCGGATTGCAGAGTATTTTGCGAAAAAGGATGGGTGTCTGGGGTTGATCACAGGAGAGAGTATCGGTCAGGTGGCCAGTCAGACTATGCAGAGCCTTGCGGCGACCAACGCTGTATGTACCCTTCCGGTTTATCGTCCGCTGATCGGCTTTGATAAAAAGGAAATCGTGGAGATATCAGAAAAGATCAACACTTACGAAACTTCCATCCAGCCTTATGAGGATTGCTGTACGATTTTTGTGGCAAAACATCCTGTGACGAAGCCGAATGTTGACCGGATCGCAAAATCTGAACTGAATCTTACGGAGAAGATCGAGGAACTGATGGCAACAGCGCTGGAAACGACAGAAGTGATTACAGTATCTTACGGGGAATGAGAAAATTTTGGAGATGAGAGTGCCGGAAATATCATTTCAGGCATACGTCGGGGCAAAGAAAAACTGCCTCATCAGTATGAGGCAGTTTTTTATATGCGGAATTACTATTTGATGATGTAAGCGTCCAGAGCTGCAAGGATGTCATCTACATTGCCTTCAGCATGGATGTTGAGGTCGATTGGCTTGGAAAGATCCAGGCTGAAGATTCCCATGATTGATTTGGCATCTATAACATATCTTCCGGATACTAAATCAAAGTCATTGTCATACTTTGTGATCTCGTTTACAAAAGATTTTACTTTGTCGATTGAATTTAATGAAATCTGTACGGTTTTCATTTTAAAAATCCCTCCTTGAATCATACAATAAAGTAAGGCTTTGCGCCTCATGTATATTCTACGGGATGCATTGGGAAAAGTCAAGAAACAAGAGGAAAAATGTGGAGTATAGCGCAAAATTCTTAACCAAGCTCTACAAGAGAAAAGGAAATGACTGGATTAAGGCCGCCATGGCTTATCATTCCAGCGCGCCGAAAAAAGCTCAGATTTATAAG
>DWXI01000010.1 GCA_019119265.1 Candidatus Mediterraneibacter intestinigallinarum | reverse complement strand
CGGCAAAACCGATACGAAAATTCATTTTTATGGCTGAGTGATGCCGGAGTGGCATTGCCATCCTATAACGTGACAGAACCGCAGCCGCCATTGCAGCTTAATGAAAAAAGAAATATCTTCAAATTATTTATGAATGATACAGGACTTTTGTGTGCGGCATGCATGAAAAATATTCAATTTGATATTCTTCAGGGAAACGTGGCTGTGAATATGGGCAGTATATTGGAAAATCTGTTTGCACAGGCTATAAAATGTAACGGGTTTTCATTAAATTACTATGAATCAAAAAAATACGGGGAAATTGATTTCGTAGTACAGAATGGTATGATGATAGATTTAATAGAGATAAAATCCGGAAATGATTACACAAAACATCCGGCTCTGGACAATATGATGAAAACAGACAACTGGAGCTTTGGAGAGAAAATTGTGCTTTGTAAAGGTAATATCCGGAAACAGGGAGAGATTTTATATTTACCATGGTATATGATCATGTTTTACAGACCGGATCCTGTGCCGGAAGGATATATATATGAGGTTGATCTGTCAGCGCTAAGATGAAACAGGCAGCCTGTTAAGCTGTGTAACATTGAAATCATGCTTTTTCATGCAAATATGGAAAGCATGATTTTTTGTCTCTGGAAATATTACGTAGGAAAAGTGTAGGAAATTATATGTTATACTCTTTCTATTGCTGGCGAAAGGAGTACTTGACAAAATGGGACAAAGGATTTTGGTTGTGGATGATGAAGAGGGGATCGTTCTCCTTCTGAAAGATTATCTTGAACTTCAGGGATATGAAGTAATTACGGCGGGAGGCGGGATGGAAGCTCTGGAGAAGATTTCCCGGGAGCCGGATTTGATCCTGCTCGATATCAATATGCCGGATATGGACGGACTGAGTGTCTGCAGGAAGATACGCGCACAGGTGGACTGCCCGATCATTTTTCTGTCTGCAAGAGCGGAAGAACAGGACCGGATTACCGGACTGATGCTGGGCGGGGATGACTATATTGTGAAACCGTTCAGCATCGAAGAACTTGGAGCGCGTGTGACGGCTCATTTCCGGAGAGAAGAGAGGGGCAGACGGAGGGAGGCTGTAAAGGCAGAGGGAGACCTGACGATCTATTATGACGAACGAAGCGTCGAGTGCGCATCCCACCGGCTGGAATTAACGAAGACAGAATACGATATCCTGCAGTTTCTCTCTCTGCATCCCGGGCAGGTATTCAGCAAGGAACGTATCTATGAGAGCGTCCGCGGATATGATGCAGGCGGCGACAGTTCCATCGTGGCGGAACACGTCCGCCGGATCAGGAATAAGATCGCGGCGTACTCAGATCAGGAAGTGATAGAGACTGTGTGGGGAGTGGGGTATAAATGGACTGGATCGACGAAAAGATAGACAAGTTAAGGAACAGGATACGGAATCTTTCACTGAAACAGGCGCTGGCTGTCTATTTGCTCCTTGGTATTTTAGCTGCATTTCTTTGCAGTTTTCTTGCGCAGCAGATATGTTTTTGGGCTGAAAACAGAATCTTTGCCCGGTACGGAATGGAACTGCATCAGGACAGGGGCATTGTGAACCTATATTATATGGAACAAAATGCCGCTGTTTGGCGCCTTACAGAGAGCGAACAGGATCAAATCTTTATACTGCAGCTACTCTATAACCTGTCGCCATGGGTCAGTATGGCTGTGTGGATGGTCATTGCGGCAGTACTGTTCTACCGCAGACGAATGAAGGAGCCTTTTGATATCCTGAAAAAAGGCGCGGATGAAATGGGGCAGAAGAATCTGGATTTTCAGATACATTATGACAGTACGGATGAAATGGGGCAGCTCTGCCGAACTTTTGAACAGATGCGGAGCGCCATAGTGTCTGACAGAGAGGAACTGTGGCAGAGAATAGAGGATCAAAAAGAGATTAATGCGGCTTTCGCCCATGATATGCGGACCCCTCTTACAGTTCTCCGGGGATATTCAGAGCTGCTGGGCCGGTATGTGCCGGAAGGAAAGATCAGTGAGCAGAAATTAACCGATACCCTTGCGCTGATGACCCGGCAATTGCAACGGCTGGAGGACTACACAAAGACTATGCGGCATATCCGGAGTTTTGAAGAAATCGAACCGGTGAGAGAGCAGATCAGGTTTCGATATCTGGCTGAGCGTATTCGTGAGATTACAGATCCGCTGAATGAGGCGGGCGGTGTTGCGATCCGGCTGACGGATCGGCAGGAACAGGAGGATATGAATCTGTGCCTTGATGAATCTCTGTTTCTGGAAGTCTTTGAAAATCTGTTGTCAAATGCCCTGCGCTATGCGGCGCGTCAGGTGCAGATCACGTTGGAGTGGGATGAAAGTTCCGGGTATCTGCGCCTCTATGTCCATGATGACGGACAGGGATTTAACATAGAGGAACTGCATACCGCTTCGGAACCATATTTCCGCGGAGAAAAATCATTGGCAGACGGGAAGGAAAATGAGCAGGAAAAAGAACATTTCGGAATCGGCCTTCATATATGCCAGGTGCTGGCGGAAAAACACGCAGGCAGACTGGATCTTGCAAACAGCATGGATGGCGGCGCTTTGGCCAGTGTTTCCTTTTTCTGCAGAAATTCTTAAATCTTCGTAGGGAAAATATAGGATTTTCTGAGTTACAGTAATGATGTCAGGAAAATGACAGTTCAAGAAAGTGACATCAGAAAGGAATGACTACTATGAAGACAGAGATCGTGATAAAAAATCTCAGCAAATCATACGGAAAGAAACAGGCGCTTCGCGGCGTGGACTTACAGATCGAGAAAGGAATGTTCGGACTTCTCGGGAGAAACGGGGCAGGTAAGACAACGCTTATGAAGGTACTTGCCACTCTTCTGGAAAAAGACAGCGGAAAGGTAAAGATCTGCGGGATTCCAGTGGAACACGCCTCGGAAATCCGGAAGATTACAGGATATCTTCCCCAGGAATTTTCCATGTATCCCAATATGAGTGTCTATGAGGCTATGGATTATCTGGGAGTACTGTCCGGACTTGATAAGTCAGCGAGAAAGAAGAGGATACCGATGCTGCTGGAGCGGGTCAATCTACGGGAAAATTCCCGTACAAAAGTGCGCGCTCTGTCAGGCGGTATGAAGCGGAGACTGGGGATTGCCCAGGCAATCCTTCATGATCCGAAGGTGCTGATCGTAGATGAACCCACTGCAGGACTTGACCCGGAAGAGCGTGTCAGGTTCCGCAATCTGTTAAGTGAGATCGCAGAGGACAGGATCGTGATACTTTCCACCCACATTGTCGGAGACGTGGAGGCAGCGTGTGAGGAGATCGCGGTTATGGACGAGGGAAAGATCATTTACAGGGGAACGGTGGAAGAACTGGTGAATCTGGTGGAAGGAAGAGTGTATCGGGCGGAGATCAGCAGAAAGGAGCTTGAGCGGCTGAAATCAGAGTACACAGTGACCAGCATGATCACACTTGGCAATAACGTGATGGTGCGGTTTCTCTCTGAGACAACACCTTTTCAGGGGGCGCAGCACTGTGACGCCGGTGTGGAGGACGCTTATATGTATCTGATGCAGAAGGAGGGGAAGACATATGATCATGACTCTCTTTAAAAAGGAATGTGCTCAGATACTCAAAAGTTTGATCTTCTGGCTGTATGTGGCGTGTCTTGTTCTCTTCTTTAACAGCCAGATGGGAAACTCAACCGTTCTGAATCCGCCGCAGGAAGGGCAGGAGAATTATTATAACTATGGATTTAAAACAGATATCACAGAGCGGGACGTGATGGAGACGGGCGTGGGAACTCTCGCCTATGCCTATTATTACGATCACTATGTGACCTATCCTATAGGATATGCGAAAAATGTCCGGATAAGCGAAGCGGAGAAACAGGAGATCGCGGATATTATCTATGACCTTACTGGTGTAAAAGCAGATGAGATCGAGGACAATATTGCATCATATTTTCAGGAAAATGATATTCAGACTACCCAGTATAAGGTTCCTCTAAAAGACGGCATATCCTATGAGCAGTTCTTAAAGGATATGGAACAGGTGGCTGATATCCTCGGACCGGGTTCGGATTATACGGAAGACCGGCTATGGTCGAATGTAATGATTCCGGTGGACTATGAGGGCGCAGTGGAAAACTACCGGGCGTTGACGGAGCAGGATAGATTGACTGGCGGGTATGCAAGGCTGTTTTGCGATTATATGGGAATTATCCTCGGGATCCTGCCTGTATTTGTGACAGCCACAAGGATGCTGCGGGATAAGAGAGCACAGATGCAGGAACTGATCTATTCCAGAGGGGCATCATCTGCCGTGGTCATGGAAACACGGTACGCAGCTCTGGTGTTCATGCATATGATCCCGGTGCTGATCCTCTCCCTGCTGCCGACAGTAAGCTGTATCACAGCAGGAATCGAAGGTGTGCAGCTGGATTATCTGGCATGGCTGAAATACGATCTGGGCTGGCTTTTGCCCATGGTTATGATTGTGGTTGCAGTGGGGATGCTGTGCACTGAGCTTACGGAGACTGCTCTTGCTGTACTGGTTCAGGCCGTCTGGTGGTTTATGAGTGTGATGACCGGGGCTTCAGCCATGAATGGCGGGCGTTACGGCTGGAATTTGATACCCAGACATAATACAGAACTCAATTATGAGGGATTTGCCGAAGATTTTCGGCAGCTCGTCATGAACCGTATCCTGTATGCGGTACTGGCACTTGTACTTCTGGCACTGACTATATTTATCTATGAGAAAAAGAGAAAGGGGCATCTGAGACGCCGTGGGAAAATATTTGGAAATCACAAGCGTACAGCTGAAGCATAATGTATGGAAACATTTATTGATCAGCGCAGGGCTTTTGGCAGCATCGCCTCTGATCCTCGGCATCTCGAATCTGGACGCTGCGGAGAGTGCAAAAGTACTGGAGACCTATGTGGCGCTGATCGGCATCATCCTCTTTGTGCCGGTATTCCTTCCGGAACAGAACCGGGATCTGTGGGAACTGGTGAAGGCAAAGTATACGAGTATTACATCTGTGTATCTGATCCGTATCGGATTCAGTTTCCTTGAATCGGCGCTTCTTGTCCTTGTCTACATCAGTGTGATGCATTCCGGGAATTGTGAGATGGAGACCGGCAGGTATTTCTTCGGTACAATGGCGGAAATCCTGGCATTCGGAGGACTCGGCATCTTTGCCTATGCAGTCTCCGATAACCTGATCGTGGGATATATGATCCCGCTTGGGTATTATATCGCAGCCACAGGCGCAGGATATAAATATCTGGGGAAGTTGTATCCATTTGGTATGCTGCAGGATTTTACTACGAAATACTGGATCCTTGCCATAGGGATACTGCTGATGGCAGGAGGAATTCTGCTGTTCCGCAGGAAAAGATAGAGAATAAGAGAAGATGATTTTGAATGTCCGGCTGAAATGGCTGGACATTTTTTATGTGATTTTTTGTTTTTTTGTCAACCTGAATCGTTATACTTTATAGATAACGCAAGGAAGAACTGTTACAGGCATTGAGAGGATATAATAATTGTTTCACATATTGCGGCGGGAAGATCCTGATGATGAAAGGTTCATAGAGGATCTGATCTGCGAGAACTACGAGGATATTTATAAATACTGTTACCGGCTTTTGAGAAATAAGACGCTGGCCGAGGATATTACGCAGGAAGTGTTCTTAAAATTCATGTGCAGTCTGGAGAGATACCGCGAGTACGGGAAGAGGAAGAACTACCTCTATGTAATAGCATCAAATGCCATAAAAGATTATTTCAAAAGAGCGAGTACGATATATGAATTGGCGACGGAGGAACAGGAAGGATACGGTGAAGAAAAATCCGGCGGAGGCGGAGAAATCGACAGGCTGCTTGACCGGATGCAGGTCATGACGGCATTGGATGAGCTGGAACCGGAAGAACAAGAAATGATCATCCTGCGTTATTATCAGGATATGCGTCTGAAAGATATTGCCTGTATCATGGACATACCGGTATCTACAGTCAGATACCGGCTGAAACAGGCGGAGAGTAAGCTGCGGGATAAACTTGCATGATCGTGGACAGAAAGGAGAAGAAAACACTATGGACAGAAAACTGAAAAAACGTCTGATGGCATTTACGGTTCCACCATACGACGAAAAGCATCGAAAAGAAACACGTCTGTTGGCAGAACAGATAAAAGAACATCGTCCGGAGGAGAAGATGTCCGGTATATGGTTCTTTTTTGATCAGCTTCGGTTTATCCGGAAAAGGACATGGCTGCTCAAGATCGCGGCAACAACGCTTTTACTGGCTGTTGTCATTGGCCCGAATGCAGGAACGGACAGCTCCCTGCTTTTGCTTGGGTCCGTGTGTATGCCGCTCCTCTGTCTGATCAATGCCCGCGAGCTGTGGGATCTGTGTCAGCCGGGGCTTCTGGAGCTGCAGATGACAGTGAGAAACCCACTGCGTCAGGTACTGTTGATCCGGCTGACGGCTTTTGGCGCAGCGGATCTTGTAATCCTTTTTCTTTCTGCGGCAGTCTTTACGGCATCAGAACGGGCAGAAATATGGCAGGTGCTTTTGTACGGCACAGTACCATATTTTGCCATGTGCGCCGGATGCATGGCAATCCTTAAGAAATGGGAACAGGAAAACAGCCTTTTCTTCTGCGGGGTATGGAGCGTGCTGCTTGGAGGAGTATTTTTATGTGTTGAAAATACGGGCGGAGAGATATACAGTATGCAGAATGTATGGATATGGGCTGTCGCAGAGGTCATCACCATGGCTGGAATGGTGAGGCAGATGACGGATTTAGTGAAAAAGTCAGGAGGGAATGTAGATGAGATTAACGCTGGAACGGCTGTCTAAACAGTTTAAGAACAGGATTGCCGTAGATAATGTGAACGCTGAACTCAGAGAGGGAATCTACGGATTTCTGGGAGCGAACGGAGCGGGAAAGACGACTCTCATGCAGATGATCTGCGGGATTGTCGCTCCGACAAGAGGCGAGGTAAAAGTAGACGGGAAAAATAATGTGGAAATGGGAATGGAATTTCGTGATATGCTCGGATATCTCCCCCAGGAATTCGGCTATACCCCCGGATTTACTGCAAAGGATTTTATGCTTTACATTGCGTCGGTCAAAGGGATCCCGCCGCGCAGGGCAAAGAGAAAGAGCGAGGAACTGTTGGAACTGGTGAACTTAAAAGAGGATATGAACCGGAAGATCCGCACCTTCTCCGGCGGCATGAAGCGCAGGCTCGGCATTGCACAGGCGCTTCTAAATGACCCGAAGATCCTGATCATGGACGAACCTACTGCCGGGCTTGACCCGAAAGAGAGAGCCTATTTCAGAAATGTAATTGCAGAGATGGCGCAGGATAAGATCATAATTATTTCCACCCATATCGTGTCGGATATCGAGTACATCTCAGATCAGGTGCTCATCATGAAGAAGGGGAGATTTCTCCTGCAGGGAACTGCGGAAGAACTGGTCGCGGAAGTGAACGGAATGGTCTGGTCCTGCCGTGTGCCGGCAGGAGACTGGCTCTCTTTCGAGAACCGGCACACGATCGTAAATTCCCGTAATCTCGGAAGGGTGGTGGAAGCACGTGTGATCAGTCCATTCGCTCCATGTGCAGACTGTGAACAGACAGAACCTACACTTGAAGATCTGTACCTGAAATGTTTTGCCGATGAACAGAGCCCGGATGACCGGGATTTGTCGGATAAGAGCATGAGAACAGGAAGAAGGGGGAAACGGTTATGAAGAGAATGATCTGGTATGAATGGAAGAGGATATGGCAGAGCAGGCTTACCCAGTTTGCAGTGATCGGATGTATCTTGTTCCTGTTGTTCTGTACATGGTCGAATATCCGTCAGATCCAGACGACAGACAGCGAGGGCAATCAGGTGACCGGCATGGCTGCCGTGAACGCTCTGAAAGAGACAGAACGCATTGTTCTGGATCAGGAGACAGTGACCTCTCTTATGCAGGAATACCTCGATTATACAGAGAATCCTGATACATCTTCCGACGATCCGAAGCTTGAGTATCTGTCAGAGAAGATGTACCGGACATGGTATCTGCCCAACAGAAATCTGTTGAATCAGATCTGCGGAACGTACATCCAGGAGGGACAGGGAAATATGAGTGACCGGCAATTGTTTGAAGGAAATCTCGGAAAAGATTTCTATGAGGCAAGGAAAGAGCGGGTGCAGGAACGGCTTACTTACTATGTGAACCTTGGCAGTGTGACTCCTTCAGAGGCAGACTGGTGGGATGAACAAGATGATAAAGTGGGTGAGTACACATATGGCAATTATAAAGTGTGGGAGATTCTGATCAGCAATCTTCCGTGGGTGCTTTTCATCATGATGGTCATATGTGTAGGTATAGCACCTGTATTTGCAGGAGAATATCAGTCGAAATGTGATTCGCTCCTTCTGTGCATGAAACACGGGAAACACAGGCTCATTCTTGCAAAGCTGGCGGCATCCACTGTATATGCCAGTGTCTTGTACTGGGGGATCGTGTCTCTATACTCAGCGGTACTTCTCATTTTCGTGGGAACGGACGGCTGGGATCTTCCCGTGCAGCTCCTTTATTCGGGTATGCCGTCCAGTTATGCCCTCACCACGAGTCAGGCATATCTCCTTGCCCTTCTGATGGGATATGTGATGACACTCGGCCTTGGAGGGCTTGTATTACTCCTGTCAGCTCTGTTTAAAAACCCTTATGTAGTGATCGTGACTGCATTTTTATATCTCTGTGTGCCCCTGTTTCTGTCCACGAATTCAGGGGGATACTTGTGGGTACACTTGCTGGCCCTGCTGCCGGAGAAAATATCAGAGTTTCATTTTGCCTCCTACATTGCATACAGCATAGGGAATATAAAGATGACTCTGCCGACGGCGTCTATGATCGTAAACGGTCTGTGCGCTGTAGTATTTTCCGGACTGGCATATTTGTTCTTCCGCAGACATCAGGTGAACCGATAATTTGCAGGCATCAGGCGAATCGATGATTGCACTTGACAACTCCTCGCAAACTCTGCACAATAGTTCCGTATGGATTTATTTTCTGTATACGCGATATAAATGCAGAGTCTGTGAGGAGTTTTTATGAATATCATCAATATAGAACATATCAGTAAGATCTATGGAGAAAAGGTCATCTATGAGGATGCGTCTTTCGGAGTCCAGCAGGGAGATAAGATCGGCATTGTAGGAATTAACGGAACCGGAAAATCCACGCTTCTCCGCATGATTGCCGGCGAGGAAGTGCCGGACGAGGGACAGATCATAAGACAGAACGGACTTAAGATCGCCTATGTTCCGCAGAATCCGGTATTTCCGGACGGGGCGGATATCCGTTCGTATGCATTCTCAAAAGGAGATGGAGAAGACTGGCAGGTGGAGTCCAATCTGATGGAGCTGGGTATTTCTCAGTTTAATCAGAAAATCGAACATCTCTCCGGCGGCCAGAAGAGAAGAGTTGTGCTGGCGAAAACGCTGGCGGAGGATTTCGATGTTCTCCTTCTGGACGAGCCGACCAACCATTTAGACGGGGAGATGATCACATGGCTTGAGGAGTATCTGCGATCCTACAGGGGAACTGTCCTTATGGTAACCCACGACAGATATTTCCTTGACAGAGTGTGCAGTCGGATCCTTGAGATCAGTCGCGGGAAGATGTACGGATATGATGCGGATTATTCGGGCTTCCTTGAGCTTAAAGCAGCCAGGGAGGAGATGGAGCTGGCGTCAGAGCGGAAACGGCAGAGCGTGCTGCGCATGGAGCTGGAGTGGGCGAAGCGGGGATGCCGTGCGAGAACAACGAAGCAACGGGCAAGGCTGGAACGGCTGGAAGCTCTGAAAAACGGCAAGGCGCCGGTGCAGGATCAGACCGTGGAACTGGGATCCGTGGAGACAAGGATGGGAAAGAAGACCATCGAACTCCATCACATCAGCAAAAGTTATGGGGAAAAGAAAATACTGGAAGATTTCAGCTATATTGTCCTGAAAAATCAGAGGCTGGGGATCATCGGGCCCAACGGATGCGGAAAATCTACTTTGATCAAGATGATCGCAGGGCTTGTGGAGCCGGATGCAGGACACATTGAGATCGGTGAGACCATTAAGATTGGATATTTTGCCCAGGAAGAACAGCATATGGACGACACTCAGCGGGTGATCGACTATGTGAAGGATATTGCAGAGTATATCACCACAACGGACGGAAAAATCAGTGCCTCGGCGCTTCTTGAGAGATTTCTTTTTACGCCGGATATGCAGTATGCACCCATCGGAAAACTCTCAGGCGGGGAAAAGCGCAGGCTGTATCTGCTGGGTGTCCTTGCAGAGAATGCCAATGTGCTTTTATTTGACGAGGCTGGCAATAATCTGGATATTCCGACCCTGACGATCCTCGAGGATTATCTCAACTCCTTTAACGGCATCGTGATCACAGTATCTCACGACAGATATTTCCTGGACAATGTTGTAGACCGTATCTTCGAACTGGACGGAAACGGCCATGCGAAACAATATGAGGGCGGCTATACAGATTATCTGGCTGCAAAGCAGCGCGAACAGGGGAGTGGAACAGCTGTAGAAAAGACAAATAAGACAGGCGGGGCTGCAGGAAGAGAGACGGAAGCAGAAGATCAAAAAGCCAAAAACAGCTCAAAAAACTGGAAACAGCATTCCCAGAAGATGAAATTCACCTATAAAGAGCAGCGGGAATATGAGACGATCGACGATGATATCGCTGCGCTGGAGGAAAAGCTGTCTTCCATTGAGCGTCAGATTGAGGCTAATGCGACAAATTCTGTGAAACTGCGGGAACTTCTGGCAGAGCAGGAGGAGACACAGGCGGCTCTTGATGAAAAGACGGAACGGTGGGTATATCTGAATGAACTTGCCGAGAAAATCGCCGAACAGGGTTGACAAAGCAGGATACACTTGGTAATATTATAAAAGACAAAAACAGAGTGCAATCTGTTTTTGAAACGGGAAGGAGAGAAATTGATGAGAAAACAGGTATTTTCATTACTTGTAGACAATAATCCCGGAGTTTTGAGCCGAATCGCAGGATTATTCAGCCGTCGCGGTTACAGTATCGACAGTATCACCGCAGGAATGACGGCAGATCCGAGATTTACCCGTATCACAGTTGTATCGTCAGGAGATGAACTGATCCTTTCTCAGATCGAGAAACAGGTCAGGAAGCTGGAAGACGTGGTTGCGATCAAAGTGCTCAAAGATGAAGAATCTGTATGCCGTGAACTGATCATGGTCAAGCTTCGTGCCGACGCGTCGCAGAGAGGTGAGATTATCTCAGTGGCTGATATTTTCAGGGCGAAGATTGTTGACGTGGAAGAGGATTCCCTGATCGTTGAGCTTACGGGAACACAGAGCAAACTGGAAGCATTCCTGAATCTTCTGAAAGGATACGAGATACTGGAACTTGCAAGGACCGGTATCACCGGACTTTCCAGAGGAAGTAAGGATGTAGCATATTTATAATTTTATCATTTTAGGAGGAATGCAAAATGGCAGCAAAAATTTATTATCAGGAAGATTGTAACCTTTCCCTTCTGGAAGGAAAAACAATCGCGATCATCGGCTACGGCAGCCAGGGACATGCACATGCACTGAACTTAAAGGAGTCAGGATGCAATGTCATCATCGGTCTCTATGAGGGAAGTAAATCATGGGCAAAAGCAGAGGCTCAGGGATTTGAAGTTTATACATCTGCAGAGGCAGCTAAGAAAGCCGACATCATCATGATCCTGATCAACGATGAGAAGCAGGCTGCTTTATATAAAAATGATATCGAGCCGAATCTGGAAGAAGGAAATATGCTGATGTTCGCACACGGCTTCAACATCCACTTCGGACAGATCGTACCGCCAAAGAACGTAGATGTTACAATGATCGCACCGAAGGCTCCGGGGCATACAGTTAGAAGTGAGTATCAGGCAGGTAAAGGTACTCCGTGTCTGGTAGCTGTTGAGCAGGATTACACAGGTAAAGCGCTTGACAAAGCACTGGCATACGGACTTGCGATTGGCGGAGCAAGAGCAGGTATCCTTGAGACAACATTCAGAACAGAGACAGAGACAGACCTCTTTGGTGAGCAGGCAGTCCTCTGCGGCGGTGTATGCGCACTGATGCAGGCAGGATTTGAGACTCTCGTTGAGGCAGGATATGATCCGAGAAATGCATACTTTGAGTGTATCCATGAGATGAAGCTGATCGTAGACCTGATCTACCAGTCAGGATTTGCAGGAATGAGATATTCTATCTCCAATACTGCAGAGTATGGCGACTACATAACAGGACCGAAGATCATCACAGAGGATACAAAGAAAGCGATGAAGAAGATCCTTTCCGATATCCAGGATGGTACTTTTGCAAAAGACTTCCTGCTTGATATGTCAGAAGCAGGCGGACAGGCTCATTTCCGTGCTATGAGAAAGCTTGCTTCCGAGCATCCGTCAGAGAAGATCGGTGAAGAGATAAGAAAGCTTTACAGCTGGAGTGATGAGGATAAACTTATTAATAACTAATACTTGATCATACAATAGGTAAGCGGCGGAACGCCCGGCAGAGATCTGCCGGGCGTTTCGTCATAGTAATGAAAAGGAGAGAGGAGAGGTTTTTTTGAAGGGGGAAGAGAATACGGCTGTACAGGGCGGCCGGCCTGAAGAAGATAAAACATCGAATGATAATGATTTCAGCAAGGGCAGTATAGTACGGCATATACTCAGCCTCGCCGTGCCCATGACACTGGCACAGCTGATCAACGTGCTTTACAGCGTTGTGGACCGTATCTATATCGGACATCTGCCGCATGCATCTGCGGAAGCGCTGACCGGAATCGGATTATGCCTTCCGATCATCACGATCATATCCGCTTTTGCCAACCTGTTTGGCATGGGAGGTGCGCCGCTGTGTTCCATCGCCCGGGGAGGACACGAAGAGAAGCGGGCACAGAAAGTGATGGGAAACTCATTTGCTATGCTGCTCCTAACAGGTGTAGTACTTATGATTCTCTGTTTTGCACTGAAAAGACCGATTCTATATCTGTTTGGGGCAAGTGAGGCGACTTACGGGTATGCGAACGATTATATTACGATTTATCTGCTGGGAACGATCTTCGTTATGGTGAGTCTTGGCATGAATAATTTTATTAACGCACAAGGATTCGGGAAAATGGGGATGCTGACCGTGCTGTTGGGCGCAGTCATGAACATTATCCTGGATCCGATCCTGATCTTCGGATTGGGTATGGGAGTAAGAGGAGCTGCCATAGCCACTGTTATATCACAGGGGGCTTCTGCCCTGTGGGTATTCGTTTTCCTGACCGGAAAAGAAGCCCTTTTCCGGCTGACCCCGGAATCCATGAAGCTGAAAGCATCGCTGGTAAAAGATATCACTTTTCTGGGTACATCCGGGTTTGTCATGTCTGTCACGAATGGTACGGTTCAGATCGTGTGCAATGCGGTGCTTGCCCGGTACGGCGGGGATCTTTATGTGGGGATCATGACGGTGATCAATTCTGTGCGAGAGATCGCAACTCTGCCTCTGAACGGGCTTACATCCGGAGCGCAGCCGGTTATGGGATACAATTATGGAGCGGGATGTTATAAAAGAGTCAAGTCTTCTATCAAATTTATTACGGTGGTAGGAGTTGTATTCTCCCTGATTCTGTGGGCAGTCGTATTTCTGGAGCCGAGATTTTTCCTGCATCTGTTTACAAGTGAACAGGAATTGATTGAAAAAGGTATCCCGGCACTGCAGATCTATTTCTGCGGAATCTTTATGATGGCGCTCCAGTTCGTGGGACAGTCTACCAACGTGGCATTAAACCGGCCAAAGCAGGCAGTATTTTTCTCCCTGTTCCGGAAGGTGATCATTGTGGTGCCGCTGACTATATTGTTGCCGATGGTCGGAGATCTCGGAACGAACGGCGTATTCTGGGCAGAACCGGTGTCGAATGTAATCGGCGGTACAGCCTGTTTTGCAGCAATGCTTGTCTCGGTATGGCCGACGCTGAAAGAATAAAAAAGAAAGGCATCCGCCTGACGGTGCGGATGCCTTTTATAATCTCTCTATGTTAATTAAGCAATACTGTTTACAGCTTTTGACAGACGGGAGATCTTTCTGGAAACAGTCTTTTTGTGATAAACACCTTTGCTTCCTGCTTTGGAAATCTCCACGATTGCTGCGTGCAGAGCAGTCTTAGCAGCTTCTGCGTCTTTAGCGATAACTGCAGCGTCAACTTTCTTGACAGCAGTCTTAACTTTAGACTTGATTGCTTTATTTCTTGCAGCCTTTGTCTCGTTTACTAAAATTCTTTTCTTAGCAGACTTAATGTTAGCCAATCTG
>DWXI01000147.1 GCA_019119265.1 Candidatus Mediterraneibacter intestinigallinarum | reverse complement strand
ACCAAAAGCGCTTTCTTCAAAATATACGGTATTTTTAATTTTTTCTGGTCGTCTTGCATATTTTTCTCCCTCTTTTCCAAGCGGAAGAACTACCCCTTTATGCCGGACAGTAACATTGTAACGAATTTTTTCTTAAATTACAATAGACATTTACATGTTTGTTAAGGATTTGACATTTTGTTACAGGATTATTACGGTTCATTTTCAATTTTCCCACTGAAATACGGCAATCCCCACAATCGCAAGCGCAAGCCCGCCCAGTTTTCTCCATGAAAAAGGCTCTTTATCCATTCCGAACAGACCGAAAATCTCAATAAGATAAGATACCGCAAGTTGTGCGATAACGATAAGAAGCGCCGACTTCGCAGGCCCCAGAGCTTCTATACTTTTGATAACCGTCCATGTAATCCCGGCGCCGATGACACCTCCCAACAACATATATTTGGGTTCTACTTTTCCGAGAGCCGCCACACTGTCACGCCCGGTAAAAAACCATGCCGCCAGGCAGACTGTAAAGGCTGTGATCTGCACCCATCCGTTGCTTACCCACACACCGGTCGTCTTTGTGACCTGTGTGTTAAACACTCCCTGTATACTCATCATCGCTCCGGAAATCAGCGCAATAAAAAAACCAATCATAGGATCATACCTCCATGCATTTTATGCCTGTTTTCCGGATAGTATGTCCTGTGACCGGTTTTCTTATTCATTACCAGTGCACCACTTACTCTGTCAGTGCCTGTTTCAGTTTATCTATCATCTCGTCTATGTGCTTTTTTTCCACAATCAGAGGAGGAACAAAACGGATCACATTTCCCTCTGCCTGTATCACGAGAAGACCTTCTTCCACACAACGTCTGTTTATTTCTGCTATCGGTTTCGTGATCTCAATTCCCTGCATCAGACCTTTTCCTTTACGCTGAACTACACAGTCTAATTCATCTGCAAGCTCATCCAGCTTTTTCGTAAGATACGGAGCCACTTCATTGACATGGCCTACGATATTCTCCCGTTCAAATATCTCGATCACTTTTTTCACCGCAGTACATGCAAGAGGGTTACCGCCATATGTAGCTCCATGGTCTCCGGGCTTCAGAGAGTATTTGGCAACCTCTTCTGTCATGGCAAACGCCCCGACAGGGATGCCGTTTCCGATAGCTTTTGCCATTGTCAGGATGTCCGGTCTCGTACCGAATCCCTGCCATGCAAACATACTCCCGGTCCGGCCCATGCCGCACTGCACTTCGTCGCAGATCATAAGGATTCCGTTCTCATCGCAGATCTTCCGGATTCCTTCCATGAATTCCTGTGTGGCAAGATTAATGCCGCCCTCTCCCTGCAGAGGCTCCAGAATGATCGCACAGGTCTTATCGCTGACCAGGGCTTTCACACTGTCCAGATCATTGAACTTTGCAAATTTCACACCCGGAACAAGGGGCTCAAACGGCTCTCTGTAAGCGTCATGTCCTGTCACGGACACTGCCCCAAACGTCCTGCCGTGGAATGAATTCTCCATGGCAATGAACTCATATCTTCCCGTACCTTTCGTATATGCGTAGCGTCTGGCCGACTTTAATGCGCCTTCCACCGCCTCGCCGCCACTGTTCGTAAAGAACACACGGTCCATACCGCACACCCGGTTCAGCTCTTTCGCCGCCTCACCGCAGCTCTCGTGGTAGTAGAGATTCGAGGTGTGATATAATTTATCAATCTGAGCTTTCAGCGTCTCATTTAACTCTTTGTTGTAATATCCCAGTCCTGTCACTGCAAATCCTGCGGCAAAATCAAGGTATTTCCTGCCATCCGTGTCATAGAGGTACATTCCCTCGCCGTGATCCAGGACCACCGGGAAACGATTATAGACATGGATCAGATTTTCTTCCGCCGCCTGTATCTTATTGTTCACCATGATAATACCTGCTTTCTTCACTGTTTAAAATTGCCGTACCGATTCCTTTGTTAGTAAAGATTTCAAGGAGCAGACAGTGCGGAATACGTCCGTCCAGTATGTGCACTCTTGAAACGCCTGCTTCAATGGCATCGATGCAGTTCTGAAGTTTCGGCAGCATACCGCCTCCGATGTATCCGCTGTCCATCAGCTTCTTCGCTTCGTCCACACGAAGTTCGGAGATAAGCGTAGAGGGATCCGACGGGTCTTTATACACGCCTTCAATATCGGTCAGGAACGCCAGCTTTTCCGCTTTGACCGCACGGGCGATCGCGCACGCCGCGTCGTCCGCGTTGATATTGTATGTATTGAAATCATCATCCAATCCCACCGGACATACGATCGGAAGGAAATCCTTCTCCAGCAGATCATAGAGGATCTGGCCGTTTACTTCTTTGATATCTCCTACATATCCGATATCCTGTCCGTCGGAATATTTCTTGTCGACCTTCAGAAGAGCGCCGTCCTTTCCGCTGATGCCGATGGCGCGCACACCAAGACTCTCTACCAGCTGTACCAGGCTCTTATTTACGCGGCCCAGCACCATCTCCGCCACTTCCATCGTGTCCGCATCCGTCACACGCAAACCGTTGATAAATTTCGGCTCCATTCCTACTTTACCGACCCACTTGCTGATCTCCTTGCCGCCGCCATGAACGATGATCGGCTTGAAACCGACAAGTTTCAAAAGTGTCACATCCTCAATAACACGCTTCTTTAACTCTTCATCCACCATAGCGCTGCCGCCGTACTTGACTACGATAATCTTACGGTTGAAGCGCTGGATATACGGCAGAGCCTCTATGAGGACCTGCGCTTTATCAAGATATTGCTGCATATTCTTATTCATACTTACCTCCTTTGGGGACGTAGTAAAACCCGATTTGACTACGTTCCGGATCAGACTTTAAGATGTCCCTTTTTTTGCATTTCAAAATATACAGATGTCAGCTGCGGTAATCTGCATTGATATCGATATATCCATGTGTCAGGTCGCATCCCCATGCTGTAGCCTCTACGTCTCCCTCTTTAATATCGGCGATCGCCGTTACTTTCGGCTGTGACAGGATTTCCGTTGCTTTCTCCTCACTGTAATCAAGCGCAACTCCGTTCTCAATGATCTTAAGTTTTCCTGCTTCGCTCTCGAAATAAAGATCCACTTTCTCAGGGTCAAACTGTGCCCCGGAATATCCCATTGCACACAGGATTCTTCCCCAGTTGGCGTCGTGTCCTGCAATAGCAGCCTTTGTGAGATTGGAGCAGACAATAGATTTGGCAAGTTTTTTCGCCTGCTCTTTTGTATCTGCGCCGATGATCTTAGCCTCAAACAGCGCAGTAGCACCCTCGCCGTCTCCTGCCATTTCTTTCGCCAGGGTTTCGTTTACATAATGAAGGGCGCTTTTGAACTCCTCATACTCCCATGTACCATAACGGATTTTTTCGTTTCCGGCTGCTCCGTTTGCCAGCAGGAGCACGGTATCATTAGTAGAGGTGTCTCCGTCCACAGAGATCATATTATATGTATCTTCCACATCTTCGCTAAGTGCGGCCTGAAGCGCTTTTCTGGAAATCTTGGCGTCCGTTGTGACAAATGCAAGCATAGTGCACATATTCGGATGGATCATACCGGATCCTTTTGCCATTCCGCCGATAGTCACTGTCACATCCCCGATTTCTACTGTAACTGCAACTTCTTTTTTCTTTGTATCTGTCGTCATGATTGCCTGAGCCGCCAGTGTGCCGCTCTCAAGATCAGATTTCTTCGCATCTGCCAGCTTGCGGATTCCATTTTTCACTCGATCCATGGGAAGCTGCATTCCGATCACACCCGTTGAACCGACTAAGACGCTTCTGGCATCTACTCCCAGTACCATTTCCGCTTCTTTTGCTGTTTCTTTACAATAGTTCATGCCTTCTTCACCGGTACACGCATTTGCAATGCCAGAATTCACGATAACAGCCTGCGATTTCATGCCGCTGTCCACTACGTTTCTGTCCCATTTTACCGGTGCTGCTTTCACTAAATTTGTCGTAAATGCACCTGCCACTTTACACGGCTTCTCACTGTAAATAAGCGCCATGTCCGCGCGGTCCTGATATTTAATGCCTGCTGCTGCCGCTGCCGCCTCAAAGCCCTTTGCCGCTGTCACCCCACCTTTGATCTTCTGCATTTTCCATCCCTCTTTCTTATTGCTCGTTAAAAGCTGTGATATTTGCTTCATTCAATGTGAAATCATAATAGTTCAAATCCAGACGCTCCGTCCATCCGATCGTATTCCAGAATGCATTTCCGATATCGTTCTTTGTAAACGCAATAAGAGAAACTTTATTGATCTTCTCTGCCTGCAATGCCTTCATCGCATGAACCACCATATCGCGTCCTATTCCATGCCTCCGGTATGCCTCGTCTACGCATACATGATAGAGACATCCCCGTCTTCCGTCGTGTCCGCAGAGGATACTTCCGACAATCTTCCCGTCTTTCACCGCCACTACGCTGGTCGTCGGATTTCTCTTCAGAAACCGGTCCACTCCCTCTCTGGAATCATCAATGCTCCTGATTCCGAAGCCCCTGATTTTCTTCCAGAGGGCATAAACTTCATCGTAATCATCTATTGTCATAACTCTTATCATATAGTGAACATTCCTTTCATCTTCCTATGGGAACATCGGCACCAGTTCCAGCCCCTCACTCTCTTTTAATCCGAACATCAGGTTCATATTCTGCACCGCCTGTCCCGCAGCGCCTTTCACCAGATTATCAATAGCGCCCATCATGATGATACGTTTCGTTCTCGGATCGATCTTAAAGCCGATGTCCGCATAATTGCTGCCCTCTACCCATTTCGTCTCAGGACATACATCTTTGTCGAGGACACGCACGAATTTTTCATTCTCATAGTATTTGTCATAGACTGCTTTTACCTCTTCCCAGCTCACGTCTTTTGTGAGTTTTGCATATTCCGTGGCAAGGATTCCTCTGTTCATCGGTACGAGATGCGGGGTGAAGTTGAGCACCACTTTCTCGCCTGCCGCATAGCCCAGCTGCTCCTCGATCTCAGGAGTGTGTCTGTGAGTTGCCACACCGTATGCCTTCATATTCTCATTCACTTCGCAGAAGAGATTCTGTACCTTGGCCCCTCTTCCTGCTCCTGAAGTGCCGGATTTTGCGTCGATGATCAGCGTACTCATATCGATCAGCCCCTCTTTTGCAAGAGGATATGCTGTCAGGATGGAGCACGTTGTATAACATCCGGGATTTGCCACCAGTCTCGCTTTCTTCACATCTTCCCGGTTGATCTCGCACAGACCGTATACTGCCTCGTCAATAAACTGCGGTGCCTTATGCTCGATTTTATACCACTCTTCATACACTTTCACGTCTTTCAGTCGGAAATCCGCGCTCAGGTCAATGATCTTTGTCTTTGAAAGAATTTCTTCATTTACAAGGGATGCACACAGCCCCTGAGGCGTCGCCGTAAAGATCACATCTACCTGTGACGCCAGTTCCTCCATGTTGTCATCCATGCAGACCGCATCCACAATCTGGAACATATTTCTGTATACGTCCGCATATTTCTGATCAATATAGCTTCTTGAACCATACCATTTGATCTCTGCTTCCTTATGTCCTGATAATATTCTTACAAGCTCCCCGCCCGCATAGCCGGTTGCGCCGATAATACCAACTTTGATCATATCTCTGTTCCTTTCATATACACTTTATCTGTCTTCTTTCTGCCTTAAATGCTTACGCGGATTGCTTCGCATTTCAGTTTCCTATGATATACCTCATTTAATGGCAAGTAAAGCATTTCATAAAAATAGTTATGAATAACACTTGCATAATAATACATCTTTTTTGCATATTATGCAAGTGTTATTTATATATATACGCTCATATTCACTTATTTTCTTGAATATCAAAAAAAACATAGAGATACCGGTGTATAATATATGAATACTTATAATTTCCCTGCGAACGCTGTACTCATACAGCCCAAACTTTTTTTGCAGGAGCGCACAGATTGAAAAGCTCATGCGTTATACACTATGAAAGGAGGGGCTCTGCTGATGAATCTGGAAGAATACTACGATGACATATACCGATACCGCTTTTTCCGTATGCAGGACCGCAGTCTTGCAGAAGATCTCACTCAGGAGACTTTCCTTAAGTTTCTGGAAACTTCTGCTTATTATGACAGAGGAAAGCCTCTCGCTTTCCTGTACACTATCGCGCGGAATCTGTGTATAGATTACATCCGTCGCATAAAAAAACGGCCGGAATCCGGCATCAACTGTGATATATCCATATTCAGCGATGCAGCTCACAGCAACGAGGGCACAGCATTCTTTCCCACTGCATCCGTCTCGGAGCTCACAGACACATCAATTGTTCTGGTTCAGGCTCTGCAGACACTCAGCGAGTCCGACCGGGAGATCATCTGCCTGCGCTATGTACTGGAGCTGAATCCCGGTGAGATCGGCAGGATCATGAACCTGTCACGATTCGCAGTATACCGCAGATTGAAACGGGCATTAAAACTTTTAGAAAATCAGCTGAGAAAGGAGGATTTCCAGTGAATAGAAATCATTTCAGACAAAAAACACTTCTGACCAGGACTTTACGCAGACTCTATACAGTTCCGTCGCCTGAACGGAAAGCTGAATTCTTCCTAAGTGCCGGATATCGTGCCACAGCAGATGAGACTCTTTATTCTCCCCGCATATCATGGCCGGGCTTTCTGCGAATCCAAATGCACTATATCCGAAAATGGAACTGGGTCCTGTCTGTCTTCATCTTCGCTGCTGCCATACTATTAACTCTACATCCCTGGCAGACGGCAGACACACAGGAACGGCTACAAGAGCTGTCCGCCCCTGTCATCCTGTCCGCCTGCATCCCGTTCCTTGCGCTGGCAATGATCGCAGAGGCCGGGCGTTCTGCACGGTTTGGCATGGAGGAGCTGGAATTATCCGCCCGGTTCTCCCTGCAGGCTGTCCTGTGCGCACGGCTTGGCATACTGGGCGGGGAAAACCTGCTCCTGCTGGCAGCACTGATACCCTTTGGTTCCCATTTCTGGGAAACGAATCTGAGCATGACTGCAGCCTGTATCCTGCTGCCCTATCTGTCGACCTGCACCCTCACACTTCCTGCGGTCCGGAAACTTCGCGGAAGAGACTGTACTATTCTATGCGCCGGAATCAGTGCTCTTGTCAGCGTATTCTTTCTCACCGCAGACACCACAGGCTTTCTGGACCGTGCGGCGGATATCCCTGCACTCATTCCCACAGCGCTTCTCTTCTTCGGAATCGCAGCGGTACTGGAACTTAGAAAATATATCAGACAATCGGAGGAATTAACATGGAACTTCACATTGACCGGCTGAGCAAGCATTATAAAAATAAAATCGCCGTGGATCGGATCTCCCTTACTCTCGGAAAAGGTGTGCACGGATTGCTGGGGGCCAACGGAGCCGGGAAAACAACTCTCATGCGCATGATCTGTAGCATCCTGCGCCCGGACAGCGGCACAGTAACTTTCGGAAGGGCAGATGTATCCATAGAAGACTACCGGAGTATCCTCGGATATCTCCCTCAGGACTTTGGCTATTATCCCAGCTTTACCGCCGAAGACTTCCTCATGTATATGGCCGCACTCAAAGGACTGCGCAAAACTGACGCCCGCTGCCGCACCGAGGAGCTGTTATCCCTGGTAGGACTTGAAGCACATAAAAAACAAAAGATCAAAACATACTCCGGAGGCATGAAACAGCGTCTGGGCATCGCGCAGGCACTCTTAAACCGCCCCAAACTCCTTGTGCTCGACGAGCCCACAGCCGGGCTTGATCCGAAAGAGCGCGTCCGATTCCGGGAAATGATCGACCGGCTCGGACAGGAAAGTATCGTCCTGCTCTCCACCCATATCGTATCTGACATTGAACTGATCGCCGACCGCATCCTCATAATGAAAGACGGCCGCCTGATCTTCAACGGAACACATGAGGATATCGGGGAGAATCTGGAAGAATTTAATCTGGAGCAGTTTAACGATACGCCGGGCGTTGCTCTGGCCGGCTCCGATGTAAAACAGGGAGGGGTATGACGATGTATAATCTGTGGACTCTTATAAAATATGAATACAAAAAGCTCTTTCAGCGAAAAGCTGTGTGGATTGTGACACTCACACTGATGGCTATGGCAGCGGCGTCTGTCATCCTGCCGCCTTTTATGTCCGTCGTCTCTTCAAACAGCGGCAGCGACGATTCCTATACTGCGTATGACAGCTACAAAGCCCAGCAGGAACTGGCTGCCGATCTCAAAGGGCGTCCTCTGGACGACGAACTTCTGGGAGAAATGAACGACGCATATGATGCGGAGCGTGAAAGTACAGAACGTATCACCGCATTTCCCGATTCCGCCGTTCCATATTCTGCAAAATATGACGATATAGATGCTTGGATCGATGATGCAGCATACGAATCCGACAGTCCGTATTTTTCCGTCGACGAAAACGGCATCCCGTACTTCACCGGCACTGCCGCGCAGCTCTATGACATCCGCAGAGCTGATCTCGCAAAAAGATGGGAACAGGAATACCTCTCTGACGAAGAAAAAGAATTCCTCACCTCACAGGAAGAACACCGCCTGGTTCCGTTCTTCGGCACTTATCTGACATCATATCAGGCAGGTCCGTTCATATATCTTATCCTTGCCCTTCTATCTGCCTTTGGGGGATATTTTGTCTGGAGGAGATGGCAGGCAGGCGGAAGATGATACGTTTCTTTCAGGCACAATCTTTATAAAATGTTCAGGCGGAGCATCAGAGGTTAAAACTTCTGATGCTCCGCCTGGATACTATAAATTCTTTTATGTTACTTTCTGATCTGCCCGTTCCCGAAGACAATATATTTCGTCGTGGTCAGCGCTTCAAGTCCCATCGGTCCTCTTGCGTGGAGCTTCTGCGTGCTGATGCCGATCTCGGCGCCGAATCCGAATTCAAATCCATCGGTAAATCTGGTGGAAGCGTTCACATACACTGCCGCCGCGTCGATCTCATCCTGGAATTTCAGCGCATTATTATAATCTTTTGTGATAATGGACTCGGAATGTCCGGTATTATATTTATTGATATGGGCAATCGCCTCGTCAATGGAATCCACGATCTTCACGGATATAATAGCGTCCAGATACTCTGTACCCCAGTCTTCTTCTGTAGCCGGAATGATTTCTTTACAGATTTCCTGCGCCCTTTCATCTCCGCGAATCTCCACATCATGGTTCTTTAATTTCTGTACGATCTGAGGAAGTGCTGTCTCTGCAATCCCACTGTGAACTACAAGAGATTCACAAGCATTGCACACTCCCATGCGCTGTGTCTTTGCATTCTCTACAATATCAGCCGCCATCCGGATGTCAGCCGTCTCATCTACATAGACATGGCAGTTTCCTGTGCCGGTCTCGATTACCGGAACCGTACTGTTCTCTACGACATTTGCGATAAGACCTGCGCCGCCCCTCGGGATCAGAACATCGATGCCGCCATGCATTTTCATCATATCATTCACGACATCCCGGCTTGTATCTTCTACAAGTACGACCATATCCTGACATAGTCTTTCTTTGCGTAATCCTGCCTTAATGGCAAGCACGATCGCCTTATTAGAATTGATAGCGTCGCTTCCGCCGCGCAGAATGACCGCATTTCCTGTCTTAAAGCACAAACCGAAAGCATCCGCCGTCACATTGGGGCGGGATTCATAAATAATACCGACTACACCGAGGGGCACTCTCTTCTGCCCGATCCGAAGACCATTTGGTCTCGTCTTCATATACAAAACCTCACCGATCGGATCATCGAGTCCGGCAATCTGTCTTAATCCCTCCGCCATATCAGCGATCCTCTTTTCCGAGAGGACCAGTCTGTCGATCAGAGACTGCTTGATGCCCTTCTCTCTTGCTGCTGCAAGATCTTTCTCATTTTCTGCAAGGATTGCCCCCTGCTGTGAGATCAGTTCGTCCGCTACCGAAAGAAGCCCTCTGTTTTTCTCCGCCGTTCCCAGTTTCACTGCTTCTGTCGCAGCGTTTCTCGCACGTCGTGTAAGCATTTCCATGTATGTTTCTTCCATTGTGCTCTCCTTTCTGCACATGACCTGCATTTGCTGTTCCCTATTGTATCATCAAAAGTCAGTTTCTGCCACATAAAAAAGCAGACACTGTCCGTTTATCTGAAAACATTTTATGCTGTATGCTCCGCCGCATACATTCCTGCCGCCACGCCTGCCAGACAGCAGACGACACTCAGAACGATATACAGAACCGACATTTTGATATGCCCCCGTTCCAGCAGGTCATAAGCTTCCAGCGAAAAGGTGGAAAATGTCGTAAATCCTCCGCACACACCGGTCTTAAAGAACAGGACGACGTTCTGCGGAAGTCCTTTTCGCGCCGCGGCCCCGGCGATGATGCCGATAGCCAGCGCGCCCAGTATATTTGTGACCAATGTAAGTGCCGGGAAACTTCCTTTAAAGGGGATCAGGCTGATAGCATATCTGAGCATCGCTCCAAGAGCTCCTCCGAGTCCGACGCACACAAATCCAGCCATTTCTTTACCTCACATACACAATATAATCATCTTTTCTCGGCTTCGCCTGGGGTACTGCCCCGTCCGCCGGATATCCGAGAATACAGTGTCCGACGCCGATATAATCTCCCTCGATTCCCCACTTCTTCAAAAGTGCTTTTCCCTCTTCTGAGTCAAACACCTCCCGCGCGCGATGAATCCAGCAGGAGCCCACACCCGCAGCATACGCCGCATTCATCAGATTTCCCATCACAAGGGAACCGTCCTCCACACAGGTAGGACGTGCTCTGGATGCGAGTACGACAAGCACTGTGGGCGCACCATAAAACGGATCTGAATCGCTTCCCAGATACTTTGCATTCAGCTCAGACAGATAATCTCTCGTCTCCTTATCCTGTACTACCACAATCTTGGGAGACTGCATTCCCATCCCGGTCGGCGCATAAGTTCCTGCCTCAAGGATTTTCTGCAGTTCCTCCTCTTTGATCTGCTCCGGTTTATAGGCGCGGATACTCCTTCTTTCTTTTAAATCTTTTAATGTTGATTCCATGTCCATTTCCTCCATCTGTTCCATGCTGGCAAAGAACATCTCATAGAGGTCATCCTCGCCTTCCAGCTTCGGCGAATTCTCTCCTCCTCCGTTGGTACTCCGCTTCATCGCCGCATAGAACTCGTCACCTGCCTGAATAACGTCCATCGGATAAATATCATATCCCAGTTCTCTGCATACACGACAGAAAGCTCCGAGGGCATCTTCCTCTTTCTTTGTCTCTAAAAACCTGTTTTTCAGTTTCTCATCATGCAGAGCCTTGTTCTGCAGTTCATCCAGCATCTCTACCGTGTTCATCTCTGATCATCCTCTCGCATTCTTATAAATCCGATACATATCCTCTTTATCCAGTTTTCTGATACAGCCAATTGTCCGCTTACCGAAATGACTGCATTTCTCCGCCAGTTCCCGCATCTGCTCCTCCCGGAGTTCTATTCCCATATCCCGGATGCTCACCGGCATATCAAGGGCGCGGAAAAATTCTTCCATAGCCTCGATTCCCTTCATGCCTGTTTCCATATCGGTTCCTTCCGGTGTCACACCCATAACATTCACCGCAAACTGTGCGAACCTCTCAGCCCGGGCGTCTATCACATATCTAGCCCAGCTTCCCCATACTGCGGCTATTCCCGCTCCATGAGCCACATCGAACATACCGCCCAGCTCATGCTCCAACTGATGGCTTGCCCAGTCTCCGCCGTCTGTTCCGCATCCGGTCAGTCCATTATGCGAAAGACTTGCCGCCCACATCACTTCTGCTCTCGCGTTATAATCATCCGGTTTCCGCATCAGGATCTTCGCATTTTTCATCACTGTCCGAATCAGGTGTTCACTGATCCCGTCGGTCATCTCCATGTTATCACTGCGGTTGAAATACCGCTCCATCGTGTGCATCATGATATCCACACAACCGCTGGCCGTCTGGTATTTCGGCAATGTCATGGTAATGTCCGGATCCATAACGGCAAATTTTGCTCTTGCATAGTTGCTACTGTAGCCTCGCTTGAGCCATCCGTCCTCATTTGTTATTACAGAAGAATCGCTCATCTCCGATCCGGCCGCCGCAATCGTCAGAACCACGCCAATCGGAAGGCAGCCTTCAGCCTTTCTCTTCTTCTCGTAGAAATCCCACACATCCCCGCCGTTTGCGACGCCGTATCCGATAGCCTTGGCGGAATCTATCACACTTCCTCCGCCCACAGCAAGAATAAGATCGACCTTTTCCTTTTTGCAGAGCTCTATTCCTTCATATACGAGAGACAGCCGTGGATTCGGCACTACTCCTCCCAGCGATACATAAGCAATACCCGCTTCGTCAAGTGATCTGCCGATCCGTTCAAGCAGTCCGCTTCTCACCACGCTGCCGCTTCCATAGTGGACAAGCACTTTCCTGCACCCCTGCTCTGCAACAAGCTGTCCGGTCTGATCTTCGGTTCCTTTTCCAAAGACAACCTTTGTCGGCGCATAATACTGAAAATTCTCCATAACTCTTATCTCCTTACACGATTTCAATCTGACACATCTTCATCGCCTCCGCCGCCTGTTCATGACTCTGAGGAGTCACTCCCGCGCAGCATGAGATATCAACCTCAACCGTCACTTCCGGAAGGTATGCTTTTAAGAGCAGCGCATTAGAAATCACACAGATGTCCGTACACAGACCCACAAGAGTGATCTTCTCAATCGGCGCTGCAGTATCGTTTGACCGCTTTATGTATTCGCCCAGTTCCACACTTCCGAATGTAGGCTTGTCAATGATCCTGACCTCCGACTTACTCCTGAGCGCCTCATCCACTTCGACGTTGATCTGCCATCCCGGCGTATCTTTCACACAGTGCACGACCGGAAGATGTCTTCCCTCTGCACTCTCAAGATAGTCTTTAGCATGTGTATCTCTCGTAGCAATCACCTTTCCGTCAAACTCACGGATCTTCTCCACGACGGCCGGAACGATCGCAACAGCTTCTTTCGTGCCGAGAGATCCGTCGATAAAGTCTTTCTGCATATCCACAACTACAAGTATGTTCATCTTCCTTCTCCTCCTTAGTGATATTTTAAATCATAGTAAAATATATACTGCTGCATAACTCCCGCACAGCCCCTGTATTTCTCAAATGGAAATCCGTGGGGATAATGGAGCTCCAGAACTTTCTTAATATGTGTATCCACCGGGAAAGCGTCCATCTGGTGCAGAGCGAACAGACAGATGCAGTCAGCCACCTTGCCGCCTATGCCGGAGAGCCGCATAAGCTCTGTACGCGCTTCCGTGTATTCCATTTCTTTCAAGGCGTCCAGATCGATTTCTCCCCCGGCGACCATCCTGGCCGTCTGACAGATATATTTACTTCGGTACCCCAATTTCAGTTCTCTTAATTCCTCTTCTGCTGCCCGCGAGAGTTCCTCTGCACAGGGAAATGCATAATACGCCCTACCTTCCGGCGTTTCACACTTCTTTCCGTACCTTTCGCTGAGGGCCCGGATCAAGCCTTTGATGCGGGGAATATTATTCTGCTGAGAGAGAATAAATGTAATGATCATCTCCCACGTATCCTGCCTGAGAATCCGAATCCCGCCACCGAACGCAGCAGCGCTTTTCAGATAATCATCCTGCTCATCGATCTGACCTATATAATCCGAATAAGACACCGAAAGATCAAAATACTCTTTCCAGAATGTATCATATTCTTCCTGCGTACAGTACAGGATCGTCTCTCCCTGCGAATTTGCTTTTCTGTTCCCGTCTCTGCCTGCTGCCTCTGCCAGGTTTTCCCGGATCCTAATCTTCAGGTACCTGCTGCCCGCCAGCAGCTCATATGTATCCTCAGAAACAGCATCCAGCCGAAAACACTGCCCGGACTCACAGATCTGAGGAATAGAGAAACAGTTATTCTCTATCGTAACCATGCTGCCTTCCACTTTCCCATAATTTTTGCGCAATCGGTCTGGATTGCGTTTCAACGCAATCATTATACTGCGTGTGCAGAAAAGGAAGTGGCGCTTTAGCGCCATTTACTTTTCAAACCGCAGGTCGCGCTATAATCTCTGCGTAGCAGGACAGACCGATGCAATCGGTCTGGATTGCGTTTCAACGCAATCATTATACTGCGTGTGCAGAAAAGGAAGCGGCGCTTTAGCGCCATTTACTTTTCAAACCGCAGGTCGCGCTATAATCCCTGCGTAGCAGGGCAGACCGATGCAATCGGTCTGGACTGCGTTTCAACGCAATCATTATAGCACAATCCCCTCTCCCAAAAAAGTATGAAAAAGTCGCCATCTGTGCTATACTCACCCTGTAAAGACATATATAAGGACATAAAGTTACTAATAAAAACCGCAGCACTTTGCCTGCAGAGAGGGAAAATTATGGCAAGAAAAATTGAAGTCGCAGACTATCGTCCTGAATGGGAAACACTGTTCAAAGAAGAAGCAAAGAAGATCAAAAAAATACTCGGCAAGAACTGTGCGGGAGTCTATCATATCGGAAGTACATCGGTCAAGGGCCTGGCCGCCAAACCAATCATCGATATCATGCCTGTAGTCAAAGACATCTCTCTTGTTGATGCCCACGATAAAGAATTTGAGTCTCTGGGCTACGAGTGCCGGGGCGAGTTTGGCATTCCCGGAAGAAGATTTTACGCCAAGGGCGGTGATAACCGTACACACCACATCCATATATTCGAACTGAGCAATCAGACTGATATCCAACGCCACATCGCCGTGCGGGATTACCTGAGATCCCATCAGGATACAGCGGCGGAATATGCCGCCCTGAAGAAAAAGCTGGCGGCGGAATTTCCCTTTGACAATGACGGCTACTGTAACGGTAAAGAAGAATACATGAAGTCACTGGAGAAAAAAGCCCTCCGATGGCAGGCAAAACAGAACCGACTCAGCATGGGCATCGCTTTCGGTTCCGCAGATAAGACAGATAACAGCAGGCAGGAATGATCCCCGCCTGCTGTTATCTGTTTTTCTATTCCCTGCTGTTTTCCAGCGTCTGATCAATGATACTCCGCATGATATCCTCTGTCATCTGTCCGGGAACATAACCGTATACATTTCCGTCCTTATCGATCATAAACGTAGTCGGGAACGCTGAAATTCCGTACTGGGTAAACATTTCTCCACTTGTGTCCATGAGCACCGGGTAGGTATATCCGTTTTCCGTCATAAAATCTGCAATCTCTTCCGCAGATTTCTCCTGCCCGATACCCGGGCCGGCAATTCCCAGTATGACAACTTCCGCATCCTCCCCCTGCGCCGAATACTCATCGTAAAGTTTCTGGATATCCGGCATCTCATTGCGGCACGGTCCGCACCAGGTCGCCCAGAAGTTGAGGAATATCACTTTTCCTTTATAATCAGAAAGGGTATGGGTATTCCCGAATTGATCTGTCAGTTCAAGATCTGCCAGAGGAGCGGGCGTTTTCTGCTGCTCCGCTTCATCTTCGCTTTCCTGCGTCTCCTCAACGCCACTCTGGTCTGCCCCTGCATTTTCCTCTGCATTCACGTCGCTCTGTGCATTTTCACCATCTTCTGTACGATCCGTTTCCGTCTCCTGCTCTGTTCCGGTCTGAA
Organism: Candidatus Mediterraneibacter intestinigallinarum; assembly: GCA_019119265.1. Taxonomy (GTDB): domain Bacteria; phylum Bacillota; class Clostridia; order Lachnospirales; family Lachnospiraceae; genus Mediterraneibacter; species Mediterraneibacter intestinigallinarum. The sequence continues at coordinate 6,099 of DWXI01000147.1, read as the reverse complement.
CAGAAGAGAGATATCCTGTAATGTCATTCATCTTCCCGGTAAACATCAGCACTCCCATCAGGATCATCAGAACGCCGCCGATCTTAACCGTGTAGCGCACTGCTTTCATATGACGCCGGAAGAATCCCAGAAGCTGAGCCGTAAATATTCCCGCGGCCAAAAACGGAAGGATGAACCCCAAGGTATACACACCGATGAGCAGGAATCCAAGCGCACTTGTCTGAGCACTGCCCGCCATCAGCAGCACACTGGTAAGCGCCGGCCCAACGCATGGAGTCCAGGCAAAACTGAAGGTAAATCCCATGATGAGAGCCGTAACCGGCGACATCGACATCTTCTCCAGCCGGAGAGGAATACGGTGTTCTCCGCCCAGCAGTTTAGAGCTTCCAAACACTCCGAGCTGATACAGGCCGAAGAGAACGATCAGTATTCCCCCGATCCTGGCAAACAGCATCCTCTGTTCACTGAAGAAACTGCCTGCCGCAGAGGCACCCAGGCCGAGAATGAAAAAGGCTGCGCTGATCCCGATCGTAAAACACAGTACTCTGAAAAAGAGTCTTAACTTCTGGCGCTTTCCCGCTCCGGCATCAGATCCCGCGGCATCCGGCCTTCCATCCAAGCTGCCTGCGCTGTCCGTACCTGCTCCGACTCCGCCCGCCAGATATCCCAGATACAACGGTACAAGCGGAAGCACACAGGGCGAGAAAAAACTTAATAGCCCCTGAATAAATACTGTAACTGCCGATATACTGGTCTCTATAGAAAATCCCATACTATTGTCACTCTTTACATCAATTCTTTCTGATGCGTAGCATACAGATATTCATCAATCGTATTCGTAATCCTGTCTTCAATCAGCGCCACCGGATCGTTCTCCAGCAGTCCTTCACGTACTTTTGTATACTGGATCGGCATAAATTGGCTCAGAAGATTCAACGGAACGCCTGTCGTGCGCAGATTGCTGATCAGACGCTCAGACGCTTTCTCCACATCCGGAACCGGCATATAATATCTGCACCGATCAGAGAATGAGTATTTCCTCTTCAGACGAATCTCCAGTTCCGTTCCCTGATAATGTTTCTTCCAATGTTTATCATCTTTAAGCATGGCCGCATCCAGAGTCTCCGCAAATCTGCTCGGCTCCGTATCCGTTCCGTAGAGCAGCTCTCTCTCGATGTTTTCCAGAGCAAACATAGCCTCGCGCATGGCAAATGTGAGCCCCGGTCCGACTTTCAGAATTCCCACGCCATCCTCGATCAGTTCACGCAGCTTGATCTTAGTCTGATAATCTGTAGAATGCCCTTCAAAAATCAGTGTCGGGAAGTCTTTGATGGACTCCGTCAGTTCTTTTGCCTTATCCCGGTCATATTCCGTGCAGCCGCTGTCCTTTTCTTCCACGCCCGGCTGTACTACAACACCGATGACCCGGTTCCACACTTCATCGTCAAGTCCTGCTGCCTGGAATGCCTTTTCAAAGGTCTGTACCGTATTCCTGAAATCTTCTACTTTCGTCACCTGCACGCCATTATCCTCGCCTCCTACAGCGCCGCCCGGGATCGGCACCTCACTGCCGATGATATACACCGGAGGAATTGCATCGGGATCACTCTGCAGAAGCTTCCGGTATGTCTCTTCCGCGACCTGAGCCAGACGGGCCCCGCGTCCTGCAATAATCTCATCCGACAGACGCGCGTTCGGATCATCGCTGTTCAGTTTCATGCTCGTATCAATGTGGATTTTGGTAAATCCTGCGCCTACATAATGGCGGATCAGTTCTTCCGCATCAGCCATCGCCTCCGACTCGTCCTTATAAGCAAAAGTAAGCGGGCCCAGATGATCTCCGCCGAGAAAGATCCTGTCCTTGTCAAATCCGTTCTTCTCTGCAATGTCGAGGACAAATCTCTTAAAATCCGCAGGTTTCATCCCTGTATATCCGCCGTTCTGGTCGCACTGGTTCGCCGTACTCTCGATCAGCACACAGGACCCGTCCGACATTCCTCTTTTCAGGGCAGCCTCGATCACATATCCATTGGCACTGCACACAGAATAGATTCCTACATTTTTCCCCTGTTTCTGCAATTCAACAATTTTTTTCAGTGGATTCTGACGCATCGTGATTTCTCCTTTTTTTATTTTCATCCTAGCACTTTAATTCAGGGGCTACTTTGGATTAATTAAACAATCGTTTGCATTTTTTAAGAAAGTAAAAAATGGAAAGACAGAACAGCCCGTTCTGTGCTATACTGATAGCAGAAATTCGGCGTTTATATAAAGCTGCGCCGGGAAAATCCATAAAGAAACGAGGTTATTTTTATGCCATTAGTTACAACAAATGAAATGCTGAAAAAAGCCCAGGAAGGACATTACGCAGTGGGCGCATTCAACGTGGAGAACATGGAGATGGTTATGGCAGTAATCAAAGCTGCTGAAGAAATGCATGCTCCGGTCATTATGCAGACAACCCCGTCAACGATCAGATATGCAGGTCTGGATTACTACCTCGCCATGGTAAGAACAGCTGCAGAACGTGCAGATGTTCCGGTTGCAATGCATCTGGATCACGGTAACAGCTTTGAACTTGCAATGCAGGCGCTGCGTACAGGATATACATCTATCATGATCGACGGTTCCCACGAATCTTTTGAGGATAATATTGCTTTGACTCGCCGTGTAGTCGATGCATGTGCACCGTCAGCCATCAGCGTTGAAGCCGAACTCGGAAAAGTCGGCGGTAAAGAGGATGATCTGGAAGCGGCGGATGATTCACCGTTCACAGATCCTCAGCAGGCAAAAGAATTCGCAGAGCGCACACAGGTAAATTCACTGGCCGTCGCAATCGGAACCGCTCACGGATTCTACAAAGGAATCCCGAAGCTCGATTTTGATCGTCTTAGCGCAATCCGCGAAGTCGTTTCCATTCCGCTGATCCTTCACGGAGCTTCCGGAGTGCCGGACGATGCAGTTCGCGAGTCCATCAAGCGCGGTATCTGCAAGGTAAATTATGCGACAGAATTAAGAGCTGCATTCAGCGATGGAGTAAAAGAATATCTGGCTGCCAATCCGGAGGCATATGATCCGAAGAAATACAATGCTGTCGGAATGGAACACGTAACAGCACTTGTTAAAGCGAAAATTGATGTATGCGGATCCGAAGGAAAAGCCTGAAGAGTATTATCCGTTTCATTTTAGTCATTGTTTTCTGAACCAGAAAAATCAATAAAAATGCGCTGTATCCGATATTATGAATACAGCGCATTTTTACTTCAGAACAATTATTTTCTTTTCCCGCTCTTCTCGTTCCGACTCATTTTCACCAGTGCAATAATATGAAGCGCCCCAAAATAAATTCCTACCAGCGCCAGGCATCCGCTGAATATCTGAAGCCCCAACGAATATTTCTCCATATATGCGTTCAGAACGATCAGAACCGCAAACAGCAGATAAAGAAACGCAAGCACGATGATCCTGCCCTTTTCCTTATTCTCCATAATGTACTGCAGCGCCGAAACCCTGCGTTCAAAATCAACATCCGTCACTGGATCCAGTTTCTTTAAAAACACCCTGCGAAATGCAAATTCCGCCAACGCCATCATAATCGCCCAGGCAATCACAGCCTGAAGCCATGAAAGGAAAGTAGCCCAAAAAAGGATAGCCGCAAACAAAATAACTACAATCCTGTTTTTGTAGAACACAGCCGAATTTTCATTGGCCTTATCAACCAGATACCCTTTCCTGGTAACCATGTCATAATAAATCGTACGACCTTTCTTATCGGTATAAATATTTCTGCCGGACAGTCGTATCTTTTCCACCGGCTTATTTGCTTTTCTTTTACTCATTTCTGTCTTTCCACATCTTTCGTTTATTCTGCCTTCTTTTCCAGCATCGGTGTTCCCATACAGTATGTCTGAACCACCTGATAATCACGATCGAGCACAACAATATCCGCATCCATTCCGACTTTAATGGAACCTTTTCTGTCATCCACTCCCAGGCATGTTGCAGGATTCTTCGTGCAGGCATTGATCGCAGTATCCACAGGTACCAGTGCGTCTTCAATCAGGATCCGCAATCCTTCGTTAATATGCAGGGTAGATCCCGCAAGACCTTTGGACGACGTCAGATGCGCGCTTCCATCCGGATAAATCTCGATCTCATTTCCGCCGAAAATAAACTTCGATCCCACAGGAGATCCTTTTGCCATCAGCGCATCGCTCACCATCATCCCGTAGTGTGGACCCTTTGCCTCAAAAAACTGATGGAGAGCAGCATAAGTCGAATGATTTCCATCACAGATGATCTCACCGTACATACTCTTCATTCTATATGCCGCGCCTACCAGACCATTTGCTCTGTGATTAAACGGAGTCATTCCGTTATATACATGAGTCATAGATTTCGCTCCATGGGCAAATGCCTGATACGCTTCTTTACTTGTAGCAGCAGAATGACCAATGCTCACTACTACCCCGTGTTCCGCGCAGTACCGTGTCAGAGCAAAATCATCATCCTGCTCCGTCGCCATAGTAATGTACCGGATGAGACCGTCTGCGGCCTCCTGGTATTTTTTGAACTGTTCTACCGAAGGCTTCACTATATACTGTTCCGGTTGTGCTCCTTTATATTTCATATCAAGGAACGGTCCTTCAAAATGTACTCCAAGGATCTCTGCTCCAGTATAGCCGTCTCTTACAACTTTTGCAACATTCTTGAGCGCATTTGTAAGCACTTCTTCACTCTGCGTGATAGTGGTCGGCAGAAGAGCCGTCACACCTTCATTTACAATATTTTTCACCCAATAGCGCAGACCCTCTTCTTCTGCGTCATTCGTATCAAATCCATATGCGCCGTGGCAGTGGAGATCAATGAATCCCGGCAGGATACGCTGTTCGCCATAGTCTGCGTCAACCGGCTTCTCATCATATTCATAAATATTAACAATTTTCCCGTCTTCCACCTCAATCTGCGCACCTAAAAACTGATCTGCAAGCCAGACCTTTTTACTTTGAATGATCATTATATTTACCTCCTGTCCTGCTATTGTCCGTCGTTTTTCACACGGCTTTCTATATCTTGATTTTTACAAATCATTAGTATATACTTTAAAAAGTACAAATAAAACTCGTACATTTAGGGGGATAAAAGTATGATAAACAAATCAGTTAATAACAGCTTTCAACCTTACGGCACATTCTACGATGAACCGATCGATGTACAAAAGAACAATCTGACATGTCTTGAGATTACGGCCAGTTCAAAGAAACTTGATCACCTGTTTGTTCTGCCCTGTGATGCCTATATTGAGTGTCCGCAGGGAACAGCCAGGATCCTCATCGCAGATCCGGATGACACCAGCGTGCTCAAGACATTTTCCGTAAGACATTATCTGAAGATAACCGCGGGTTTGCAGTTCAATCTGATTCCATTGTGCGTTCCGCTCACTTGGAATCTTATTACTCCAAACGAACAACAGCCTGAAATTGTTCCGCTTGCTTCCCCATATACCTATCAGCCGGTATCCGCACCTTTCCATCTGCGCAGCATCATCGACTGCTGGTTTACACAGCAGGCTGAGCCGTGCCGGATTATCCGTCATGCACACAGATCCTATGAGCTGATTTATGTATACGAAGGTTCTGCAGATATCATTTTATCTTCCGGAAAACATTCTCTTCAGGCTCACGATCTGATCATTTATCATGCAGATACCGCCCATATTGATATATCCCCGTCGACATCCTATCTTACAACCGTATTTGAAGTCAATCAGCGCAGATCCCTGCATATTCTGGATCACACATTCCACTGCACCAGCGAGATGCAGCAGATCCTGTGGAAACTTCTTATAGAGAGTTTCGAACATTCTTATTATACAAGAACTCTTATGACATGCTATCTTCAGGAGACACTGCTTTTGCTCATGCAGTTCTACGAAACTGTAAATCACGAAACTTTGCTGAGTGAGAGCCAGCTCTCCAGAAACGATCTGCTCTCTGAAATCCTTGCATATATGAATAAACGAATCGCCGAACCGGTCACTATTGAAGAGATCTGCCACGAATTTTACATATCCCGCTCTTCTCTTCAGGCGCTGTTCAA
>DWXI01000146.1 GCA_019119265.1 Candidatus Mediterraneibacter intestinigallinarum | reverse complement strand
GCGTTACATGGATTCGAGGGGATGAGGATGAACGGGTCGGCATAGCGTTGCAGTATCTTCTTTTTCTGCGTCCGCCGTGTGGTTTGTATATTTTTATTGTTGTAGCGTTATTTCTTCAAAAATACGAATTTCACTTCCGCTTCAGCCTCCCCAGTTCTTCTTTTTCTTCCCGGCTCACCTGATACGATTCCCTTATCTTCTGTATTGCTTTATTATGGGTAAAGTCATCCATACCGTTATTTTCAAGCAGCCGACTTGTTTTCTCCGGGAATTTCACATAACAGACCTGGAGAGTCCACGCCACGGCCATCTTTACATAATATCCGTCGTGATGGATTTCATTACAGATGGACAGGATCTCATCGATATGATCTTCATCCACAAAATGATTCATCATGGCGACGATCATAAAGCGCAACTCAAATTCTTCTTTGCTGTCTCTGTATATCTTCAGATAATCAAACCAGTATTCCGGATCGTTTCTCATGAATTTAAAACCGTTGACACAGCTGTCGCAGACAGACCAGTTTGAAATCTTTGGAACAAATTCGTCCAGATATTTCCGGTATTCATCCCGCTCCATCTTCGCATATCCGATAACAAGCCCCTGCATCATGATTTCCTCATGAATCGAATCTGCAGTGATTTTCTCATGAGCCTCTTCAAGATAAGAACGGAAATCGCCCTTCGCAGTCTTCTTTGCAAGCTTTCTCATTGCCGGTAAGCGTACTCCCAATATGCGCGTTACTCCCGGAAGGAGTTTGCTGTTAAACACTCTGAAATCCTCTTCCGTCAGATCATATAATTTCGCAGTGATTTCTTCTATCATCATATTCTCCTGTACTTTTACTTTGTTGAGAGGCTGAAAAAGGGCTTTCGTCCGTCTCCGGACAGAAAACCCTTTCATAAGCTTTCTGGTATCACGGCCGTATGGCCTGATCCTTTAGTTTTCTTTGCTCGTCAGATACTCGTCGATACCTTTCGCACCTGCTTTTCCTGCACCCATGGCAAGAATAACCGTAGCGGCGCCCGTTACGGCATCACCACCGGCAAATACGCCTTCTTTTGAAGTCTGTCCGTTGTCCTCATCGGCAACGATACATTTTCTCCTGTTCGTCTCCAGGCCTTTTGTCGTAGAAGAAATAAGCGGGTTCGGAGAAGTTCCCAGAGCCATGATCACAGTGTCTACCTGAATATCATACTCAGATCCCGGAACCTCTACCGGACGTCTTCTTCCGGATGCATCCGGTTCGCCAAGCTCCATCTTGATTACTGTGACACTTGAAATATTGCCATTCACGTCTACATTGATCTTCTTCGGATTTGTCAGCAGATTGAATACCACGCCTTCTTCCTTAGCGTGATGCACCTCTTCTACTCTGGCCGGAAGCTCTGCTTCACTTCTTCTATATATGATATGTACGTCTGCCCCAAGTCGCAACGCAGTCCTTGCCGCGTCCATTGCAACATTACCGCCGCCGACAACAGCAACTTTCTTCCCTGCGATGATCGGTGTGTCATACGAATCATCAAACGCTTTCATCAGGTTGCTTCTCGTCAGATATTCATTTGCGGAGAATACACCATTGGAGTTTTCCCCCGGAATTCCCATGAACATCGGAAGTCCTGCACCGGAACCGATAAATACAGCTTCGAATCCTTCGTCCTCCATAAGCTGATCGATAGTCGTAGACTTTCCGATAACAACATTTGTCTCAAATTTTACGCCCAGTTCTTTTACTTTCTCAATCTCTTTTGCCACGACTTTCTGTTTCGGAAGACGGAACTCCGGAATTCCGTACACAAGTACGCCGCCCAGTTCATGAAGTGCCTCAAATACTGTTACGTCATAGCCTTTCTTTGCAAGATCTCCGGCACATGTAAGGCCGGACGGTCCGGAACCGATCACAGCCACCTTATGCCCGTTCTTAGTCTCGGCGCCAACCGGTTTGATATCATTTTCAAGAGCATAGTCAGCCACAAAACGCTCCAGTTTACCAATGGACACCGGCTCTCCTTTGATACCGCGAATACATTTCCCCTCACACTGTGACTCCTGCGGGCAGACACGTCCACATATCGCCGGAAGCGCACTGGATTTACCGATCACTTTGTATGCCTCTTCGATATTTCCTTCTTTTACTTCATGGATAAATGCCGGAATATCAATAGATACGGGACACCCCTGGATACATTTCGCATTCTTACAGTTTAAGCATCTTGCAGCCTCTTCCATGGCCTCTTCTCTATTATATCCAAGGCACACTTCATCGAAGTTTGTCGCACGCACTTTCGGATCCTGCTCTCTGACAGGCACTTTCTTTAACATATCAGCCATTATTCGTCACCTCCGCAATGTCCGCATCCGCCGTGATGTGTATCGCCTTCCTGCAGCTTCAGCATCGCACGGCCTTCTTCTGTCTTATACATCTGACTTCTCTTCATCGCCTGGTCAAAGTCTACAAGATGACCGTCAAATTCCGGTCCATCTACACATGCAAACTTGATCTCATCGCCAACCTGGAGACGACAGGCTCCGCACATTCCCGTTCCGTCTACCATGATCGGATTCATGCTGACGATCGTCGGGATCTCCAGTTTCTTGGTCAGGAGGCAGACAAACTTCATCATGATCATCGGTCCGATCGCAATACAGACGTCATATTTGTTTCCGTTATTTACCAGATCTTCCACCATAGTCGTGACCATGCCGGCATGTCCATATGTACCGTCGTCCGTGCAGGGATAATAATTTCCCGCAACAGCTTTCATCTCATCCTCAAGGATCAGCATATCTTTTGTCTTGGATCCTACGATCACATCCGCCTCGATCCCGCGCTCGTGCAGCCATTTCACCTGCGGATATACCGGCGCCGCTCCGACACCGCCTGCGACAAAGAGCATCTTCTTATTCTTCAGCGACTCGATGTTCTCGTTCACAAATTCAGACGGACATCCGAGAGGGCCTGTAAAGTTGCGGAAATAATCTCCCTCTTTTAAGCTTCCCATCTTTGTCGTGGATGCTCCTACCTCCTGTACGACAATCGTGATCGTTCCGGCCTCCCTGTCATAATCGCAGATGGTAAGCGGGATACGCTCGCCTTTTTCGTCCATCTTTACAATAACAAACTGACCGGGCTGACAGTGTTGCGCAACACGCGGCGCATGTACATCCATCAGAAAAATCTTGTCGGCCAGCTTTTCAGCTTTCATTATCTGATACATGGTCTTCCTCCTTGAAAAATTCACTCTTTCACTATAATACGCCATAAATCCCGTAAAGGCAAGTAATTATAACATGCTTATGGTTTATACTGCAACACTTTCTGTTTATAGAAAAACGTATAGAAAACGGGCCTGCCGTTTCCGGCCGACCCGCTTTTTATAAATTGTCTGATTATTTTCAAGATACTGTAAACCGTTTCTGCAGCACCTTGATCTTAGAAATCAACTTCTGTTCCATAATATGTACATGTAAGAAGTTTTTCCATAGCAGCCGGGTCAATGGCGCGCGGGTTAGATCCTGTGCACGCATCTCCGACAGCCAGTTCAGCGATATGAGCCACTTTCTCTTTGAACTCATCTTCGTTGATACCAAAGTCTTTCAATGTCTTCGGAATGTTCAGTTTTACATTAAATTCATTGATTTTCTCACGAAGGCTGTTGATGAGGGCTTTCTCTGATGTTCCCTCAAGTCCCATCCTGCGTGCAATCTCTGCGTAGCGGCTTGCAGCTACCGGATCTTTTGCATTATATGCGATTACATACGGAAGATAGATCGCATTTGCACAACCGTGCGGTATATGTCCTGTGGAGAATGCAGCGCCTGTCTTGTGCGCCATAGAATGGACGATTCCAAGCAGCGCATTTGAGAATGCCATTCCTGCGAGACACTGTGCATAGTGCATCTGCTCTCTCGCCTCCATATTGCAGTTGTAGGATGCCGGCAGATAATCCAGTACCATCTCGATTGCCTGAAGCGCAAGCGGATCTGTAAACGGCCCGTTAAGTGTAGATACATATGCCTCGATCGCATGTGTCAGAGCATCCATACCTGTGTAAGCAACCTGTTTTACCGGAAGTCCGGATACAAGGTCAGGATCAACGATCGCTACATCCGGTGTGATGTTAAAGTCAGCAAGCGGATATTTTACGCCTGTCTGATAGTTTGTGATAACAGAGAACGCTGTAACTTCTGTCGCTGTTCCGGATGTCGACGGGATAGCGGCAAATTTTGCTTTCTGTCTCAGTTCAGGGAAGTTAAACGGTGTGCAAAGATCTTCAAAAGAAGTCTCCGGATACTCATAAAACGCCCACATAGCTTTTGCAGCGTCGATCGGTGAACCACCGCCCATAGCTACGATCCAGTCAGGCTCGAACTTGCGCATAGCCTCGGCACCTTTCATGACTGTCTCTACAGACGGATCCGGCTCTACCCCTTCAAAGAGCTCAACTTCCATCCCTGCTTCCTTCAGGTAATTCACTGCTTTGTCAAGAAATCCCTGACGTCTCATGGATCCGCCGCCCACTACAAGGATTGCTTTTTTACCTTTTAAGTTCTTCAGCTCTTCCAGACATCCTTTTCCGTGGTAAATGTCTCTTGGTAAACAAAATCTGCTCATAACCAGCATCTCCTTTAATATGTATTGTTATTTTTTTAACACAGTCATTATAGCTCAAGATGCGCCAAAAAGCAACCCATGTATTGTTAAAAATACATAAATATTTTTATCAATACATGGGCTGTCTTTTATCATTTTTCACCATAAAGCATATCTCATACCCTATTCATACGTCAATCCGTTGTAATATAGTTTCGAGTAGTCACTTCCGTCGCTTTTCCATTCTGATCATTAACGAGAATTGCATTGAATATTGTCTGAGTATTCTCGGGCATATCTACAGGACCAGTATATTTTCTTGTAGAGGATGATTCAGGATCCGGTGTAGAACCGTCCATTGTATAGTAAGCTGTATAACCTTCCGGAACAGTAATCGTAATCTGCGCAGGTTCTGTATACTGACCGGTGGACGGTGTCACTGCCGGCGCATTCTCTATGGGGAACTCTATTATATATGAGGCAGATGAAACAATGCTGGGAATACCGTTTGAATTAACAGCTATCGCCCGGATTTCAATGTTCCCTTCTGTTTGCAGAAGAACCGGCTGTTCGTATTTCGTACCGGTCTCTGCAGTCGGATCCGTTCCGTCAGTTGTATAGTAGATATCTCCTCCGGTCTCGGATGTAATCGTTATTTCCTGAACTTCATTATATGTGCCCTCCTCCGGACTGAATACAGGCGCTGACGATACATACTCTGAAACAGTGCTTAGTACGCTTTCATCTTCACAGTCTTCCAAGAGAGCCGAAACTTTTTCCGGCTGTTCTGTATCCATGTAAAACGCAATAGCAGCCTCATACAGTTGCGCATTAGTAGGCTGTGTCTCAATAGCAGACAAAAACACATCCTCCGCGCTCTCAAGATCTCCCTGGTCAATATACATTTCCGCATAACCGGTATATGCATCCGGTTTTGATCTGTCTTTTCTGACCGCCCGATCAAAATAGCTTTCAGCCTGATCATAGTCACCGCTCTGTATTGCGCGGTAACCCTTGTTGATCATAGAAGTATATGAATTCTGATACACAAGATACACTCCTGCAATAATTAACGCCAAAAGCAGGAATAATGTGATAAGTAGATTTCTTCTCTTTCTCTTTGCTGCCTCAAGTCTTTTCTGCTGACGCGCACGGCGCTGTTCATCTGTATTCTGTCTGGAACGGCGTAGTTCATCTGTATTTCGCCGCTGGTCACGCATCTCGGACGTATTTTTTTTCTGTGCGCGAAGCTCGCTCGTATTCCGTCTCTGGCCGCGCATCTCAGCTGTGCCGCGCACAGTTCCCTTTCCGGACATGCGCTGCCCGCCGGCCCGCTTTCTGTCACGGATCCGGCTTCTTTCCTCAGGACTGAGGATTCTCGTCGAATTGACATTCTTCGTCCTGTCATCCCGTCTGTATCTTCTGATATCATCAGTCTGTATCTGGCGTGTAGCGCCTTCCACAGATCCCTTAACTTCTCTGGCAAGGACATCATCCAATGGATTATAATCCGGCACGATCTGTACTTCGGCCCCGCACTCAGGGCAGACCACCTGATCGTCCGGAATGATTGCCCCGCAATGGGTACATCTCATGGTCTTTCCTCCTGAGTACGTATCGTCTCCACACAGTTATTCATAAGCATTGCGATCGTCATCGGGCCAACCCCGCCCGGTACAGGTGTGATCGCGGAAGTATGCGGCTCCACGTCTGCATAATCAACATCGCCGCAGAGATGATTGTTTTCATCTCTGTGCATTCCCACGTCGATCACAACAGCTCCTTCTTTTACATATTCGGAAGTAATAAACTGTTTCTTTCCGATCGCCACGATAAGAATATCAGCTCTTTTTGTCACTTCTTTTAAATTCTTCGTTCTTGAATGGGTCACAGTCACAGTTCCATTTTCCCTGAGTAAAAGTGCCGCCATTGGTTTTCCGACAATATTGCTGCGCCCGACTACCACGCACTCTTTTCCTTCAATCTCTATTCCTGAACGTTTCAGAAGCTGTATGATCCCGGCAGGAGTACAGGAGAGGAAACCTTTCTCTCCGATCCAGAGACGTCCGACACTGACCGGATGGAATCCGTCGACGTCCTTATCCGGTGAGATCGTACGGATGATCTTGTCTTCATCAATATGCTTCGGAAGCGGAAGCTGCACAAGAATTCCGTTTACCTCACCATCCCCGTTCAGTTCTTCTACCAGTGATACAAGTTCTTCTTCCGTTGTCTCCTCCGGCAGTTCATATGCTTTCGACCGGATCCCTATATAGGCACAGGCCTTTTTCTTATTATTGACATAAACTGAAGACGCCGGATCATTCCCCACCTGGACTACCGCCAGACAGGCATGTTTTCCCTTTGCACTCAGTCTCTGAACTTCTTCTTTTAACTCATCTTTGATCTGCTTTGAAATCTTCTTCCCATCAATTAACTGTGACATCGACTTCTCCTTTATCTAAAACAGTCCTGTGATCTTTCCATCTTCCGTAACGTCGATTCCGTTTGCCGCCGGTACTTTCGGCAGGCCCGGCATAGTCATGACCGCCCCTGTAAGAGCCACAACAAAACCAGCGCCGGCGCTCACATATACTTCGCGGATATGAATATCAAATCCTGTAGGTCTTCCCAGTTTCTTCGCATCATCTGACAGAGAATATTGATTCTTTGCCATACAGACAGGGAAGGAACCGAATCCCAGCGCTTCAATCCGGTCAATCTGTTTCCGGGCAGCCGGCTCATAAACAACTCCATCAGCGCCATAGATTTCTTTTGCGATCATTTCGATCTTTTCACAGATTGAAAGCTCTTCACTGTAAAGCGGGTGGAAGTTGCTTTCTTTGCTTTCCAGTGTCTCAAGCACCTTCTCTGCAAGGGCGACGCCGCCTTCTCCGCCTTTCTCCCATACCTCGGAAAGCGCAAACTCACAGCCTCTCTCCTCGCAGAATCTGCGGATATATTCATTCTCCGCCTCTGTATCTGTCATGAAAGAGTTCAGTGTCACGATCACAGGTACTCCGTATTTTTGAATATTTTCAATATGTTTTTCAAGGTTGACAATTCCTTTTGCAAGAGCATCCAGATTTTCCTCTGCCAGATCACTCTTTGCAACCCCACCATTATACTTCAAAGCCCGAACAGTTGCAACCAGAACAACAGCATCCGGTTTTAAGCCTGCCATACGGCATTTAATATCGAAGAATTTTTCTGCGCCGAGATCTGCGCCGAACCCGGCTTCCGTGATCGTAATATCACTCAGCTTCATAGCCATCTTTGTGGCTCTTACGCTGTTGCATCCGTGGGCGATATTGGCGAAAGGTCCGCCATGCACAAGCGCCGGCGTATGTTCCAGCGTCTGGATAATATTGGGTTTGATCGCATCTTTCAGCAGTGCAGCCATGGCTCCCGTCGCTTTCAGATCATTCGCTGTAACAGGTTCACCGTCAAAATTGTATGCAACTATGATTTTCCCAAGCCTTTCCTTCAGATCTGCAAGGTCGTCGGCAAGACAGAGGATTGCCATGATCTCGGAAGCTACCGTGATCACAAAATGATCTTCTCTGACCATACCGTCCATTTTATTTCCGAGACCTACGACAATGTTTCTCAGCACCCTGTCATTCATATCAAGACATCTCTTCCACACTACCTGTCTCGGATCGATCCCGAGTGCGTTTCCCTGCTGGATATGATTGTCCATCATTGCAGCCAGAAGGTTATTGGCAGAAGTGATCGCATGGAAATCTCCGGTAAAATGAAGATTCAGATCCTCCATTGGAACCACCTGTGCATAACCGCCGCCTGCAGCTCCGCCTTTGATGCCGAAGCACGGACCGAGGGAAGGCTCACGAAGAGCGATCAGCGCCTTTTTATTTAACTTTGCCATTGCCTGTCCAAGTCCCACTGTCGTCGTTGTCTTCCCCTCACCTGCAGGCGTCGGATTGATCGCTGTAACAAGAACCAGTTTTCCGTCCTTATTGTCCTTTATCTTCTCCCACAGATCGTCAGAGAGTTTTGCCTTATATTTACCGTAGAATTCCAGGTCATCCTCACTGATCCCGATAGTGGCCGCGACGTTTTTGATGTGCTCCAGCTTCGCTTCCTGTGCGATCTCAATATCTGTTTTCATCCCGTTTCCTCCTTCTTGTATTGTGGTCTTTTAAAAGTATCTTACATTTACTGTTATTGAACTATTGTCCTGTATTCAGATATTCCTCAAATTCCTCTTTTGTCATCAGGACTTTACGCGGTTTTGTTCCTTCCTCCGGTCCGACGACACCTGCTTCAGCAAGCTGATCCATGATCCTTGCGGCACGATTGAATCCGATCTTGAACATCCTCTGCAACATGCCGATGGAAGCCTTCTCTTTGTCTATGATAAGCTTACCCGCTTCAACAAAATATGTATCTCTGTCGTCGCCCTCAACCGCAGGAGCACCGACTGAAGACGGCATGTTCGTATTCATATGTTCTTCCAGTTCATCACTGTAACTGGTATTACCGTTATTTTGAATCAGATAGTCCACTACGTCCTGCACTTCTTTATCAGAGACAAAAGATCCCTGAACGCGTACCGGCTTCGGATATCCGGACGGATAAAAGAGCATGTCTCCTTTTCCGAGCAGTTTTTCTGCTCCGTTCATATCGATGATCGTTCGCGAATCCACACCGGAAGTCACCGAGAATGCAATCCTGGAAGGCATGTTTGCCTTGATCAGTCCGGTAATGACATTGACAGACGGTCTTTGTGTTGCAACAACCAGATGAAGTCCTGCAGCTCTTGCCAACTGCGCCAGACGGCAGATCGCACCTTCCACTTCTCCTGGCGCTACCATCATAAGATCTGCAAGCTCATCGATAATGATAATGATCTGAGGCAGCTTCTTTTTGATTTCGTCACCTGTCTCGCCCTTTTCTACTTTTGCATTGAATCCTTTCAGATCCCTTACGTTATACTCAGCGAAAAGCTTATAACGTTTCTCCATCTCAACCACAGCCCAGTTTAGGGCGCCTGCAGCTTTCTTGGGATCTGTCACTACAGGAATCATCAGGTGCGGAATCCCGTTGTAGACACTCAGCTCTACTACTTTAGGATCTACAAGGATCAGCTTTACTGATTCCGGATCCGCTTTGTATATAATACTCATTATCAGTGTATTGATACACACAGACTTACCGGAGCCTGTGGCGCCTGCAACCAGAAGGTGAGGCATCTTTGCAATATCGGCAACCACAACCTTTCCGGCGATATCTTTCCCTACTGCAAAAGTAATTGGGGATGTGCTTGCCTTAAACTCTTTGGATTCCAGAAGATCACGCAGCATTACCGCCGTATTTTCCTTATTCGGAACTTCTATGCCCACTGCCGCTTTTCCCGGTATCGGTGCTTCGATCCTCAGATCTGCAACTGCAAGGTTCAGCTTGATATCATCCGCCAATCCCACAATACGACTCACTTTCACTCCTTGTTCCGGCTGAAGTTCATAACGAGTTACAGACGGGCCACAGCTTGCGTTCGTCACATGGACGCCTACACCAAAATTCTGCAGGGTCTGCTCAAGCTTCAGTGCCGTCGCCCTCAGATGACTGTCAGAATCTCCACCGCCTTTCTTTCCACGTTTCAAAAGATCCATCGGAGGAGTATGGTAAACTGTCTGCTCCCTGTTCCGCTGTTCTTCTACAGCAGCAGCCACATTCTCAGTTTCTGCAGAAACTTCCACCGCCTCTTGAGCTTTATTCCTGCGCTTCGACTGTTTTACCGGCTGTGAGTGAGCGGCTTGCGCGATTGCCTCATTCCCGTCGTCAGATCCCACTGTTCCCGCAGGAACCTGAGAAAACAGGTCTAAAGATTCTTCCGGCACCGACATTTCCTCTGGTTCAGCGCGATTGATGACAAAATTGTCCGTCGAAGCCGCCTGTGGAACACTGTTCTCTGCCGGCTCCTCCGGAAGGAGTTCATAGACGTCCGGAGATTTCCTCCTGCCTCTTGTCTTCGCTCCCGTCATCTTCTCCCCGCCAAGCGTTGTTGCGAATGAGACACCGGAGACTTTGCGGTCACTCCTTCGCTCTCCCTTTGTCCCAGCGGATTCTTCTTCAGCCTTTGCTTTTTTCTGCTTTTCTTCTCTTTGCTTTGCACGGATCACAGCAGTTTCCTGACGTTTCTTTTTCGCATCCTCATATGCTTTCCGGCTCTGACGTCCAATCGGAGCAAGCAACGATTTTTCAGTGATCAGGATCAGACAGATGATCGAAAGAATGACCAGCACGACGTAGGTTCCTATCACGCCGATCAACGGACACATCAGACTGATCAGACATCCTCCGGTAAGTCCTCCTGCATTTTTGTGCTCACTGGCCGCATTGTAATAAGAAAGCAGTGAAGCGCCCGGAGTATATGAGTTAAATATAAGTTCCAGGATTGCCGTGATAAACAAAAACAGCATAACCGCCGCTGCAATCTTTATATAAGCATGTGCATTCCCCTTATTTGATACGAGGAATGCAGCCAGTGCAAATATCACGAAAGGCAGAAGATATGCCATAAATCCAAATAATCCGAAAATTACGGACGATACCGCCTCCCCAACGATTCCTCCGACTCCAAAATTACTGAGCACCAGCAGAATGCATATGGCAAGTACTGCCAGAATAATGATCTCCCCCCTGAGCTCTGTGTTCTGCTGTCCTTTTTTTGGTCTGCTTTTTGAGTTCCTACGGCCTTTTGTCGATTTAGCAGCCATATAATTCCCCCTTGATAATTAAACATACTATATATAGTATATCATCATTTGAAAATCATGTCATTATATTTTTTTCTCCCGGATCAGCTCATGGAGCTTCGCAAATGCCTGACTGATCCCTCCTACCTCGTCGATCAATCCTTCCCTTACGGCTTCCTCACCTTCAAGCATCGTTCCCACATCTTTAACCAGCTGCGTTGAATCAAGCATAAGTTCCAGCAGCCTTTCCTGACTTATCCGGGAATGGGAAGCAATAAATCTGGCAATCCTGTCCTGTGTCTTTTCCATATTGCGGTAGCTCTGGATCACACCGATGAACATTCCCGTGGATCGTACAGGATGAACGATCATCGTGCCTGTGGGAACGATAAACGAATAGTCCGCTGAAACGGCCAGCGGTCCTCCGATGGAATGGCTGCCTCCCAGCACAAGAGACACTGTGGGTTTGCTCAGCGATGCGATCATCTCGGCAATGGCAAGCCCGGCCTCCACATCTCCGCCAAGTGTATTCAACAGGATGAGCACCCCTTCTGTATCTTCATCCTCCTCCGCCGCCGCGAGCCGGGGCAGAAGGTGTTCGTATTTTGTTGCCTTCGTATTTCCGGAAACTGCCTCGTGCCCTTCGATCTCACCAATGATCGTAAGAAGCTGAATTCCATGTTTCGAATGCCCGTTTCCGAGATCAAGGGTTCCCGTCTCTCTGATCTCCTCGTTTTCCTCGTTTCTTTCCTTCTGAGCGGAGTCTTGTGTCTGCTCATTTTCCATATTACAGATACCTCCTCTTTTTCCCTTGCCTTGATCAGCATCGGTCTTTCTTAGATTTAGTATTGAAGAAATATGGAATTTTATACTGAAAAATGGTATGGATGCAAATTGTATACATCCATACCATTTATGATCATTGCAAAGCCTGCTCTACATCGGCTATGATATCTTCTACATTTTCGATTCCCACGCTGAAGCGAATCAGATCCGGCTGTACTCCTGCTTCAAGGAGCTCCTGCTCATTCATCTGACGGTGCGTATGGCTTGCAGGATGGAGCACACAGCTTCTCGCATCGGCCACATGTGTCACGATAGCAACCATCTTCAGTTTATCCATCATCTCTACTGCCGCTTCCCTTCCGCCTTTCAGCCCGAATGTCAGCACGCCGCATGTTCCGTTCGGCATGTATTTCTGTGCCAGATTATAGTATTTATCTCCCGGCAGAGACGGATAGCTCACCCATGCGACTTTCTCGTGATTCTTCAGATACTCGGCAACTTTCAGGGCGTTTTCGCAGTGTCTCGGCATCCTCAGATGCAGTGTCTCAAGTCCGATATTTAACAGAAAAGCGTTCTGCGGAGACTGGATAGAGCCGAGATCCCTCATAAGCTGTGCCGTCGCCTTTGTGATATAAGCGCCTTTTCCGAATTTTTGTGTATATACAATACCGTGATACGTCTCATCCGGAGTAGTGAGGCCTGGGAATTTCTCTGCATTGGCCTCCCAGTCAAAATTGCCGCTGTCCACAATAGCTCCGCCTACGCAAGCCGCATGTCCGTCCATGTATTTTGTCGTTGAATGTGTCACGATATCCGCTCCCCACTCAAACGGACGGCAATTGATCGGAGTTGCAAAAGTATTATCCACAATAAAAGGAACTCCATGAGCATGAGCTGCTTTTGCAAATTTTTCAAAATCAAGTACAACAAGCGCCGGATTGGCAATCGATTCTCCGAATACAGCCTTTGTATTATCCTGGAATGCGGCTTCCAGCTCCTCTTCCGTACAGTCCGGATCTACAAAAGTAGCCTCCACCCCCATCTTTCTGATCGTATGCGCATAAAGATTATACGTACCTCCATAAAGGGCTGACGCACATACAATATGATCGCCCGCCTGCGCGATATTCATGATCGCATAAAAATTCGCCGCCTGTCCGGAAGAAGTCAGCATGGCTGCCACTCCGCCTTCCAGATCACAGATTTTCGCAGCAACGGCATCGTTGGTCGGATTCTGGAGTCTTGTATAAAAATATCCGGATTCTTCAAGATCGAACAAACGCCCCATCTGTTCGCTGGATGTATACCGGAACGTAGTACTCTGATAAATAGGAAGTATACGCGGTTCTCCATTGCCCGGTTCATAACCGGACTGTATGCATTTTGTCTCAATTCTGTAATCACTCATCTGACTGTTTCCTCCTGTATTTATGAATATAAGTATTCTTTCTCAAGCCTGCGCACCATACTGATATACAGATCTTTGCATTCTTCGTTTTTATTCTCCTCTATCAGGCTGAGACACGGGCTCAGATATTTCTCCCATATTGACCGGTATATCTCATCTGCATTTTCCTGGCGGTCAATCCTTTTAACGATTGTAGGAGCAATATTATAATATTCCTCCACGATTTCATGTCCGCCTTCTGATCCTGCAAGATAACCATCGCGGTATGCCCTCAATGTATTCAGTTCATAGCAATCGTCCGGTTTATCCATACTCCTGCACACAGCCGTCGTAATATAGCAGAAAATCCCTTTCTTAAATCCGCCTTTGATACCCTCATATGTGGAATGGCCGATCTTGTACTCAGGCAGCTTTTCATTCCAGACGGCAACCATCTGTTTTGTCAGGTCTTTCGCCTGCAGAGATGGAATTTCCCCAATCAGCGGAACGTAGAAAGACACCATATTCAGCTTAAAGTCAAGAGCTTTCATATCTCTTTTTCTCTTCGAACCGATCTTCTCCAGCTCGCGGCAGACATATTCCGGGATACAGCCTGCGATCAGATCCATTCCGTTATCTGCTCTGTCGCACAATTCTGCAGTCTCAGTCATCAGATCCGCATATTTTTCCTTAAGTCTTTCCATATGCTTTTCGTAGCTTGACTTATGGAATTCGTAATCCAGTGTCACCTTATAAAGATCAGTCAATTCCTGCAGTACCTTGTCTGTTTCCATATCCATCCCTCTATTCATTCCAGTTATGGTATACGTCCTGA
Source organism: Candidatus Mediterraneibacter intestinigallinarum (assembly GCA_019119265.1). Taxonomy (GTDB): domain Bacteria; phylum Bacillota; class Clostridia; order Lachnospirales; family Lachnospiraceae; genus Mediterraneibacter; species Mediterraneibacter intestinigallinarum. Next base: position 975 of record DWXI01000146.1, on the reverse strand, counting down.
ACGTCGTCATCCTCTTCCAGAAGATCCAGTGTTTTCTGGATATTCTTAATATCTTCTTCGGAAGTAAGTTCCACATACGTCTGAGGAATCATAGTAACTTCCGCCTGCGCCATCGTGATACCTTCTTCTTCAAGCTTCAGACGCACATCGCTGAATGAATCCGGATCAGTAAGTATCTCATAGCTCTCCTCATCTTCAGCAAAATCTTCTGCACCTGCGTCAAGGGCGAGCATCATAAGCTCATCCGCATCCATATCGCAGTCTTCTTTCGCAACGAAAATCTGGCCCTTTTCGTCAAACATAAAAGAAACGCAGCCCGGTGTTCCAACATTTCCGTTTCCCTTTGTAAATGCATTTCGCACGTTGGAAGCAGTCCTGTTCTTATTATCTGTCAGCGTCTTAACAATGATTGCTGTTCCGTTCGGTCCGTATCCTTCATATGTAATGTGCTCATAATTATCGCCGGAGCCTTCTCCCGCAGCTTTCTTGATATTTCTCTCAATCGTGTCGTTGGGCATATTATTTGACTTTGCCTTAGCGATCACATCACGCAGCCTGCTGTTATTTGCCGGATCCGGTCCGCCGCCTTCTTTAACTGCTACCGCCAGCTCGCGGCCGATCTTTGTAAAGATTTTTCCCTTGGCTGCATCGTTCTTTTCTTTCTTGTGCTTGATATTGGCAAATTTTGAATGTCCTGACATAGATTCTCCTCTTTTCTTCCTGGTATATCTTAACTAATCCGCATTTCTGCGCACATTATGCTTTTCAATTTTATCATTCTTTTCGGAATCTGTAAAGAAGTCTGTTTGAACCGTCTTATGTAGGGAGCTCCAGGCTGATCCTGATCGCCTGATCAACCTTCCTCATCATTCCTCCGTCAATGTGGCAGACGTACTCTTTGAGCCGCTGCTTGTCAATGGTCCTTATCTGCTCCAGGAGGATGACCGAATTCTTTACGATCTTATAATCCCTCGT
>DWXI01000145.1 GCA_019119265.1 Candidatus Mediterraneibacter intestinigallinarum | reverse complement strand
ACGCCAGCGAATATCTGATAATTTCCTTCTCGCTCTCTCATTGCTGCTTGAAATCCCTGAATACGATGTTTCGTAGACAGGAATTTCTCTTCGCCGATAAAGAGAGCAATCTTCTCAAATCCTTTATCCGCCAGGTAACATCCGCCTTTATAGCCTACATCAAAGTTGTCGAGGCTGACCGACGGTATGTCCGGGTTCTCGGGCTCTCCAAATACCACATAAGGCACATTGTGCTCTTCAAAGTAATCAACTCTCGCATCCTGAAGAATATTCTCCAGCAGAATAGCTCCATCCGCGATCCCGCTGGCGATCAGGTAAAACCCGTCCGTCTCGTCTTCCGCAAACCGGTTACTGTTTGAGGGAGAAAGGACAATCTTCATAGAACGTTTTTTCGCATATGAAAATAAATGTTTCAGCATCATCTCATGCCATATACTCAGATGTTCTTCATGATGCCTCTCTGCAAACACCACAATAATATTCGTACGGTTCCCTTTCAGGCCCCGGGCCAGCATGTTTACCTGATACCCCTGTTCCTTAATGGTATTCATCACTTTTTCTCTCATCTCCGGACTGACATTTGGATTATTATTCAGCACCCTGGAGACAGATTTGATCGACACCCCGCATGCCTTGGCCACGTCTGCCATCTTGACATTTCTCATAAAGCCGCTCCTTTGTCCTACGTTGTCATTATAAACACTACTCACAGAAACTGCAATACCCTTTATTCATTTTCGTTACAATGTACAGTTTTTCATATTTGTTTTTGTGCACTATTACATTCCCCCTGTTTTTCGTTACCGGTCCGATACCGGAGAGACTTCAATTTCCCTGCAGGCCAGATGACTTCCTCTCTGCACAGAAAGACCGATGCATCCCGTAAGGTAAGGCTTTTCATCATCTTCCACGCATATCTGTATCTGCCCGCCAATATCTGCACAAATGCGTTTTCCCTCTGCCTTCACTGTTATTTCATACTCTTTTCCAGCCTTCCATGGGAAGTCAATCTCTTTCAATACCGTGTATCCATTTTGGTTCTTAAGGATTCCCACTCTCCGCCCCGGAAGAAAACCTGCCGCGTAGGAACGTATGGCGCCCTGAACTCGTATGTTTACCAGATGGTACTCCCCGGACAACGGCGTAATCAGAAAACGGGCTATATAGTCTTTCCAGCCAGATCCGCCCGTATAGACTTCCCCGAAATCCGCACACGACAGATGCAGCTGTCCGTTTTCCAGAAAACTAATGCCTTTCAGCCTTGTAAACTGGCTGATTTCCCGATGAAGCACCGTCCACGTCTCTTCATTCTCCTGTTCAAGCTCCACCGAATAGGCCGCCGCTCCGTCCACATAGAAATCGTCAATCATACCGACAAACTCGATTGCCGGATGATGACTTCCCTTTACATGAAAGCAGAAACCAATCTCGTCAATCAGCCCGCCTTTTAAAAATGGAATCTGATAGTCCAGAGTTTCCCATCTGCCCTTTTCCACATTTACCCCATTGCTTTGATATATCTCTCCCGTATGCTTTTCCCTTGCATACAGACTAACCAGAGCTTCATTTCCGTAATCCGGAATAAATACGCTGCCCCTGATCGTCTGCCCGGGATAAACAGCAGGCGAAAAGGACGGATCGTATCTGCTGTCATAGAAATCTTCCGGCGTATAGTACGTCTTCTTATAAACATATATATTTTCTCCCGGGTTGACCGGGCCTGCAGAGAATTTCAGGCTCCGCTCTCCTGTACATGCCGTTTCATCCGTATTTTGAAGGCGGTATTTTCTCTGCTTCACTTCACGCCGGTCCAGACTTTCCACCCGGATTCTCATTGCGTGTGTAGAACCTGGGAACTCAAAATGACAGCTGTCCGGTCTTTTCTCTGAAATTTCTTTCCATATCCCCGGAAGTTCTTCTCCCGTCTGCATGCACGCCAGCCTTGCAAAATACAATGCACCTGTAGGAATATCCGTAATATTGAGCGAGCCGATAACACTTGAACATGCAAGGAAATCATTGATCGGCGCTCTCCATTTCTCATATCCGATTCCATCCAGCCCGTTTCTTACTCCCATAATGGTCGCAACATTTCCCACATTACAGTCTGTATCCCATCCGCACATATTACAGATGTTCAGCGTGTCTGAAAAGTCTCCTTCTCCATATAAAAGCGCAAGAATCATAACTGCCGCGTTTGGTATAATATGGCAGTTTCCAGGATATCTGTCATAACCGAAATTGTCGTGAACATATTGGAAACAGGTCCTCCATCCTTCCGCCCTGTGCAGCTCATAGTACTCTGTAACAGCCCTCACAACCCTTGCATATTCGCAATCCTCAGGAATATAGGACAAACCTTTCTCAATGATTCTTCTTATATCCTGTTCCACAAACGCATAGCTGATGCATACAGCCACAAAGATCCCGCCATAAATACCATTTCCGTCATGGGTCACACTAGCTGCCTTTGCAGCGTTTTCTGCCGCAAGATCAGGATTTCCGGGAGCTGTAAGCCCCCATGTATCAATGAATATCTGGCCGCCGATCTGCTCTGCCATCATTCTTCCGTTCTGCAGGATACTTCCGCTTCTCGGCGCCGGTATCCCATTGCGCAGGTTCAGATATGCCGTATGCTCTGTAGCCACGCCATATCCGCCCCACCAGAAAAATCCATGTTCAAAAGGCGCGTAATTCAGAAGTGCATCGGCCACATCCTGTGCCTCCAGAGCTTTCCCCTTCTCTTTGTCCTCCAGAGCATGCACAAAAAACAGAGGGCCGTTGCTGTCGTCATCAGCCGCAAACTCATGATAATCCACCGGATAATCCGTCAGCTCTCCATATATATTTTTTATTTTTTTGTAAGTCCATCCTTCCACAGGTGCTCCCAAACGGATACCCACGATTTTAGCAAGCCACCCGGCATATATTTTTTCAACAAAATCCTTCCGCATATATTTCTCCTTACTGTTTGGCGTATTATTCAGAGATATCAGCAGGGAATAAGTTTTCCCACAGATATTATTATCATCATTTGTATTCGCCATGTCAATCATCAGATAATCTGCACACAAAAAAAGGCGGAACTTATAAAAGCAGCTCCGCTTTTTTCTGTTTACTCTGTGAATTTTCCCGATACCAGTACACTGCGCCGTATTCTACATTATTTTACGGAACAGCTCTTTCAGATCATCTATGCTCGCATCTTTCGGATTACCCGGCGCACAGGCATCCGCATATGCAGATTCTGCAAGGAACTGCAGATCGTCTTCTTTAATCGCCTCCAGCTTTGTCGGTATTCCCACGTCAACAGAAAGCTGGCGCACTGCGTCAATTGCCGCTTTCCTGTACTCTTCCTCGGACATTTCATCTACGCCTTTTACACCCATCGCTCTTGCGATCTCACGGTATTTTTCTCCTGTGCAGTCCGCATTGTATTCCATAACAATCGGAAGCATCATCGCGCAGGCTACTCCGTGCGGTGTGTCATATACAGCACCCAGTGTATGAGCCATAGAATGAGCGATTCCAAGACCTACATTTGAGAATCCCATACCGGCAATGTACTGTCCGAGAGCCATACCGTCACGCCCCTCTTTTTCATTGGCTACCGCGCTTCTCAAAGACCTGCTGATGATCTCGATTGCTTTGAGATGGAACATGTCTGTCATCTCCCATGCCGCTTTCGTCGTATATCCCTCGATCGCATGTGTCAGGGCATCCATTCCTGTAGACGCTGTAAGACCTTTCGGCATAGAGGACATCATATCCGGATCAACTACAGCAATAACCGGCATGTCGTGAGGGTCAACACATACAAATTTTCTTTTTTTCTCCACATCTGTAATGACATAATTGATCGTAACTTCAGCCGCCGTACCTGCTGTTGTCGGCACCGCTATGATCGGAACACACGGTTTCTTTGTCGGCGCCGTTCCTTCAAGGCTTCTTACATCCTCAAATTCCGGATTTGCAATGATAATCCCGATTGCCTTTGCCGTATCCATAGAGGAACCTCCCCCAATCGCTACAATATAATCTGCCCCCGCATCTTTAAAAGCCTGAACTCCATGCTGTACATTCTCGATTGTCGGATTTGCTTTGATATCAGAATAAATTACATAATCAAGTTTTTCATTGCTAAGTACATCTGTTACTTTCTTTGTCACTCCAAATTTAATCAGATCAGGATCAGAGCATACAAACGCTTTTCTGTACGCTCTTGCCTTTGCCTCATTGGCGATCTCTCGGATTGCGCCTGCTCCGTGATAGGATGTCTCGTTGAGCATAATTCTGTTTGCCATTGTTATCATTCTCCCTTTCTTTACCGGATCTTTCCGGTTCCTTATGTCTACATTTTAACAATCCGTTCGGGAAATGGAAAGTTACAAAAAAGTCAATCTGTAACATCTCTTAATAAAATCAACGCTGCTTGATCTTACAGACGATGCCGAAAGCGCCATAATTGCTACATCAGCTCCAGCCTTCGAAATAATTCTGCCAAACCAGCCGGCATGGCATCTACCAACGATTCTGCCATCTGCTCCGGAGTTGCTTTAATCTTTCCAAGAACCCACCGAACTGTCATATAGATCGATCCCTGACAATACATTTCCAGGAGGAAGCGCATGGACTATGTAATCTTTTTTCCTGTCTTCTCTTCAATCTGACCGGTATAGAACTGTAGGATCAGATGAAAATCATGCTCGCGCAGACTATTCTGTGCGTCGTTTTTGAACGCCGCTCGAAAGAACAGTCTCTCATCCTGAATATAATGAAATTTATTTACCAGCCCCTCATAGACCGTCCTACCCTCTCCCATATGCTCAAAAGACTCCAGAAGAATCTTGTCAAAATACCAATTGATCAGATCGTATTTATCCTTAAAATTCCGGTAAAATGTCTGTCGGGTCGTGCCACATTCCTCCACTATCTCTTTCACTGTAATCTTTTCAAGCGGAAGCTTTGTCATACACTGTTTCATCGCGTCAGCAAGTCGGTATTTTATCTGTTCATTCTGACGACTGTATATCTCTTGTGTTTTAAAAGAACTCATCTGTATCTGCTCCTGGTCCGATATCTCTCATAGCATCGAAACGAAATACAGCGCTCTGTTTACTAAAACAGAGCGCTGCCATCTTTAAATCTTACTCAAATGAAAAGTATATCATATTGAACGAACTCAATATGTGAAAATTACCTGCCTTACTTGCTTGCAATCGCTGCCTGTGCTGCCGCCAGTCTTGCAACCGGTACACGGAACGGTGAGCAGGATACATAGTCAAGTCCGATGCTGTTGCAGAATTCTACAGAGCTCGGATCTCCGCCGTGCTCGCCGCAGATACCAACGTGCAGGTTCGGATTAACCGGTTTTCCTAACTCGATGGCCATCTTCATCAGCTTGCCAACGCCTGTCTGATCCAGTTTTGCGAATGGATCGTTCTCAAAGATCTTAGCGTCATAGTAAGCGTTAAGGAACTTACCAGCGTCATCACGGGAGAATCCGTATGTCATCTGTGTAAGGTCGTTTGTACCGAAGCAGAAGAAGTCAGCTTCTTTTGCGATCTCGTCAGCTGTAAGAGCAGCTCTCGGAATCTCGATCATTGTACCAACCTCATACTTCAGGTCGCTGCCTGCTGCTGCGATCTCAGCGTCAGCTGTCTCAACAACAAACTTCTTAACATATTTAAGCTCTTTCACGTCGCCTACGAGCGGGATCATGATCTCCGGAACAATGTTCCAGTCCGGATGAGCCTTCTTCACATTGATAGCCGCACGGATAACAGCCCTTGTCTGCATCTTGGCGATCTCCGGATATGTTACTGCCAGACGGCATCCACGATGACCCATCATCGGGTTGAACTCATGCAGGCTGTCGATGATCGCTTTGATCTGCTCAACTGTCTTGCCCTGAGCGTCAGCCAGTTTCTTGATGTCCTCTTCCTCTGTCGGTACGAACTCGTGAAGCGGCGGATCAAGGAAACGGATCGTTACCGGGTTACCCTCGAGAGCCTCATACAGAGCCTCGAAGTCTCCCTGCTGATACGGAAGGACTTTCTCAAGAGCTGTCTCTCTCTCTTCCTCTGTCTCAGCACAGATCATCTCACGGAAAGCATCGATTCTGCCCTCGCCGAAGAACATATGCTCTGTACGGCAGAGTCCGATACCCTCAGCGCCAAGCTCAACAGCTTTCTTAGCATCTTCCGGTGTATCTGCGTTTGTGCGGACTTTCATTGTTCTGTACTTGTCAGCCCAGTCCATGATACGTCCAAACTCACCAGCGATCGTAGCGTCTACTGTCGGGATGATTCCGTCGTAGATGTTACCTGTTGTACCATCGATAGAGATTGAATCGCCCTCGTGGAACTCTTTTCCGCCAAGTGTAAATTTCTTATTAGCCTCGTCCATAACAATGTCGCCGCAGCCGGATACGCAACACTCACCCATACCACGTGCAACAACGGCTGCATGAGATGTCATACCACCACGAACTGTCAGAATACCCTGTGCAGATTTCATACCCGTGATATCTTCCGGTGATGTTTCAAGACGAACAAGGATAACTTTCTCGCCTCTCTCTGCCCACTCTACAGCGTCGTCTGCTGTGAAGACAACTTTACCACATGCAGCTCCCGGTGAAGCGCCGAGACCTTTGCCCATCGGTGTAGCAGCTTTCAGTGCAGCAGAATCGAACTGCGGATGAAGCAGTGTATCAAGGTTACGCGGGTCGATCATAGCTACAGCTTCTTCCTCTGTTCTCATGCCCTCGTCAACAAGGTCGCATGCGATCTTCAGAGCAGCCTGAGCTGTTCTCTTACCGTTACGTGTCTGAAGCATGTACAGTTTACCGTGCTCTACAGTAAACTCCATATCCTG
>DWXI01000144.1 GCA_019119265.1 Candidatus Mediterraneibacter intestinigallinarum | reverse complement strand
AGTGCATGTGTAATAATATAAAATGCACCATTCTCATAATAAGCATTTACATAACGTACAAAAGGCACCTCATTTTCTACTGTTGCCAATGCAATAATGGTATCTTTTCCAAATCGTTCCGACATTATTTTTTCAGTGTCTTCACTTAATTTTTTCACAAGCTCATCTCCCATACCAATTCCGATCATCCGACCAATTTTTCTTCATTATACCATTCGTTTATTTCCCTGTCATTTCATTTCTCAATCCTACGAAAAAAGTGTGAAACACTATTGGTCCACTCCCTTTCCAAGTACTTCCTATGATTTATTACTTCACACCATATCACACCCAAGTGCGAAAAAACCGCATTTATTTATGATATGGTTCTCCATTCATGATCCGATACGCCCGATACACCTGTTCCAGCAGTATCACCCTCATCAACTGATGTGGAAATGTCATCTTCGAGAAACTGAGCGCATAATCCGACCTTTTTAGCACCTCTCTCCCCAGACCGATCGAGCCGCCGATCACAAAGGCGATACTGCTTTTCCCCTGTACGCCCAGTGTCTCTATCTTCTCTGCAAATTCTTCTGATGAGAGCATCTTTCCGCCGATTTCCAGTGTGATCACATACATATCATCCCTGATATACTTCATCAGACGTTCGCCTTCTTTTGCACGGATATTATCCTCTACTGTTTCACTCGCCTGATCCGGAGTCTTCTCGTCCGCCACCTCAACGATCTCCAGTCTGCAGTAACGACTCAGTCGCTTGGTGTACTCTGCGATGGCATCTCTTAAATATTTTTCTTTTATCTTTCCTACTGTGATAACTGTTATTTTCATTTTTCTCCTCTTTTGTGTCATACTCCGCCGCGGCACTGTCCGTCACTGTATGCAGCAGCACGCGATTCCCGTGCATCAGCGTGTACTCCGCTCGGCAGGCGATATCTTCCCGCACCCTGCGCGTCATCTGCCCGCTCTCCGGCGCATTCAAGAGACTTCCCCCATTCTTATGAAAGCGCACATGAAGTCTGTAACGGCCCTGCCGGATCACCAGCTCCCGCTCGTCCATTTTCCTGACCGATGCGCCCAGATATGTGGCGAAACGATATTCTCTGTTTTTGTAGAAAAGGAATCCGACAGTTCCTGTAAAACGGATTCCCGACAACGGGATCGATGCCGCCGCAAGCATGACTGATCCTTCCGGAATAAAATGCTGTGTCCATATATATCTGTCAGGAAAGGAGGTTCCGCTGTCTCCCTCCATATACCCCATATCATTTTCAAACCGGAATATCTGATCATTTACTTTGACCTCGCCGTTCACAGTATGTTTCATACTGTATACTGCATGTCTGCATTCCATTCCGGGAATATATGAGAACGGCCCCATGATGTCATACTTCGGTTCTGCGAATCTTCCAAAACGAAGGATACCGCTTATTTCCTCTGAGTCAGATGTCGTGAATCTCAGATATATCCCTTTTTTCGAAAACAGATTCTCTCCGATCTTCATGATTCCCTTTTCTCTGTTGACCCTAAACCGGCTGACCGGGAATTCTCTGTACAGACTCCCTTTTTGGGTGATCACCTGAATGGAACAGGTACGTTTCTCCGCAGACAAATGTACTGCGGGAATCACAGCAATGCTCCCGTCTCTTCCCTGACACCGGAAATACCACCCGTAAAAATAATCACTCATGCTGTATTCCCTCCTGTGCCGGCCCGTCCAGAAGATTTCCTTCATAGTCAAATCTGGAACCGTGACACGGGCAATCCCAGGAACGTTCATCCGGATTCCATGTCAGCTCGCATCCCATATGCGGGCAGACAATATCTACCTGAAAGATTTCCCCTTCATCCGTCTTATATACCCCGGCCTTTCCCTGAGGAGTCTCCACGACCGCTCCATGCCCTCTTTCAAGTACATTGACCGTTTCATCCGGGATATAGAAGAATCGCTTTTCCAGACCTTTTACAGCCTTTCCACTGTCCTGCATGATCTGAGGAAGCTCACCGGCAGAAAAACGCGACGGAGCAAATATTTCTGCATATGGATTTTCTTTCCCGCAGATCATATCCGTAAGCAGCTTTGACGATACCATTGCGGAACTCATCCCCCACTTCTTAAACCCTGTCGCCACAAACCAGTCCGGGCGGTCAGAAGCGTACCTGCCGATAAACGGTATATCATCTGCCGTGATGCAGTCCTGAGCTGACCAACAGGCTACTGTATTGCTTCCTGGATATATCGTTTCCCCGGTTGCTTTTAATCTGTCATACCTGCCTCCGTTCCGATTCTCGCCGGTACGATATGCCTGTCCGCCGAGCAGAATATACTTGTCGTACTGACGGAATGACAATGAATCTTCCCCATCGCCTATATACATGCCTTTTATTGTTCCCGCGCCCTCCAGAGCAGCGACACAGGATCGTTCCTGATGCATTCTGGCAAAATACATCCCGGGGAAATTTATAAATGGAAAATGCGTGGTGAAAACAATTTTTTCAGCTCTCACACTTCCGCAGGGCGTCTTTATCTGATTACCGTCTACTTCTGTGACCGGAGTGTCTTCATATACTGTCAGATGATCCGCCAGTGCCCCTATAAATTTCAGCGGATGGAAATGTGCCTGATCCGGAAATCTGACTGCACCTGCGCAGGTGACCGGAATTTCGATCTGGGACTCGAAAAATGCATTCATGCCAAGCCTCTGTGCTGCTTCTGTCTCCTGCCTTAGTCTCTCACCGTCAGAAGAGTAAACATAAGCGTCCGCCTCCGTCAGATCACAGTCTATATTCTCCTCACAGATAATCCTTTTATACTCATCTACAGCCTGCTGATTGGCCTGCAGGTATTTCTCTGCCGTTTCTTTTCCCTTTTTTTCAATAAATGTGTGACAGAAAAGACCGTGCTGAGAGGTAATCTTTGCCGTGGTATTCTTTGTCTGGCCTCCGCCGATCTGATCAGCCTCAAGGACAACAGTGCAGATTCCTGCCTTTTGCAGACGCCATGCGGTCAGTATGCCTGCCATACCGCCTCCGATCACGGCTGCCTCCGCATCAATGTCACTCTCAAGCGGGGAATTCTTCTTTCTGTCATATGTTTTTGTCCATATGGATTCCATTTCCTGCCTCCTGTGTCTTTTTATCTATAACATTTCCCACAGAAAGCAGTTTATACCTGCCCCGGCCTTTCTCAATTATATTCAGGCATTCACGGTCTTACTCCGCCCCGTACACATACAGTTCCTGAAGTGCTCTGGTTGCACTGATATACTCCGCCTGTTCTGCTAGCGGATTTTCCTTTGTTCCTCGTATCGTAAATACCTGATCGAATTCCAGTCCTTTCGCCAGATAAAATGTCGTTACAGTCAGCCCTCGCTTAAATGCGGAACTGTCACGGTCCACATACGCCGCATCCACACCACGTTTTATCAGAAGCCGGTAGATGTCATAGGCCTCCTCCTCTGTCATCGTGATGACAGCGCCAGTCTCATATCCGTCTGTTCCAAGATTCACATTTGAGGCAATCGCATCGAGCATCTCGTCTTCTGTGGCAAATCTGCGAACATCTACCGGCCTGCCGTGGCGCTCCAGAAGCTCGAGCCCGGTAATACCGCTTATCTGCGCTGCGTACTGCGCGATTTCATAAGTATTGCGGTAACTTTTGTTGAGGATAACTTTCCGTATGTCCTTTCCGAAGATCTTCGGCAGGAATTTCAGCACGTCCTGCTGTTTTGTATCCAGTGTCTGTGCGTAATCCCCGAGTATCGTCATTCTGCACTGGAACAGATTTTCCAGAATAACATACTGCATATATGAGTAGTCCTGCATCTCATCGATCACCAGATGCTTAATTTCCTTCTGTGAGCTTTTGCCGAGAAGCCTGTATTTCAGATAAAGGACTGGGAATACATCCTCATACTGGATCTTTCTTCTCTCATATGGCACATCAGGGAGCTGATCATATCCGTAGTCTTCAAGCATCCAGTTATAAATGGTATAGATATCTTTTGTCACATACATGCTGTCAAATTTACTGTTCAGCAGTTCTCTGTCATCGTCGGAAATGTTGCTGCCTTTCAGAGTTTCATAAGCATCTATAAAATAATCCATAACCGCATTCATTCTTGAGAGCAGCGGAGTGTCCTGAAATTTAAAGTAGAACATCCGGATCAGTTCTTCTTCCGACATTTTCATACCCCGGAAACTGATCTCTTTAAAGTCGATCAGCCTGTCCTCAAGTGTCGCCAGAAATCCCTCGATCAGTCCTACAAACTCTTCCGACTGTTTCATGCGGAAACGCTCTTTTTCCTGAGTGCTCGGGAATTTCATAATTCGTTCCAGATGGTCATATTTATCCTCACAGTCTGCCGCCATATCTTTTAATTCCCTGTATGCGAACAGATCAAAGCTCATCTCCTGAATATTCTCTTCTCCCAGTTCGGGAAGGATATGTGATATATAATCCGCAAACACACTGTTCGGCGATAGGATCAGCACATTGGATGATTTCAGGTTCTTCCTGTCATGATACAGAAGATATGCGATCCGGTGCAGCGCAATGGAGGTCTTGCCGCTTCCGGCGCCTCCCTGGATCACCAGTATCTTATCCTCTGTATTACGGATGATCGCATTCTGCTCTTTCTGTATCGTACGTACAATATTTTTCAGCTTTACATCGCCGTTATTTCCCAGTTCCTGTTTCAGTATCTCATCATCGATCTTCGTATCGCTCTCAAATCCATAGATCATTTTACCGCCGCGGATCTTATACTGCCATTTTGAACTGATCTCACCTGTAATGATCCCCGCCGGAGCTTCATAGGATGCCGGGCCTTTGTCATAATCATAGAAAAGACCGCTCACCGGCGCTCTCCAGTCGTAGATCAACGGAGTCATGCCTGTCTGCTCTGCAAAATTTCCGATGCCGATGTAAAACAGTTCCGGATCATCTTCACCTTCAAATATAAAATCAACCCGTCCGAAAAACGGCGCGTCCTTCATTCTCTCAAACCTGTGCTTGAGTTTTAATTTTTCCGCATTTGCATTCGTCTGCTGAAGAAGAGCCTGTCGGTTGTCATATTCTTCATAGCCATACTGATCCATCTCTGTATAGTTCTCCCAGTAGTATTCATGCATATTTTCGATCTCTTTTTTTCCTTCACTCAGGTCATGATCGATCTCATCAAGCCGGTTCTGTATTTTAACGGTCACGTCTTTTAAAAACTGTGCTCCGTCTGAATATCTGCTGTCCATTGTCATAATAACGCTCCCTGGTCTTCCTTCTAAAGATTGGTTTGTTCTTCTCGTCTGAATAATCTGATACTTTATCATAAGACGCAGACGATAGCTATAGTATATCATGTATTTTTACAAAAAAAATCACAAATTAGTCATATTTTATATTTATAATAGCCTTCATTGGTAAACTGATCATCCATGTCAGTTAATGAATAATAAAGAAACGAGGGAAAGTGCAGCATGAAAAAA
>DWXI01000143.1 GCA_019119265.1 Candidatus Mediterraneibacter intestinigallinarum | reverse complement strand
GATTGTTTTTGAGGAAGGAGAGAAAACACTGACTCTGCCTGCGGGAAATTATGTGAAAATGACCGCGGAACAAAAAGAAGGTAGAATGGTTTCTGTTGCCGTATCTACAGTGGACGGCATTGAGCTGGAGCCCCGGACTGCAGAAAGCACGGGAACTTATATCAGAGAGATTACCGTGACGGAAATTGATAAAGTGGTAGATATCACATTTGGCGGTGGACAAATGCGTATGGCCAGAGCTTCACTGCAGACGTCCGGGGCGAATGAAAAATTTCCGGAGAAAGGGGATAAATTCACAGGTGTATGCACTGTGAAATCAGTTATTGGAGGAAATGGCCAAACAGTACATGGAGTCACTCTTGGCGAGTTTACCGGAATTCTGGAAGGAGAAGGTAATGCGGATGCGGACTGTGCCCAGCGATCTGCAGCGGCTCCGATATCAGGGATGAAGTATGATTATACCTACACAATTACATCAGTGAACAAATCAACGGGAAAAGTAACGGGAAGTCTTTATATGGTTTCACAGATTCAGCCTGCTACGGGAGCGGTCGACAGTGAAGGGTATCTGATTGGTTATCAGGCGTTGGCGGGAGTGTTTTCTATACAGAGACAGTATACCGGAAAACTGCAACTGAAAAAGACGTCAATGGATACGGGTATGACAAAAGGAAATGATTGCTATAGTCTGAAAGGGGCGAAATACGGAGTTTATTCTGATCCGGATTGCAGAACGCAGGTAGCGATCCTGACTACAAAGGAAGATGGAACGACTGATGCTGAGGAACTTACGTCAGGAAAGTATTATATCAAAGAACTGACCGCACCGGCGGGATATGCATTGGATAGTAAAAAATACACCGTAGATGTTACGGCCGGTAACACAGCTGTAGTAAATGCCAAGGATCAGCCTCAGAGCGCCGCAGTCGGCATCTTGTTGGAAAAAGCGGATTCCAGGACGGATAAAAAGGAATCGCAGGGAAACGCATCTTTCGCCGGCGCTGAATTTACTGTCAGATACTATGCCGGAGCATATGACACCGATCCGGCGGCAAAAGGAATAACGCCTGCCAGGACATGGGTTGTAAAAACAGACGGGGCGGGAAGGGCATATCTGACGGATAGTTCAAAAGTTTCAGGAGATGATTTTTACCGCAATTCAGACGGGGAAAATGTCCTGCCTCTCGGAACTGTCACGATCCAGGAAACAAAAGCGCCAGAAGGATATCTCCTTAATCAGGAAACGTTTATAAGGCAGATAACTTCCAAAGGCACGGCTGAAAATGTCAGCACATATAATGCTCCGGTCATATCGGAAAATATTATAAGCGGCGAGCTGCATATTATTAAGTTCGGCCAGGATGCAGACGATTCCTGTGAACAGAAAACGCCGCTTGAAGGGGTGGCTTTTGAGATTACATCAAAGACGACGGGCGAGACATTTACAATCACTACAGACAAAAACGGTTATGCTTCTACACAGCAGATTGAGGGTGGTCTTGTCTACGATTCTTATGTTGTGAAAGAGGCGGTTACGCCTATTGGATTTGAGCCTGTAGAGAGTTTTGAGATCACGATTTCGGAAGAAAACCAGATACTGCATTATATTCTTGAGGATAAACTTATTGTGGCTCCGGTTCAGCTGGTAAAGAAGGACAAAACTACCGGGAAGACAATACCTCTGGCAAATGCGGAATTTCAGCTGTTGGATTCGGATAAAAATCCTGTTACCATGACGACATACTATCCGATAAAAAAAGTGCATGATACATTTTCTACAGACGGAACAGGAACATTCAGCCTTCCCGAAAAACTGCCGGCAGGGATTTATTATTTCAGGGAGATAAAAGCGCCGGCAGGGTATCTGCTCAACGGACAGGATATAAAGTTTGAAATTACGAAAGCATATGATTGGAACAGGCCGGTGTCTGTTGCCTGTGAAGATGCACCTGCCATGGGAAAGATCCGTATTACAAAGACGGAGCACGAAGGCGGAAATGCGGTTCCGGGAGCGGTGTTTGCTATTGTTGCGGCAGAGGATATCGTGACTCCGGACGGAACTGTCCGCGTGTCGAAAGGAGAATTAGTCGATACTGTTACAACAGGCCAGGATGGAAAGGCCATGAGCAAGGCGCTTTATCTTGGACGGTATGCGGTAAAAGAAACAGATGCACCGGAAGGATATCTGTTGAACGCGAAAGACTTTGAGACAGAATTGAAGTATAAAGATCAGAATACGGAAATTGTCTATGCAGATATCAGGGTAGAAAACGAAGTGGCGAAAGGAAAGATCAGAATTGTAAAAACAGATGCGGACACGGGGAAAATTATTCCGGAAAAAGCAGAATTTGAGATTGTTGCAGCTGAAGACATCGTTACGCCGGGCGGCGCGATTAAAGCTAAGCAGGGAACTGTTGTTGATACAGTTGTTTCAGGAGAGAATGGCAGAGGTGTAAGCGGAGAACTGCATATGGGCAAATACATCGTAAAAGAAAAATGTGCTCCGACAGGATACCTGCTGAATCCAGAACCGCGGGAAGTGGAATTAGATTATAAAGATCAGAATACCCGTGTTGTTTATGGTAATGTGACAATAGCTGATATGCCGGCAAGAGGGAAAGTGGTGATTACCAAGACGGATAGTGAATCAGGAACTTTCCTTGCCGGAGCGGAGTTTGCGATCACGGCGGCAGATGATATTATTACCCCGGATGGTACGGTTCGTGCTGAAAAGGGAACTGTTGTTGATACAGTTATTACAAATGATGAAGGAAAAGCATATTCGAAGGAACTGTTTTTGGGCAGCTATAATGTAACAGAAATCAAACAGCCGGAAGGATATGTCCGTTCTGACCAGACATGGGATGTGGAGCTTTTATACGAAGATCAGAATACGTCTGTTGTTACGGAGACTGTTGATGCTCAGAATGTGCCGACGAGATTTGTTCTCACGAAGAAAGAAGCCGGAAGTGAGGAACATCTGCAGGGCGTCAAATTTGAGTTTTGGGAAAAGGCCGGGAGTGAGGAATCTGAAAAAGAAATAGTGACAACCGGCGAGGACGGAACCTTGATGATTGAAGAAATCATGCCGGGAACCTACTGCATTCAGGAGATCGAGACGGTTCCGGGATATATGCTCAATGAAACAATCTACGAATTTACAGTGACCGATGATGGAAGGATAGATGGAGAAGAGACAGGATTTATGACGGTGGAGAATGAAAAAACAAAAATAACGTGTACGAAAGCAGTTAATGCAGAAACAGGCGGACAGGAACTGCTTCCAAAAGAGAGCAGAGCGACTGACACTGTCAGCATGGAGAACCTGCAGTCGGGAACAGAGTATATGCTGCGGGGCGTACTGGTGGACCGGGAGACCGGAAAACCTCTGCGTGAAAATGACTCTCCATCCGGAGCTGTCCTGATGAGCGAGTACAGATTTACGGCAACTGACTCTCAGATGGATGTCGACATGGAGTTTGTTTTTGATGCGGCAGCGTTTGCGGGGCGGACGATCGTGGTATTTGAGTATTTATATCAGGAGGATGTTGAGATCAGCCGCCACGCGGATCTGGAAGACCTGATGCAGCAATTATATGTGAAAGACGCAGAGCAGCAGACCGGGGAGAAAAAAGAAATGGATACACCAAAGGAAACGCCTCAGACGGGCGATGAAGGAAGTGTGCTGCCGATAGCCGCTGTTGCAGGAGCAGGAACTGCAGCTGTGTTGAGCGTGGCGATGCGTGTGAGATATAAAAAGGATTGTCGGGAAAATGAAAGATAAATTAAGGACTTTACATTTGGAGTAAATTATGCTAGGATAATTAAGGCTGTAAAGGGGAACACCGGGTTCCCCTTTCGCAGTTGGAATGCGTCTGTAGCTCAGTGGATAGAGCAATGCCCTCCGGAGGCATGTGCGGCGGTTCGACTCCGCTCAGACGCTTTTGTATATCAAAAAGGAGCTGTTTTGTCAGCTCCTTTTTTGATGCGGTGATTTGTACGAATGCTGCCTTATAAGAGGTTGATCTTTTTGTTCATAATGTAATGCGTTATGACATACTGCACGATTGTTATAATGATCGTCAGGACTGCGCTTACATAAAAGATATTTGTCATATACTCTGTCATGGTCTGCCCTTTGGCCATGAAGAAGTTATGTCCTGGGAAAATTCCGAACGCCAGCATGATCAAAAGTGTGAAGACCTGCAGCGCTGTTGACAAGATGAAATAGGCTGCAATCGCACAGAGCACTCTGTGGCCTGGGAACAGCTGTCCGATCACGATGCAGAAATAGATCATGATAACTGTACTGATGCAGCTGACAACACAGAAGGTAAAAAGCAGTAATGCAAATCGTTCCAGGGGCATTCCTAATTCGTTCGTCATCTCGTCAGCAATCAGGCTGTACGCAGAGGTAATGTTTCTTCCTGTTATGAGGATCAGTATTCCGACTGCTATAAGTATGATGTCTGCCGCGGCAAGTATGTAGCCGGAGATGATCTTTGCCCATAGATGCTGCGTTCCGGAGACGGGGAGAGTCCAGGACAGATATCCTTCCCGGCTGAACATAGAGCGGTAAAAACGGAATGCGATATGTAATTCAGTAAAAATCATAAGAGCTGTCATTAAAATTGAAAGCACAGAGATAAAAAGCGCAAGGGAAATGATAACGGGTTCTTCGGGCCCTTTGAAGTCTAGTTTATTCATATAAAGAATACGGGATATGATACACACAAATAAATAAGCGGCGTGCAGTAAAATAAACAGTTTTGAGGAAACCTTCAGGTCGTATTTGATCAGTTTTCCTAACATTTAAATACCTCCCGAAATAAAGTGTCAACGGATTTGCCGTATTCTGTTCTTATTTCATCTACCGATGTGTTGAGGGCAATCTGCCCGTCACGCAAAAAGATTACCCGGTCGAGCACATTTTCAATATCCGAGATTAAATGAGTGGAGATTAGAACAGTGGCGTTTTCTTTGTAATTGGTGAGTATGGTTCTCAATATGTAATCTCTGGCGGCTGGGTCTACCCCGCCGATGGGCTCGTCTAATATATACAGATCCGCATCTCTGCTCATAACAAGGACAAGATGTACTTTTTCTCTGGTTCCTTTTGACAGGGAACTGAGGCGGGAATGTTTATCGATCTCAAGTGCATCAAGCATTTTTTTCGCCTGTTCCGTACTGAAATTTCTGTAGAAATCGGCGTAGTAGGACAACATATCTTTTACCCTCAGATGTTCGTTGAAAAAGCTCCGGTCGGGAAGATAAGATACAATTTTTTTTGTGTCGGGTCCTGGAGCAAGTCCGTTGATCATGATATGCCCGTCGGTGGGAATGAGAAGTCCGTTTGCAAGTTTGATCAATGTGGTCTTTCCGCTTCCATTCGGGCCCAGAAGTCCGACAATCTGACCGCGGTCGAGAGAGAGGTTCAGATCTGAAAGGGCAAAAAAGCTTCCGTATTTTTTCGTCAGTCGCTGACATTCAAGAATCGGTCTCATTGTAAACCCCCTTTATCGTGTTTCTTATCATTTCCAGCGTATCCTCATCAGAAAAGCCCAGCTTGCGCATCTGTTCGAAAAAGTTCTGTATGTGCTCACGGGCCAGTTCCGTTCGCATCTCTTTAAGCATATTCGTATTGTCTGTAATAAACCTTCCGCTCGTCCGTTGGGAATATACGAGACCGCAGCGCTCCAGTTCAGAAAGCGCTTTTTGCATTGTATTCGGATTTACAGCTGCTTCAACGGCAAGATCGCGGACGGAGGGCAGTTTATCCCCGGGCTTGTAGACGCCGGAAATGATATCATGCTGAATGCGCTCCATTAACTGCAGATAGATAGGACGGTCATTATCCAGATTCCATGGCATTCGATCACCTCGTTCTATATTGTATTATTGATATAATACAATAATATATTGACTATAAAAAAATGTCAAGCCGGTTTTTCGTTATTCTTGATGATTTTTTCTTTCATATGCGGGTCAAATTTTCCTTTTCTCAGCATTTCTATTTCATATTTATAAGGAGCATAAGACCTTTTAGGATTGACCGTAGAGGGAATGTAAGGGGTCTCAAGTATTTTGGGTACATCTTCAAAATCCGGATGGTGAACAATGTAGTTGAGCGCATCGAAACCGATCTTCCCGAAACCTATGTTTTCATGGCGGTCTTTTGCCGCTCCGGGAACATTCTTGCTGTCATTGATGTGGAATACGGCAATCTGGTCTTTCCCAATGATGTGGTCGAAATCCTCTATGACATGATCAAAATTCCGGATGATATCATAGCCGCTGTCGCTGGTGTGGCAGGTGTCAAAGCATACTCTCAGCCTGCTGTTATACTTAACGCCATCATAGATTCGGGCCAGTTCTTCGAAAGAACGTCCGATCTCCGAACCTTTGCCGGCCATAGTCTCAAGAGCTATGACACAGTCGGTATCTGCGGTCAGCACCTCGTTGAGTCCTTTGATGATCTGCTCTGTTCCGATTTCTGTACCTGCGCCTACATGTGAGCCGGGATGCAGGATGAGAACATGGCTTCTGCAGTTTATTGTCCGATCGATCTCTTTGGCAAGGAACTCCACGGCGAGAGAGAAAGTCTCAGGCTTTACAGAATTTCCAAGATTGATGATGTACGGAGCGTGGACAATAATCTCGTCTATGCCGTGATTCTTCATATATTCCCAGGCGGGATCGATATTTAATTCGCTGATTTCCTTACGTCTTGTATTTTGCGGTGCTCCTGTGTAAAACATAAATGTATCTGCTCCATATGAAACAGCTTCTTTTGCGGAACCGAGAAGCATTTCCTTTCCGCTCATGCCGACGTGTGAACCGATTTTCATGATGATCTCCTTTTCTTAACAAAATATGATTCATTATAAAATAAACAGGAATTTTTCTCAAGATATCATTTCCCCTGAATTGGCGCGGAAAACTTGCCGTCTTTTCCTATACATGTTAGAATATCTTTCATACGGATAAAGGAGTGTGGAAAAATTGAAAACATTACTGGAATTGATCACAATAGAAATGGAAGAGGCTTTTGCGAAGGCGGGGTACGACAGAGAGCTTGCAAAGGTGACTCTCTCCAATCGCCCGGATTTGTGCGAGTATCAGTGCAACGGGGCAATGGCGGGCGCGAAAAGATATAAGAAAGCTCCCTTTATGATCGCTGAGGATGTGGCGGTCTGCCTAAAGGACAGTAGGTATTTTGAATCGGTAGATGTGGTAAAGCCGGGATTTATCAATCTGAAGCTGTCCAGGCAAAGCGTGGCTTCCTACCTGAATGATATGGCTGAGGAACAGAAACTTGGAGTCGAGGATGAAAAAAATCCGAAGACCATTATGATCGACTACGGCGGCCCGAATGTCGCGAAGCCGCTGCATGTGGGGCATCTGCGCTCTGCGATCATCGGGGAGAGTGTAAAGAGGATCCTCCGTTACAAAGGCAATAATGTGATCGGAGACATCCATCTGGGCGACTGGGGGTATCAGATGGGCCTGATCATCACGGAGCTGAAAAAGCGCCAGCCTGATCTTTCTTATTTTGACGAGTCCTACGAAGGGGAGTATCCCGAGGAAGCGCCTTTTACCATCGGGGAGCTGGAAGAAATCTATCCGACTGCAAGCGCATATGCAAAAGACCACGAAGATTACAGAGAAGAAGCATTGCATGCTACCTATCTTTTGCAGAACGGTTACAGAGGATACCGGGCAATCTGGAATCACATTATGAACGTGTCGGTGGCTGATCTGAAGAAGAATTATGAAAAGCTGAATGTGGAGTTTGATCTGTGGAAGGGCGAAGCGGACGCGCAGAAATATATTCCGGATATGGTACAAATGTTAAAAGATAAAGGCTATGCCCGCTATGACGAGGGCGCGCTTGTGGTGGATGTACAGGAGGAGACGGATAAAAAGGAAGTGCCTCCGTGTATGATCCTCAAATCCGACGGAGCGGCTCTGTATGATACCACGGATCTGGCTACGCTTGTAGAACGTGAGCAGGATTACAGACCGGACGAGGTGATCTATGTGGTGGACAAACGCCAGGAGCTGCATTTTACCCAGGTGTTCCGGTGCGCAAAGAAAACGGGCATTGTGCGTCCGGAAACGAAGCTGAAGTTTCTCGGGTTTGGCACCATGAATGGAAAGGACGGCAAGCCTTTTAAGACCCGCGAGGGCGGCGTTATGCGTCTGGAAAATCTGATCCGTGAGATAGATGAAGAAATGTACAGAAAGATTATGGATAACCGCACCGTGGAGGAGAAAGAGGCGGAACGTACCTCTCAGATCGTAGGGCTGGCCGCTATCAAATATGGAGATCTTTCTAATCAGGCGTCAAAAGATTATGTGTTCGATGTGGACCGGTTTACGTCCTTCGAGGGAAATACCGGCCCCTATATCCTCTATACGATCGTGCGCATTAAATCTATATTGAATAAATACCAGGAATCCGGCGGCAGTCTGGAAGGGCTGCAGATACTTCCAGCAGAAAACGAGTATGAGAAATCGCTTATGCTGCAGGTGCTGAAGTTCAATGATGTATTTGATACGGTTTACGAGGAAACGGCGCCGCATAAGCTATGTGCATATATCTATGAACTCGCTAATGAGTTTAATAAATTCTATCATGAAACTAAGATATTATCGGAAGAAGATACAGAGAAAAAGTCGGGATACATCGCGCTTCTTACGCTCGCAAAGAGCGTGCTTGAGACATGTATTGATCTGCTCGGATTCGAGGCGCCGGAAAGGATGTAATCGTAATGACAGAGAAACTTTTTTATCAGGACAGTCATCTGGCGGAATTTGAGGCAACAGTCATTTCCTGTGAAAGTGCATCTTCCGGAGTCCTGAACGGAAAGAAAGGCGATTTTTACAGTGTGGAACTGGATCGTACCGCTTTCTTTCCAGAAGGCGGCGGCCAGTATGCGGACACAGGGGTGCTGAGCGGGGTTCGGGTTATTGATGTGCAGGAAACCGGCGGCGGGATATTCCACGTGACCGAAAGTCCGCTTCATCCGGGAACGACTGTGACCGGGAGGATAGACTGGGAAGAGCGTTTTATGAAGATGCAGCAGCACAGTGGAGAGCATATTGTGTCAGGACTGATACATTCCAGATTCGGATATGATAATGTGGGCTTCCATCTCGGAAGTGAGAACTGTACGATGGATTTCAACGGGGAGCTTACGAAAGAGCAGCTGTTAGAGATAGAGCTTGAGGCAAACCGGGCAGTGTGGAAGAATCTGGAGATCCAGGCGCTCTATCCGTCGGAAGAGGAACTTTCTCAAATGGAATACCGCAGCAAGATTGAGATCGAGGGTCAGGTGCGGATTATTGTGGTTCCGGGATATGACATCTGTGCGTGCTGCGCGCCCCATGTGGTACATACCGGTGAGATCGGGGTGATCAAATTGACAAATGTACAGCGATATAAAGGCGGCGCCAGAGTGACTATGCTCTGCGGAATAAGGGCTCTCAAAGATTATGAAGTGAAACAGGCGCAGGCCGGCGAGATATCTGCCATGCTGTGCGCAAAAGAAAATGAAATCGCTGAATCGGTTCGGCACATGAAGGAAGAAACTGTAAATCTGAAGTATGAACTTGCCGAACGGGAGAAGAAGCTGATCGACCTGCGTGTGGGTATGATCCCAAAAGATGGTGAACCGGTCTGTGTTTTTGCAGAAGACATCGAAGGAGAAGCGATGCGCAAACTGATGAATCTGGTCCTGGAAGACGGACATGGATTTTGCGCGGTATTTCATGGGGATGAAAAGAGCGGGTTCCGGTATGTGATGGGATCCAGGGATACGGGAGAAAAGGATCCGATCGATATGCGGGAATTTGTAAAACAGTTTAATTCGAAGTTTGATGGACGCGGCGGAGGGAAACCGGAGATGGTCCAGGGAACAGCAAAAGGGAGTGAGCCGGAGATCCGAGAGTGGATCTTAGAGAAAGCGGGTGAGGCAGGATGAATGAGGGAGATCGAATGACCCGGGTAAACCAGGTGGATAAGCCGGGACAGATCCGGCGGAAAAGTCCGTTTTGGAGCCTTGCCGGTCCGCTGTTTGGTTTTCTTGCGATACAGGGCGGCGTACAGATGCTGCTTCAGTTAGTGATCGAAATGCCCTATGCCATGAATGGATATATGGAGGCGATACAGGGAAAAAGCCAGATGACTTTCCAGGAGCTTATGGAATCTTATCTACAGTCTATGGAACCTGCGCTTGAAGCTGTGGCAAGACATCAGGTCGAGATTGCGGCGGCAGCGTCGCTGTGTACCATGATTCTGACAGGTATCCTGTTCGTCCGTGACAGGCGTCTGGAGAAAGTGTGCGGCATAGTCCTTCCTGAGAAGGCCCCCCTGCGGAAGTACTGGACGGTTTTGGTTTTCGGGATTGCGGGATCTATTGCGGCTACCTGTCTTATGGCTATGGTCCAGCTTGCGTTTTATGATGATCAGTATCAGCAGAGCGCGCAGATAATTTACTCTGCGGGAATTGCGGTGCAGATCCTCGGGCTGGGAATCGTGATTCCTGTTGCAGAAGAACTGATGTTCAGGGGAGTGTTGTATAAAAGATTCCGTGAACGCCAGGGATTCTGGTATTCGGCAGTGTGTTCGTCAGTCTTGTTTGCATTTATGCATTCGAATACGACGCAGATGATATATGCCTTTTTATTGGGATTGTTTCTCTGTTACATATATGAAAAATTCGGATCTTTTAAAGCCCCGGTTTTTCTACATATCATACTGAATACGGGTTCTGTTGTGTTTACGGAACTCGGAGTGTTTACATGGATTGCCGGAGAGCCTATGAGGATGGCTGGGGCGGTTATATTCGGTGCCTTTGTATGCTCGGTAATGTTTGTGCTTATCCAGAGAATGGAAGGTAAGGTGAATTCCGGATATACTGATAGAGACCGGGATCGGATGGACATGTTTCGATAAAATGTTTTTCTAAAAAAACAATTAAAATTGTGTGTGGCGGTAAAATGATACTGCCACTTTTTTATTGGAGAAATACTTTAAATTAAGTAAATAATAAAAATATTAATAAATATTATTATTTGTTATAAATGCTATAAATTATCAGAAAATAAATATAAAATAAGAAAATAATCAAATTATCTGATAATTTAAAAGAATTTCTTGTTTACAAACGAAAAAAAATCGTGTATAGTCTTTTCATAAAATGCAAAGGAGAGGACAGCGATCATGAGAAGAGCAATTGAACCCTTTCAAAATGAGGGACAGCAGAATGTAACCGCACAGAGCCGGGATGTTCAGAGTGAAACTGTGCAGAATGATATCCCGCAGGGGCTTTACCGCGAGAGGTTTGAACACGACAACTGCGGTATCGGTGCGATCGTAAATATTAAGGGTGTGAAGAGCCACAGCACAGTTGCCGGAGCGCTTAAGATCGTAGAGCACCTGGAACACAGAGCAGGAAAGGACGCAGAAGGAAAGACCGGAGATGGTGTCGGTATTCTTCTGCAGGTATCCCACAAGTTCTTTCAGAAAGTCTGTAAGCCGCTGGGCATTGACCTGAAAGGCGAGAGGGATTACGGAGTCGGGATGTTTTTTCTGCCGCAGGATGAGTTGAAACGCAATCAGGCGAAGAATATCTTTGAAGTCATTGTTAAGAAAGAAGGACTGAATTTCCTCGGCTGGAGAGAAGTGCCGGTACATCCGGAAGTACTCGGAAAGGCCGCTGTTGACTGTATGCCGTGCATCATGCAGGCGTTTATCGAGCGCCCGAAGAAGATTGAAAAGGGAATCGACTTTGACCGCCGCCTCTATGTGGTCAGACGTGTGTTTGAGCAGAGCAGTGATGATACATATGTAGTATCTCTTTCCAGCCGTACGATCGTTTACAAAGGAATGTTCCTTGTAGGACAGCTCCGCCAGTTCTTCGGGGATCTGCAGGATGAGGATTATGAGTCCGCTATCGCAATGGTACATTCCCGTTTCAGTACGAACACAACTCCGAGCTGGCAGAGAGCGCATCCGAACCGCTTTATCGTGCACAATGGAGAAATCAATACGATCCGAGGTAATGCAGACAAAATGCGTGCACGTGAGGAGACGATGGAAGCAGGGAAGCTTAAAGGCGAACTGCACAAGGTTCTTCCGGCCATCAATACGTCCGGTTCGGACTCCGCGATGCTTGACAACGCTCTGGAATTTATGGTGATGAGCGGAATGGATCTTCCGCTTGCGGTGATGATCTGCATTCCGGAACCATGGGTGAACAACAGGAGCATGTCTCAGAATAAGAAAGATTTCTATCAGTATTATGCGACTATGATGGAACCGTGGGACGGTCCGGCTTCAATCCTGTTCTCTGACGGCGACGTGATGGGAGCAGTGCTTGACCGCAATGGTCTGCGTCCGTCCAGATATTACATTACAGATGATGACAACCTGATCCTCTCTTCAGAAGTAGGTGTGCTGGATATCGATCCGTCCAGGATCCTTGTAAAAGAGCGTCTGCATCCGGGCAAGATGCTGCTTGTTGATACTGTAGAGGGCAGAGTGATCGATGACGAGGAACTGAAAGAAAAGTATGCGAACGAGGAGCCTTACGGAGAGTGGCTGGACAGCAACCTGATCGAGCTGAAAGACCTGCCGATTCCGAATAAGGATATTCCGAAATATACAAAAGAGGAATGCACGCGTCTTCAGAAAGCGTTCGGTTATGCGTATGAAGATGTGAAAACTTCTATCCTTACGATGGCGAAGAACGGCGGAGAAGGAATCGCTGCCATGGGCATTGACACACCGCTCTCTGTTCTTTCTAAAAAGAGGCAGCCATTGTTTGGCTATTTCAAACAGTTATTTGCACAGGTCACAAATCCGCCAATCGATGCGATACGTGAGGAAATTGTTACTTCCACCACGATTTATGTCGGAAAGGACGGAAACCTGCTTGAGAAAAAAGAAGAAAACTGTAAGATGCTGCGGGTAAATAATCCGATTCTGACAAATACAGACCTCTTAAAGATCAAGAATATGAAGGTGGAGGGATTCAAGGTGGCTGAGATCCCGATCACTTACTATAAGAACACAAGCCTTGAGAAAGCTATCGAGTATCTCTTTGTAGAGGTGGACAGAGTAATCCGCGGCGGAGCCAATATCCTGATTCTGACAGACCGCGACATGGACGAATATCATGTGGCGATCCCGTCGCTTCTGGCAGTATCCGGCCTCCAGCAGCATCTGGTACGCACGAAGAAGAGAACGTCCGTTGCAATGATCCTGGAGAGCGGCGAGCCGAGAGAAGTGCACCACTTTGCAACACTGCTGGGTTATGGTGCCTGTGCGATCAACCCGTATCTGGCTCACGAGTCCATCCGGCAGCTGATCGAATCCAGACTGCTCCACAAAGATTACTACGCGGCTGTAGATGACTACAATAGTGCAGTGATCCATGGGATCGTCAAGATTGCGTCCAAGATGGGAATTTCCACGATCCAGTCCTATCAGGGGGCAAAAATTTTCGAGGCAATCGGACTTAAAAAAGAGTTTATCGACCGGTATTTTACTGATACCGTAAGCCGTGTGGGCGGTATCGGCATTGAAGAGATTGCAGAAGACTACACTGCATTCCATACACAGGCGTTTGATCCGCTGGGGCTTGACGGTGATATGACACTTGACAGCGTGGGCCGTCACAAATATAAGAGCGGAGGAGAGGAACACCTCTATAATCCGCAGACCATCCATATGCTCCAGCAGTCCACAAGACGCGGCGATTACGATATGTTCAAACAGTATACAAAGATGGTGGATGCAGAAGGAGAAAAGGTCAATTTGAGAGGACAGCTCGACTTCGATTATCCGAAGAAAGGCGTTCCGCTTGAGGAAGTGGAAAGTGTTGACTCCATTGTGACAAGGTTTAAGACAGGCGCTATGTCCTATGGCTCTATCTCTAAGGAAGCCCATGAGACTCTCGCGATCGCAATGAACCGGCTGCATGGGAAATCCAACTCCGGCGAAGGCGGCGAGGATATTGAGAGGCTGGATACGGACCGCTGTTCCGCTATCAAGCAGGTGGCGTCCGGACGTTTCGGCGTGACATCCAGATATCTTGTGAGTGCGCAGGAGATCCAGATCAAGATGGCGCAGGGCGCGAAGCCGGGCGAAGGCGGACATCTGCCGGGCGGAAAAGTTTATCCGTGGATCGCGAAGACTCGCCACTCGACGCCGGGCGTAAGCCTGATTTCACCGCCGCCGCACCACGATATTTATTCTATCGAGGACTTGGCGCAGCTGATCTATGATCTGAAAAACGCCAATAAAAAGGCGCGTATCTCTGTGAAACTTGTATCTGAAGCAGGTGTCGGAACCGTAGCCGCAGGTGTGGCGAAGGCGGGCGCAGGTGTGATCCTGATCTCCGGTTATGACGGAGGAACGGGAGCGGCGCCGAGAAGTTCTATCCAGAATGCGGGGCTTCCGTGGGAGCTGGGACTTGCAGAGACACACCAGACCCTGATCCAGAACGGCCTGCGTGAGCGTGTCCGTATTGAGACGGACGGAAAGCTCATGAGCGGAAGAGATGTTGCCATCGCGGCGCTGCTCGGAGCGGAAGAGTTTGGATTCGCTACAGCTCCGCTTGTGACCATGGGATGTGTCATGATGCGTGTCTGCAACCTGGATACCTGTCCGGTCGGTGTTGCGACACAGAACCCGGAACTTAGAAAACGCTTTACGGGAAAACCGGAATATGTAATGAACTTCATGCGCTTTATCGCTGAAGAGTTGAGAGAATATATGGCGAAACTGGGTGTGCGCACGGTAGATGAACTGGTGGGGCGCACAGATCTGCTGAAAGTAAAAGACGAGCCGACTTCTGACCGTGCGGCGACACTGGATCTCTCTGGTGTGCTGTACAATCCATATGCGAAGCAGAAGAAAGGCATGATCTTCAATCCCAAGAAAGTGTTTGACTTTGAGCTTGAGAAGACACTGGATGAGAAAGTCCTTGTAAAACAGCTTCTTCCTGCACTGGAAAAAGGACAGAAGAGAGGCATTGAGGTCGACGTCACTAATACCGACCGTACATTCGGTACGATCTTCGGCTCTGAGATCACAAGGAGATATCCGGAAGGACTGGAAGACGACAGCTTCGTAATTAAGTGTAAAGGAGCAGGCGGACAGAGCTTCGGTGCATTTATCCCGAAAGGACTGACACTGGAGCTTGTTGGGGACAGCAACGATTACTTTGGAAAAGGTCTGTCCGGAGGAAAGCTTGTCGTATGCCCGCCTAACGGAACGAAGTTTAAATCCGATGAGAACATTATAATAGGAAACGTTGCATTCTACGGAGCAACAAGCGGAAAGGCATTTGTAGGCGGCGTTGCAGGAGAGCGTTTCTGTGTAAGAAACTCCGGTGTGCGCGCGGTAGTCGAGGGCGTGGGCGATCACGGCTGTGAATATATGACCGGCGGATGTGTCGTTGTACTCGGAAAAGTCGGCAAGAACTTTGCGGCAGGTATGAGCGGCGGTATCGCATATGTCCTTGATATGGACAGCACGCTCTATACAAGAGTCAATAAAGCGATGGTCAAGATCCAGCGCGTGACTGACAAATATGACGTGCAGGAGTTAAAGGGCATGATCCAGGAGCACGTATCATATACGAACTCAGAAGTGGGTAAACGGATTCTGGATCACTTTGAAGATTATCTTCCGAAATTCAAGAAGATCATCCCGGAAGATTACGAGAAGATGATGGCCGCGATCTTCCAGATGGAAGAAAAAGGCCTGAGTAGGGAAAAAGCACAGATCGAAGCATTCAATAAGATCAAAAACGGAAGATAGGAGGCGCGGAAAAGTGGGAAAACCGACAGGATTTATGGATTATGCAAGAAAAGACAAGACAGCGGAACAGCCGCTTGAGAGAATAAAGCATTTTAATGAGTTCTATACGCCTCTTCCGAAAGAGGAACAGGAACTGCAGGGGGCGCGGTGCATGGCGTGCGGCGTGCCGTTCTGCCAGTCGGGCTTAAACCTGATGGGAATGGCCAGCGGATGCCCGTTACATAACCTTGTGCCGGAGTGGAACGATCTGATCTACAACGGCAACTGGGAGGAGGCATATTACCGTCTGGCGAAGACAAACAACTTCCCGGAGTTTACTTCCCGGGTATGTCCGGCTCTCTGCGAGAATGCGTGTACGTGCGGCCTTAATCAGGATCCGGTGGCGTCAAAGAGCAACGAGTATGCCATCATTGAAAATGCATATGACAAGGGATATGCAAAAGCCCGTCCGCCGAAAGTGCGCACAGGTAAAAAAGTAGCTGTCATCGGTTCCGGACCGTCCGGGCTGGCGGCGGCAGATCTCCTTAACAGAAGAGGACATCTGGTTACAGTGTTCGAGCGAGAGGATAAACCGGGCGGACTGCTCCGTTACGGCATTCCGAATATGAAGCTGGAGAAGCAGTACATTGACAGAAAGTTAAAGATCATGGAGGAAGAGGGCGTTGAGTTCCGCGTGAACTGCAATGTAGGGAAAGATGTAAAACCGGCTCAGCTCTTAAAAGAGTATGACCGCATCGTCCTTGCCTGCGGAGCGTCTCATCCCCGTGATATCAAAGCTCCGGGGCGGGATGCAGAGGGAATCTATTTTGCAGTAGATTTTCTGAAGTCTACGACGAAAGCACTCTGGTCTCACGATATGCAGCTCAAAGACGGAACATACATTTCTGCGAAAGGGAAAAATGTGATCGTCATCGGCGGCGGAGATACGGGGAACGACTGTGTCGGAACTTCTATCCGGCATGGGGCAAAGTCTGTGCTTCAGCTGGAGATGATGCCGAAAGCTCCGGATCAGAGAACAGAGACAAACCCGTGGCCGGAGTGGCCGAGAATCTGCAAGACAGACTACGGCCAGCAGGAAGCGATCGCTGTGTTCGGACATGATCCGCGTGTGTACCAGACAACAGTTAAAGAATTTGTAAAAGACAAGAAAGGCAAACTCTGCAAGGCTGTACTCATCAAGCTGGAGAGCAAGAAAGACGAAAAGACCGGAAGAATGTATATGGCAGAAATTCCGGGCAGTGAGTACACAGTGGATGCTGATCTCGTATTGATCGCAGCCGGATTCCTCGGAAGTGAGGATTACGTTACAAAGTCGTTTGGTGTGGAAGTTAATGAGCGCACCAACGTGAAGACTGAGCCGGGCAAATATGCTACAAATATCAAGCATGTGTTTACAGCCGGTGATATGCACAGAGGACAGTCGCTTGTCGTATGGGCGATCCGCGAGGGACGTGAGGCAGCCAGAGAAGTAGATGAAAGTCTGATGGGGTATACAAATTTGAATATACAGTAGAAAACAATACGATGTGATATTTAGGGAAAAGTGCGTGTATTGTGTGAATTGTTTTTGAAATTTGTTGAAAATCCGGGGGTTGCGCTGTATCATGTAAAAGAATGAAACTTGAGGCGATTATGCAAAAAAAGGTGACAAAATGAGATACAGAAGAGTTTATAATGCACTTCTTGCGGCAACCCTCATATGCACGATAACGGTAACTCCTGTTTTTGCGGAGCCTGCCGATACACTGGACAGCCTGCAGGAAGAGCAGGATAGTCTGGAAGGGCAGAAGTCAGAGGCACAGAACGAACTGGACAGTCTGCAAACAGAGCTGGAGACGTTGTTGTCCAAAACTGCCGAGCTGGAAGACAAGCTGATCGATACAGGCCAGCAGATCAGCCAGGCAGAGGATGATCTGGCTGTGGCAGAGGAAAAGCGGCAGACCCAGTACGATGCAATGAAACTCCGGATTAAGTATATCTATGAGTCGGGAGGCGATATCACGACCCTGGAGAAGATTCTTGCTTCAGGCGATATCACCAGTATGCTGACACAGGTCGAGTACTCTAAGAAAGTGCATGAATATGATCGCCAGCAGCTTCAGGAATATGCAGATACGGTGCAGGAGATCGAAGATCTTCAGAGTACACTGGAGACAGAGATGTCTAATTTGGAGCAACTTGAGGTAGAGTATCAGACGCAGCAAGAAGAGCTGAACGCAACAATCGAGTCAAAGCAGGATGAGATTTCAGATCTGGATGGAATGCTTCAGGAAGCAGCAAGGAAAATCCTTGAGGAACAGGAACGTCAGGAACAGGAAGCGGCTCAGGCGGCAAACGCAGATACAGAAGGAGCTTCAGAGAGTGCGACCGAAGAAAGCGGAGCTGATACAGGCAGTGAAACAACGACAGGGGATAACACTTCTGATAACGGTTCAGGAAATAATTCCGATGCTGAAGATTCTGGCAACAGTTCAACAAGCGAACCAGATTATGATTCATCAACGGGAAGCAGTATTGTTGCCCGAGCACAGAGCAAGATTAGCTGTGCATATGAGTGGGGAGCTGCAGGACCGGATACATTTGACTGTTCAGGGCTTGTTAGCTATGCACTTACAGGAAGCTATGTACATACGTGGTCTACATATGATTTTATGACGTGGACACGCGTGAGCGATCCCCAGCCGGGAGATATTTGTACAAGTGCCACTCACTGTGGCATTTATATAGGAAACGGGCTGATGATACATGCACCTCAAACGGGGGATGTTGTCAAGATCAGTTCGGTTCACAGCGGTATGATTTATGTGCGGTATTAATTGAATAACCTTTTATGAAAAAGGATTCTGCGGTATCTATCTGGATATCTGGAGCAGGATCCTTTTTTATCGCGAACTCGGTATATAGCCACCAGAAATATTACGAAAATGTTAAAAAACTATTGAAATATCTGTTAAAATTTATTATAATCTATTACATATTAAATTATAGAAAAATATACCATCCTGCAAATGCGCATTTTTTCAGAAATACTGTTGAAAAACAATCTCTTCTGGTGTATTATGCATATATGTGGGGATATAGATAATAAAATAGGGAAAGGTGAGGAAATGAGATTAAGAAAAAGAGTACATAGCGCAGTCATTGCTACAGTTCTTACATGCTCAATGGCAGTAACTCCAGTGTTTGCCGAGCCTGATACACTTGAGAGTCTTCAGGAAGAACAGGAGAATCTCCAAAACCAGAAAGAAGCTGCTCAGAACGAGTTGAACAGTCTTCAGTCAGATTTGGATACAATCGTTACAAAACTGGCGGATCTGGAGGATCAGCTGATTGCCAAGGGAGAAGAAATCATTCAGATTAAAGCGGATCTTGAGGCGGCTGAAGAGAAGCGTCAGGAACAGTACGATGCAATGAAGCTTCGTATTAAATACATGTATGAAGCAGGCACCGGTTCGGCGACGATGGAAAAGGTCATGAGTTCAGGTGACATTTCCAGTATGCTGACACAGGCTGAGTATACACAGCAAGTACATGATTATGACCGGGAACAGCTTCAGGAATATGCAAATACTGTACAGGAGATCGAGGATCTGCAGGCAAAGAGTGAACAGGAGCTGGCAGATTTGGAAGATCTTGAAAGCGAATACCAGCAGCAGGAGGAAAATCTGAATTCGATGATATCTTCCAAGTCGGATGAGGTTTCCAATCTGGATGGAATGCTCCAGGAAGCTGCGAGAAAGATTCAGGAAGAAAAAGACCGTCAGGAGGCTGAGGCCGAGAGACAGCGTCAGCTGGAAGAGCAGAGGAGACAGCAGGCAGCTCAGCAGCAGAGCAATAATATAACTACTAATACTAGTGATACTACGGATAGTAACACTTCTTCCAATGACTCTTCAGGAGGCGGAAGCAGTGAACCGTCATACAGTCCGGTAACGGGAAACGCTATTGTTGACCGTGCATATAGCAAAATCGGATGCTGGTATGAGTGGGGTGCAGTCGGACCAAATACATTTGATTGTTCCGGACTTGTAAGTTATGCATTGACGGGAAGCTATTCAAGACTTGGTACGACATATACATTCATGGGTTGGACAAGGGTAAGCAATCCGCAGCCGGGCGATGTTTGTACAAGCTCTACACATTGTGGTATCTACATAGGAAACGGACAGATGATACATGCCCCACATACAGGAGCTCAGGTAACGGTTGGACCGGTTCCGAGCAACATGATTTATGTTCGTTACTAAATTACATAACTAAAAATCCCTGAAATTTTAGGGCAGAATGTGTAAAACAATTATAATAAAAAGTCTGAAAACGGTGTGTTTTCAGACTTTTTACCTTTCTATTTTATCTATTGTAAATACAATCTCCGATTTTCCTTTAACATCTTCATATTTACTACAATAAGTTTCGAATCCAATCGTATTTTGTTTTGTGCTGCGATCTATTTTTAGATTTTCGATATTTCTCATATGTGAAATTAATTTTTCTTTATTATATTCTTTATTGCTATGGCCACAAAGATAGGTCGAAAAATCTAATGTCATAGTCGCCTTTATCGTTTCATATAAATC
>DWXI01000142.1 GCA_019119265.1 Candidatus Mediterraneibacter intestinigallinarum | reverse complement strand
TCGGAGCAATCCCCTTTTGTATAAAATCTAATTTTCTCAAGTTATATACTAACTCTAATACATAAAATATAATGCGGAAATTTTCTATACATAAATCCGCAAAATCTATTAAATACAAATCAACAGACTTATTTCTGTCTTTGAAAGTAATCAATTGTGTTTCATAGTCAATATCAATATCAAAATGTTGGATGGCGTTTCTAACTCGGTTATTCAAACTGCTAATAGGTTTTCCAAACGGTTCTTTTTCGTCTACATATCCATTTTTCATTTTATTTCCGTTAGATTCCCTAATAAAATCTTGATAGGTCTTGCCATTAGCACACTTTGTTGAATCATTCCGAACAAAAATGTTATTAAGCCCCAAAATCACTTTAAGATTATCAAATATCCACTCATAACTTTTGGCATAAAAATCTGTCAGCTCGTCAAAATTAGCCGTCATAATGCCAAATTGATTTTTATCAACATTTTCAAGACAATCTCCATTTTTTAGAGCTATTACGGGAATTAATTGCTCATATACCTTAGCAAATAACTCAATTAGTTTGAACCCTTTTATTTCAATGCTGTTAAAATCAATTCTGCTATTAGCAATAAATTCTCTAATCTGAGTAAGATGATTTCTATCCTCAATTACTAATTTCCCTATTTTCGTATACTCTCCTAAAGTATCTTTTCCAATAATGCTTGAGATGCCTGTTGTGGTTAGCAAAAGTTGGTGTAATGCTACTGCCGCATCAAAGTAGTTGTTTACTTCTGAAAAAGGAATATACGGGTACTGTTTAATCATGTCCGTAACCCTTGCAAAGAGTATCTTATCTTGATTATTCCAAAACAACTCAAAATTTTGTTTCATCTCACTCAATCCAGACTTAACAAAATTAGCAAAATACATGGTTTTTTGCGTTTCCTCTATTGCCTTTTCATTACTCCCGTAAAGTAAAAGATTTCGCATATATGGAGAAAGCTCAATTTCATATATTTTTTTGCGGGTTGCTTTTCTGGTAGGGAATTCGGCTGATAATTCAACCGAGTAAAATTCCTCATCATCACATTGTACAATATTGGCATTTTCAACATCGATATTATTATCTTCTACAAAAACTTTTCCATATATAGTAGAATGACACTTTGGACAACGGACATGAAAAGGAATATCAAATAATCCAATTTGAACCCGAAGATTTATCTTCATTTTACAAGCATTACACTGAATAAACACATTATTGACCATATTTTACCTCCTCTCATTTTTATAATTATATCAGTTTCCTACAGAAAACTCCATAACTGATACCCATATATGTAAAGGCGGCATCAGCACTCACGCCAACGCCGCCTTTTTCTCGGTCAGTCCTCTATAAAATTCCTGCCTTTTTCAAGTATCCTACACCGTCATAGCAGCCCCGGAAGTACACCGTCTGCATCTCCATATCCGTCAGCTTATTTTTCAGCTCCAACACTTCTATAAGAGCCTGACATTCTTCCTTTGTCAAATCCGACGCTTTTTCCGTATCAAAGACCGCAAACACCCTCGGATACTGCTCATAAATGGCTTGTATCTTATCGCAAACAGCACGATAGTCCTCATTGTCCTTTGGCAGTTTTCCTATAACCGAGCTTAGATATTCTTCAAAGATATTGCTATGCACATCCACAAATGTTTCAAATCTAAAAGCATCCGACATCCTTTCCACCTCCGATTGTTCTTTCCTACCTTATTATACTGCCCAGATTTTCACATGACAAATGTGCAAACAGTAAAGTCAGCGGACATGAGCAGGACTTCTTTTTTCGGGCTGTTCCTCGCTTTGCTCAGGTTCTGCGTCCATCACGGGCGTGTCTTTTTCGTCCAAATTCAGCTCGATATTCAGGGCATTGAGCCTTTCCGTCTTTTCTTTCAGCTCCGCTTCATAGGGAAAAGGCTTGGCAAATTCGGCGTTTGCGTTCTCGATCTGCTCCAGTGTCTCCGCCTTTTTTGTCTTGGCGGCGTCCAGTCTGGCAGGGAACTTGGCAATCTCATTTTCTATTCGGGTCAGATTTCCCAGAGCGTCCGTGCCTAATGAAACGGTATGCTTCATCTTTCCGCATAAGTTTAGGCAGTAGTGGGCGTTTAGAGTATCATAGTAGACCTCCATACGAAAGCCCCGGTAGCTGCCGATCTCCACGGGTGCGGACAGAGGATTTTCCTTGCACACCGCAAGGAGCATCTCGCCTGCGTCCGCTTTCTCAGTGTAGACCACGCCTTTCAGCGTCATCGGGCAGAACTTTTCCTCGCCTGCCGCCTGATGCTGCCCGGCAAGTTTTACATCCTGCGAGTATCCCTCGATATATTCCTCATATTCTTTGACCTGCTTCGGATAGTATTTCAGTATCTTATCCTCAAGGTCGTAATGCTCGGAAAGGTAGCTCTGTTTCAGCACTTTCAGCTTGGACACCTGAATATCCAAGTCCATTTTTTCCTTAAAACGCTCATCGCCAGTGGCAAGCATCTTGACCTCTGCAAAGGATAACGCCACCTCGTCCACATCCTCGGCGGAGCGCACAGGGCTTTTGCTCGTCATAACCTGAGCAATAAATTTCTGTTTGGACTCCACCAACTGATAGAGGTATGCGTCAAAGGTCTGCTCCGTCACATAACGGTAAACCTCCACCTCCGGGAACATATTGCCTTGTCTTTCGATGCGCCCCTGTCGCTGTTCAAGGTCAGAGGGACGCCACGGGCAGTCTAAATTGTGGATAGCGATGAGTCTGTCCTGCACATTTGTCCCTGCGCCCATCTTCTGGGTCGAGCCTAAGAAGATGCGCACCTCGCCACTTCGTACCTTTGCGAACAGCTCCTTTTTCTTGGCATCGGTAGCCGCTTCGTGGATAAACCGTATCTGCTCAGCGGGGATGCCACGCTGTATGAGTTTCTCCCGTATATCGTCATAAACATTGAAAGTCCCGTCACCCTTCGGCGTGGAGAGGTCACAGAATAAAAGCTGCGCCGCCCTTGTGTCAGCATGTTCCTCCCAGATACGGTACATATTGTCCACGCAGGCGTTGACCTTGCTCCCCGCATCGTCCGGCAGCATCGGGTCAATCAGCCTCTGGTCGAGTGCCAGTTTCCGCCCGTCGTTCGTGATTTTGAGCATATTATCAACCTGCGGCTCCACAGCCCTCGCCCTGACTTTCTCGGCTCGTTTGGCAAGGGAAGCCACCATTTCTTTCTGGATGTCACTGGGGGCTACCTTGATATTTTGGTAATTCACTTTCGGCACGGGCAGCTTTAACATATCAGCGGTCTGTATATCCGCAATCTCACGGAACATTAACATCAGCTCCGGCAGGTTGTGGAACTTGGCAAACCGTGTCTTTGCCCGGTAATTCGTCCCCTCCGGGGCAAGCTCTAGTGCGGTAATGGTTTCCCCAAAGGTGGAAGCCCACGCATCAAAATGCTGCAGACCATTCCTAAGAAGGGTGTCGTACTGCAAATATCGCTGCACAGAATACAGCTCCACCATTGAATTAGAGATCGGCGTCCCTGTGGCAAAAATCACGCCCCGGTTGCCCGTTATCTCATCCAGATAGCGGCATTTCATAAAAAGGTCACTGGACTTCTGGGCTTCGGTCTGGGCAATCCCGCCGACATTTCGCATCTTGGTGTAGAGATACAGGTTCTTGTAAAAATGGCTCTCGTCGATAAAGAGACGGTCAACGCCAAGCTGTTCAAAGTCGATGACCGTATCCTTGCGCTTGGTGTCATTAAGCTTTTCGAGCTTTGTCATAATCGCCTTGCGGGTTTTCATGAGCTGTTTGACGGTAAACTGCTCCCCGTGGGACGACTGCACCTCATCAATACCACGCTCGATGTCGTCAAGCTGACGCATGAGCTGCTGTTCCTGCCTTTCAATGCTCATCGGTATCTTTTCAAACTGGCTGTGTCCGATGATGACCGCATCGTAATCCCCCGTGGCGATCCTGCCACAGAACTTTTTTCGGTTTCCCGTTTCAAAATCCTGCTTGGTGGTCACAAGGATATTGGCACTCGGATAGAGCCGCAAATACTCCGACGCCCACTGCCCGACAAGATGATTTGGCACGACAAACATGGACTTCTGGCAAAGCCCAAGCCGCTTGCTTTCCTGTGCGGCGGCTACCATCTCAAAGGTTTTCCCTGCGCCTACCTTATGGGCAAGGAGCGTGTTCCCGCCATATAGGATATGGGCAATCGCATTGACCTGATGGGGACGCAGCGTGATTTCAGGGCTGATACCGCCAAACACGATGTGGCTTCCGTCATACTCACGGGGACGGGTATTGTTAAAGGTGTCATTGTAGTAACGGGTCAGGCGGCTCCTGCGCTCCGCATCTTTCCATATCCAGTCGGCAAACGCCTGCTTGATGACTTCCTGCTTTGCCTGCGCCGCTGTGGTTTCCTTTGCGTTGAATACCGCCTTTTTGTTCCCGTGTTCGTCATAAATATAGTCAAAGATACGGGTGTCCTTTAAGTTTAAGGTGTCCTCAATGATACGGTAGGCGGATGCCCGTTTCGTACCGTAAGTGCTGTCCGCCTTGACATTTCCAACATCTGAGTTCTTATTTTCGATAAACCAATCGCCATTCATCGGGGTGTAACGCACTTTCAGCCTTTGCGCCGCATAGCTTGACGGGGTCAGAAGCTCCATCATAAACTGCTGAATATCCTCCTGCGGTATCCAAGTCGTCCCCAGACGGACAGCGATTTCACTGGCGGGCAGGTCTTTCGGGATGACCTTTTCCAGAGCTTCCACATTGATGGAAAGCTCCGGGTCTGCCTTTGCCGCTATCCTTGCGGCGGTCAGCTTGTACCTCACATTGCCGGAAAGATATTCGTCTGCGGTCACATAGCGGGCAGGCTCGGTGTTCGGCACTTTGAAGATGACGCCCCGCAAGTCCCCGATAAGTTCCTCCTGCGGTCTGCCCGTAAGCTGCTCCATATAGGGAAGGTCAACACGGGCTTTCTCCCCGATAGAGAGGGCAAGGGCTTCACTGGCAGTCTCCACGGACACCACCTCACGGTGGGGCTTAATCGTCCGCTTCGTAAACATATCTGCTTTCCGCTTGAAATTCCCTTCGTCATCCAATACCTCAAGGGAGCATAAGAGGAAGTAGCTCTCATCCGACGCAAAGGCAAGGTAGTTCCCCCGGTTATTGATAAGCCCGTACTTTTCCGTGTAAGCGTCGTACAGTCTGTTCAGGTTTTCCTGCTCGGTGCGGATCATTTCCTCTGGATAGTCCTCGGTCTGGTATTCGATAAGTCTGCGCACACAATCCCTGATTTCCACAAGCCCCCGGACACGGTTGCCTGCGGTCATGGAAAGATTGGCAGGGTGCATACGGTCATTTTCTCGGAAGTAGACCTTTCCGTCCACAAGGGCAAAGGAGAAATTGCGCACATTCGAGTCGGCGGGGATAGAAGCGTCCTGCTCATCTGAGATTTCGTCAATCCCGTTTTCTGGCTCTGTGATCTCCCCATTTATCCGCTGTACTGCTTCCGCAAGAAGCTCGGACAACGGTCTGTCGCTGTCCGCTTTGCAGACGGAGTCCATACCAAACCGGGAGCTTTCCATCCGCATCGTGCCAAGTACCATTTCCGGGTGCTGCACAAAATAGCTGTTCATCGTGATACCGTTCTCGTCCGTATCCAGATAAATCCAGTCCGGCTCCACATCCGCCACACGGTCACGCTTCTGCAGAAAGAGGATGTCACTCGTGACCTCCGTGCCTGCGTTTGCCTTAAAAGTGTTGTCCGGCAGTCTGACCGCCGCTAAAAGCTCGGCTCTCTGGGCAATATACTTCCGTACCTCCGGGCTTGCCTTGTCCATTGTTCCCTTAGAAGTGATAAACGCCACCACGCCGCCGGAGCGTACCTTATCCAGAGCTTTTGCGAAAAAGTAATCATGGATAAGGAATTTATGGGCGTTGTAGCGGCTGTCATTGACCCGGATTTCCCCAAAGGGGACATTGCCGATGACAACATCGAAGTGGTCATCAGGCAGGTTGGTCTTTTCAAAGCCCTCCACTGCAATACTCGCTCTCTGGTAGAGCTGCTTCGCAATTTCGCCCGTCAGTGGGTCAAGCTCCACACCGTACAGCCTGCTTGCTCCCATACTTTCAGGAAGCAGTCCAAAAAAATTGCCCGTCCCGCAGGAAGGCTCAAGGATCGTTCCTTTTGCATATCCCAGACGGTCAAGGGCTTCATACATTCCTTTGATGACCACAGGCGGGGTATAAAAGGCAGTCAGGGTAGACTCCATAGCGGCACGGTATTCCGCATCGGACAGTTCGGCTTTCAGCTCCTGATATTCCGCCGCCCATGCCCCATTATGCTCGTCAAATGCCATAGAAAGCCCGCCCCAGCCTACATACTTTACGAGGACTTCCTGCTCATCCGGCGTGGCATGGCGGTTTTCAATCTGAAGCTCATGCAAAAGCCGGATAGCCGCCATGTTATTGCGGAACTTTTCTTTTGCGCTGCCAACACCTAAAGCGTCGTCAGTAATGCGGTAATTCCTGCGCAGATCGGCAGGCGTCCCCGCTTTTTCTTTTTCGGATGGTAACTGTGCCTGCGCTTCTTTCTGTTCCAACGCCTCTGCCAGAATTTCCGCATCGGCAACCATCTCGCTAAAGTCCAGATGGGGCAGGCAATTTTTTACCATATCCTCAAGGCTTTGGTACTGCTTACTCGCAGACAGACGGTTGTCGATATAGGTGTCCAGTCTGAAATGGAGCAGGTCTGCGCTGATTTGCAGCTCATGCACATCGTCAGAAGAAGTGGTATAGGCAATATCCACACGGGACAGGTTATGGTAATCTGCCCCCACATCGCTGTCATATTCCTCACGGACAAAAGCGTCAATCAGGTCTTTCGCCTGATGCATCCACTCTTCCTGCGGCTTCGCCTGCTCTAAAAGCCTGCGGATATAGCTGATTTTCTCCACACGGTTGACGGGGAAGCCTGCCTCATTCTGGAATGTGATGTCACGCATGGACACATCGCCGCTGATTTCTCCCACGCTTTCAATGCGGTAGCGGCGGTTGTCTATCGTAAGCTCCGCCCCGATCAGGTCGTCATTGGTCGGCTGTTCCGGCTGTGGCGGCTCAAGGTCGGTTTCCGTATCCTCCGGGACTCTAAACCATTCGCCCTCTGTCGCCATAATCTCAGCAAGCAGCTTTTCATCCTCTTGGGATAACTCCGTATGCTGCTCCAAATAGGGGATGAACACATCCCGTCCCCACCGCAGGCTTTCCATATGCTCCCGGTAGTAATCCTCGCCCTGTCGTTTCCACTCCGGGATAAAGGGGCAGTCAGGGGAGAGGGAGTATTCGTAAAAGTTTCGGATATGGGCGATCAGGTCGCCTTCGCCATCGCCAATGTCAAAGCGTCCATCATAGTTAAATTCCTCTCCATCAATGACTGCTTTGATTGCAAAGTCGGTCTTATGATACCAACCAACCTCCTTGCTTTCGTCCTGTCTTTCCCAGTGCTGCTTTTCGTCCAGAATACCGAGCAGACGGTTTCCGAGGGCAAAACTCAAATCCGTATAGCGGTCATTCAGTTCCCGGTCATAGAAGGCAGGGTGTTCGGAAAAACCTATGGAAAAGGTAAGGCTGTCCGGCTGATTTTCGGCGGGCTTCTCTCTTTTCTGGCTCTCGGTCACGATGACTTTCAGATGGTCGTTGGCAGGGTTTTCCCTGAGCTTTTCCTCAAAATCCGTCCGGCTCATTTCCTTGCCAAACAGCGGGAACTCCACATTACGCAAAGAAACAGCGTCCTCGGAGAACGCCATGACCTCATACTCATCTGCGCCGAGGAATACCCGGTCATCCTCATGGAACACATAGCGGATGGGGTACAGCTCCGTCAGTTCCTGCGAAAACCGATACCCGTTGCTGCGGCTGTAAACACTGGCAGTCTTACGCTGTACCAGAGCAAGGAAGTCGATGAGGTTTTGCACGGTGGAAGGCTCTGAAAGAGCCTGCTCCATCTGCGCTTCGGTCATATCGGCAAGATCGGGGCGGCTCACTTCATCGAGCAGGTCTTTTTCGTATCGGTCAAGGTCACGGATAAAATCGGAAAGCCGCAGGGCAAGGCTGTCCCGCTTATCCGCAGGGGGCAGTTCCCGTTTGCTTTCGATAAAACGCTGCCTTGCCATTTTCCTCTGGCTGTCCACCTCATACTGTGGGGCTTCGATGCGCTCCAGATAATCGGCATAGTGGTCTTCTTCTTTGGGGTTGAGGTAGCGGTCTGCCTTGATCAGCTCCCGCAGACGCTTTTCCACCTTAGACCAGCTCAGGGTAATTGCTTGGTCACTGTCGCTTCGGTCAAGGGTAATTCCGTTGCCCCGGTATGTGATGTGACCGCTGACGCCATCGGGAAAAGTATAGCTGCCGCCACCATTCCCATAGATTTCTTTTAACAGAGCAATGTTTTCTTTCTTATCCCCGTTCCGGGTCAGTTGGCGGTAAATGCGGTACTTGCTGTCCGCATATCCGCTGCCGCTTTGGAGCGCATCGTCTATATCCTCCTGAGAAATGGAAAAGGCAGAGGATGTTTCGTCCTCTGCCTGCGCTATTGCGTCCATCTGTTCCTCTACGGTGGGGAGATTTGCCCTGACTTCTTCCTCATTGGCAACACTTTCCTGACTGTCCCCGGAAGGCTCAGTTTCCTGCGGTGTCAGGCGTAAATCAGTTCGCTCAAGATGACTTCCTCCGCCTGACTGCGGATGCTGTTCATCAGCCCGACCCACTGCATCGGTGCTTTCTCTTTCAGTTCCTCGGTCACGCCCTGCTCCCTGCAGAGCTGCTTCGTCAGAAGCTCCAGTCTCGCCAGTGCGGTCTGTTCCACTTCGTGCAAGTGGCTGTTCAGGCTGTTCGAGGTCAGCAGATTGAGATAAGTTACCCGTCTGTGCTGCTCCAGATAATCCCGATACATCATAGCGTATCTGCCAAGCGGAATTTCTGGCTCTGTCGGTAATGTAAGGTCGGGAATAAGATAATCGCCCTCCCTGCTGTAAGTGATTTCGTTCATTATCATCGCTCCTTTCGGGTTGTTTCCTGCTTCTATCATAGCGGCTCTGTCCGGGGTCTGCAAATGTGCGGTTTTGCTGTCTTTCTTCTAATTGCACAGTTCGGATGGTCAGGGAGATCTCCCGCAGTGCCATTTCCGCTATATCGCTCGTGGCAATGCCTATGGCATTGATGGTAGCGGGCGTATTGAAATTTACAATGTCCGCAAAGTCCTCCCGTTCAAAGAACAGCTCCGTATCCAGACCACAGCGGGTAAACAGCATAAAAGCAACGCTGTTTTCGGCAAGCCTTCTGTAACTGACCCCCAGATTGAGGTCGTCCAGTTCTTCTAAAAAGCTGTCCGTCCTCCAGTTCTTAAGCTCTGCCAGATAGTCGGGCAGGTGATCCTCCACAGCGTTCTTTGCTGTCTCCATCAGGGCAGAAGCGAGGTCGCTTCCCTCAATATCCCCAAATCGGTCAGAGAGCCTTTCGATAACAGCCTGCTCGTATCGCTCATCCATCTGCCAGATGGGAACGGGGCGGCTGCCATAATAGCCTTCGTGGGTATCGGAAATATCAAAATAGTATTTCAGCGTATTCCTGCGTCCCTTCGGGTCGAATACAGCGATGCCCTTGCTGTCCTTGTTGACCCACCGCCTAAACATGGTATTCCAAGTCTCCAGTTTTGCGACAGCAGTGGCGTCAGGACGCTGCGCATAAATCAGAACCTGTTCGTCAAAGCGGCACTTATAATTGCGGCAGGCAGAGTCTAAAAAGTCCTGCCACGCCTGAGCATTTCTGGCAATACCTGCGCTTGTACGCTGATACAGCTCCGTGATGAGCTGATACTTCGCAGCCATTTATCTGCACCTCCTTATCGTTCTAATTCCCGGCTTTTCTGCTTTTGGTCATATTCCTCACAGCGGGCAGCGATGACCGAGTACATCTCATCCCGCATCCTGCGCTCATAGGCGTTGAACGCCCTTGCTTTTTCGGTGGGTTTATACCACACGCTGTCTTGGTCTGCCTGATCCAACTGCTCATAGCGGTCATCTATCTGGTCAGTATATTGTTTATATATGGCAAGAGCCTCCGGGGCGTCCTTCGCATAGCGGTAACGGTCAAGGCTCTTGTGCCGCCCTCGAAGCTCAGCATACTCATAGAGCATACGGATAATCTCACGGTCAAGACCTTTCCGTCCCTCGGCGGCATAAATATCGGATAGGCTATCACACCGCCAAGCGTGGAAAGGGGCAGTGTCATTGGAGCTGTGTGAGGAAAGATAAACACCGTCTTTTTTGACGGTAATACGGTTGATCAGCTCCGTACTCACTGTCCGCCACCTCCCAGAAAGGCAACGACCTTGTTCGCCTTAATGCTTTTCTGCAGCTCATTGATAATACCGATGTCCGTGACCGTGACGCCCTGCATCTTTAGAATGTCGTCAATCGTCATGGCGGCAATGGCTTTCTCATCAGTAAAGCCTGCATCCAAGACCTTATTCAAGACCTTAATGGCTTTCGGGTTGACTGCCATTTTTCTATCCTCCTTATCGTTCATAATCTTTGTGTTTTAGTCCTTTCTGGGGCAGCGCATCTGCCTGCTTCGGCTCATAGGTTGCCCCGTTGTGTGCCATACGCTCGGCAAACTCACAGA
This sequence comes from Candidatus Mediterraneibacter intestinigallinarum, assembly GCA_019119265.1. GTDB lineage: Bacteria > Bacillota > Clostridia > Lachnospirales > Lachnospiraceae > Mediterraneibacter > Mediterraneibacter intestinigallinarum. Next base: position 50,526 of record DWXI01000142.1, on the reverse strand, counting down.
TATGGTAGAGGTTGCCGCCGATTTCCGTATGGTACTCGTCAATAAAGCGGCAGGTACGCTCCATCTTTTCTCCCCACGAAGTCGTGATGACGATTTTCCCGCCATCAGGGATGCGAAACAGCTCCTTGTAATTAGGGTCGATAAAGCGGATACCCGGCTCGGCTTTTTCAATATGCTTGTCAAGCCATTCCCTCACATAGCAGAAACAGTAAAAATTGTAATCGCCCTTTGAGGGATTGCACCGCAAGAGGAAAGCATGTCTTTCTGTATCCACACGGAAACCATATTCCGTGCAGTAATTCCCCTGAAAAGCACTGTCTTTATGCTGCCTGCAAAAGTCGGTCATATCATAGCGGTTATGCAAGGGCATCTTGTCCTCCCGCAGTCCGTTGATGACTGTATCAAGCACGGACTTAAACTCGTCTGTTTTCCACTGCGCCCGGTTGTCAAACCAAGTAGTATAAAAGCCATAGCCTGTATATGCAAAATCGCCACGGAGATGTCCGATATTTCCCGTCTGCCCGCTGATCTGCATACTCTGGGCATAGGTGTATTTCTGTTCAGATAAAGTTAGAGGGCGTATCTCCATATCAGCGTTCCTCCCTGCTGTGAGGCTTTTTTGCCTTTTCCTGATTTTTTATGGCGTGCAGAGCTTCCTTTGCCCACTGCGGCATACGCTCCGGGCGGATTTCTCCGAGGACATCATACCGTTCCCATCGGCTGCGCTCGCCCGTGGCAAGGCAAGTCCCAAAGACCGCCTGACCTCTGCCACCAGATGCACCGTTGCCGCCATCGGCAAGGATGAGCTGATAGGCGGCGTGTTGGTATTCATATCGTTTTGGCTTTGCGTCTATCACGACGACTTTTCCGATGATGCTTTCGTTCTTCTTATCCGGGATACAGTCAGCGGCAGTAAAAGGTGTTCGGTCAAACTTAAATTTCTCCTGCTCACTGCGGGTCAGAACAATCTGCGCCTGCACCCGGTCACAGAAAAGCTCCATCGCTTCCAGATAATCATCCGTCCCGACTGCTTCCGTGAACCACGGGGCAGAGAGGGGATTGTTATAATCGCAGTAGCAGACCATAAAGGGATATTCTTCCTTTTGGCTGACACCAAACAGCACTTCTTTTTCTCCGATAAAGACGCTCTGCTCCACCTCATAAGAGCCAACCATCCGTTTTTCTTCACTCATCCCGCTGCTCCTTTCTTTGCTTTTTTGCTTTCTGCTCGTCTAAAATCCTGCGCATACAAACATCGCAGAAGATAACAGACCCGTCCTTGTATCGGGGATAAGGGCAGGTCGTACAGTCATATCGTTTCTTATCGCTCACGATCATCACCGCTTTTTGTTTTCTGAAACGGGGGATTGTTATAGGGCAGGCGGCACTCTGTCTGGTATCGCTCTATCAGCTTTTCCCTTGCTTCGGATAGCTGATTGCAGTAATATCCCCAGAAATAATCCGATCCGTCCTTACAATACCAACACACATACGGGTTGGGGGCTTTGGCATTATGCCCGATGACAAGCTCGTTGTTCCCGATCGTACAACTCTCCATGATTTCATAACCGCCATTCATGCGTTTTTCTTCATCCATAGGCAGCCTCCTTATTCTTTGGCGTATCTGCGGTGATCGTGTTCGCCTGCGCTGCGTTTTTTGCGCACGGGGCGGCTCCCCGTAAGCTCTGGATGCTGTGCCTGCAATTTCCGCCTTGTCCTGCTGACGCTCTCAAAGCTCGGAAGTCCCAGATATTTGTACTGCGTCATAATCTCCGCAAAGGGCAAAGCTCCCGCATCTTTCAGGCAAGCATTGCACAGTACGAGGTACAGTACCATATCGTCATTACGGGCATCCTCGTTCTGCGCCAAAATCGTCCTGACCTTTCGTTCAATGGTTTTCAGGTATCTCATTTTTGACCTCCATATATGGAAAAGGGGCGGCATGAAAACGCCGCCCCTTTCGCACTTACTTCTTCTTTCTGTTACGGATATTGAGCCATATGGCTGCGCCTACGATAAAAACCACAAGCACGATGGCAATGATGGTCTTAGCGTCCATTCCTTAGTCCTCCTTTTTCTTTCTGTTCTTAAAGCCTACAAAGCCTAAAACGCCTGCGCCGATCACGGAAACAGCCGCCAGACCTGCCCAGAGCGCAGGGTTGAAGTCATCGCCTGTTTTCGGGGTTTTCCTCAGCTCATTGTGCATCTCCACAATCGTTGTGGCATCGGTCTTAACGGTTGCCTGCTTTTCGGCGGGCAGGATATAGCCTGCGGAAGCATCATCGCTGACCTCGGACACGGTGTATTCGCCAATGCGCAAGCCTTCAATGAGGATTTCGCCATTGGTATCCGTTTTAAAGGTCTGGTCATAATCTTTTCCAGTCACTCGGAAAGAGAAGCCCTCCACCTTACCGTCAGAGGAAGTCTTGACGATCTTTAAAGAGCCTTTCTGGGCTGCGTTGATAAAGCCGACGCCTGCCTCATTCTCAACCGTATAAGTCTTTCCGTCCTCCTCAATGGATACAGGATAGACATTTGTATCGAGCAGGAAGCCTTCGGGAGCTTTTGTCTCACGGACAAGATACTTGCCATAGCGCAGGTCGCTCATCTGGTACACGCCACCGCCAAGCTCCGCCATTTCTCCGAGCAACTCGTCGCCATCGTCCAGTTTTCCGTCTCCGTTCTTGTCGGCATAGACTTCAAAGACCGCACCCGTCAGCTTGTTGTCGGGATAGTCTTCGTCCACCTTTGTCAGTTCGATGCTGCCCGTGATGAACTCGTTGACAAGCTCGACCTCCACAACTTCGTCCACGCTTCCAATGGTCACGGGGATTTCCTCATCGGAGAGTACAAAACCTGTCGGGCTTTCGATCTCACGGATAATCCAAGTCCCGTAAGGCACTTTCTCAAAAGAAAAACTACCGTCATCTGCTGATGTGGTAGTCTGGATCGCTGTTTCGGCTGTAAATTCCTCCGTACCTGTCTTAAAGATACCGATGAGCGCACCGCCTAAAGCGTTCCCGTCCTCATCGTACTTCTTACCACTGACTGAGCCATAGATCAGGTCGTTTTCAATGGCTTCTCCCTCGTTGGCAGTGATGGACACCAGTACGGTTTCCTGACCTGCGTACTCAAAGACAACAGGGTATTTGGTATCGTCTTTCAGATAAGCGGAGTTCGTGCTGATTTCCTGCACATAGTAGCTGCCCATCGGCAGGTCGCTGATGGCTTTCCCGTGACCGTTCTCGTCAAGAGTAATGACCTCAATCAGACCGTCAGCGGGAATTGTAGTACCGTCGGCGGCTGTCAGTTCCTCCGCAGCGTAAAGCCCAAAGGAAACATCAAAGATTTCCCCGTTATTGCCTACGCCATAGGCTTCGTCCACCTCAAGGCTTTTGATGAGGTCGATTTCCACCTTCTGTCTCTCATTGTAGAAGCTCGTAGAAGTTTCTGTGACCGCAACCTCCTGACCTGCGTACACAAGCTCCACGGTATGCGTTTCCTCATTCAGCACCATTCCATACGGGGCTTTGGTTTCCCTGACTTCATATCTGCCAAGATACAGCTCCTTGCTCTTTGCTGTACCGTCCGCATCTGTGGTAATCGTGTCCACGACTTCGCCTTTAGAAGCCCTGAGTGTCCCGTCCAGAGTATAGATGTCCTCGGCTGCGGTAATCTCATAGACAGCTCCCTCAAGCCCACTGGCGGAAAAGATTGGCTGATACAGCCCCTTATCGCCTGACACGGTTGAGAATACCTCGCCCGTCTTTTCCACGGTAATCGTGCCTTTCTGCGCCACATTTTCCCGTACCACTTCAATAACTGTGATGCCGCTTTCCTCAGCGGAGTCCTCCTGCACCACATCAAAATAGACTGGCTCGGAGTTCAGCACATATCCATACGGAGCCTGCACCTCTACAAGAGAATATCCCTTCCCGTATTCAAGGGTCTGGGGCGTGATAAGGTCACCGTCCGCTGTGGTATAGAAAGTGTCAATGGTCGTCACTTCGGGGTAGGTGTAGGTCATCGTCACAAGCTCGCCATTGGGGTCATAAATCTGGAAGCCTGCCCCGGCATAGGGGATGGTGTTGCCCGTTTCGGCGTCCTTTTTCACAATCTTGATATAGCTTTCAAAGTTGGCGTTATTGATCAGATAGCGGTAGGTCTGACCGTCAGAATTGATAAACACATCAAATGGTTTCATCAGCTCACGACCTTCCCATCCAGAAGTCTGCTTCACGGTATAGATACCGTAAGGCAGGTCTTTCGTCTGGGCAAAACCATTCTCGTCGCAGGTCAGGATGTCACGCTCGCTTTCCTTTGCGTCCCCATAGCTGCCTGCGGATTTCAAAAAGACTTCAAAAACTGCGCCTTCTTCGGGTGTCTCAATCTGGGTTTCCCCGTCATCCGTGTGCTTGATGACAGCGATATTGCCCTTGATGACCTGCTCATTCACATCATTTTTCGTGGTATTCCGTTCCACCGTGTAAAGCTCCGGCTCTGCGCCCACATGGTGGATCGTCTCATCGAGCAAATATCCCTCGGACGGGCTGATTTCACGGATGCTCCAGTCGTCGCCGCACACATAATAGTCGGTGGTAAACTGCCCGTTCTCGTCCGTGGTGTAGGTGTCAATCAGTTCCTCGCCTTTATAAATACCGTAAACTGCGCCCGCAAGGGAAGCGTCGCCCTGCGGCGTTCCCGTTTCCGCATCGGTCTTTGTCACGGTCACATTGAATTTCTTGAGGATGTTGGTAAAGCTGCGCTCCGTGACCTTGTTCCACTCAATGGGTGCGGTCTGGGATGCGGGAACGACATAGCGGACAGCGGTATCCACTTCCTCAAGGACATACGGGGTGTTGCCGCTGATGAGGACATTCTCAAATCTTGCGACTCCATCCGCATCGGTCACAGCGTACTCATCCACCGCAAGCCCGCTTAAGGAAGTCCCGTACAGATGGAAGGTCACGCCTTCCACAAGGCTGTCCTCGGAAGTCTTTACCACCTCAAGGCTGCCACGCTTCAAGGTGTTATTGAAGTTGACCGTGGTAGTCTTGCCGCCGATGAGCGTGATGGTCTGGGTTTCCTGCGGCTCGTATTTGTCGATGGACTGCTCCGTCACGGTGTAAGTGCCGGGGAATAAGCCCTCCACGGTAATGTTGCCATTTTCGTCCGTGGTAACTGTCTTGTTAAAGTTCTTTTCGCCCTTGATGACAAAGGAGATGCCCGCAACAACGCCATCCTCGGAAGTCTTTTTCAGGGCAATCGTGCCAGTGGGCGTCTCCACATTCAGGTATGCCCGCACAGCGTCGGCATTTTCCACGCCCGTGACCACATCCTGCAGGTTGGGGTCGCCATAGGCAATCATCTTTGCGCTGCTGCTGACGGTCGGCACATTGCTCCTTGTGGCAGTGATACGCACCGACCCGTCAAAAGCGGTTTCCGATGTGATGATGAGCTGATTGCCGGACTTCGCCACGCTTACCTTGCTGTCGGAAGAAGCAAAGGAATACTCGGACAGCACACCGTTATTGTCAGTCAGGGTCAGCGTGTATTTCCCATCCTGATAGGACAGCTCTTTTGTGATGTCATTTGCGCCGCCCGACATAAAGCTCGGTATGGTGTTGTTCCTGCTCATCAGGGACACGATCTGGTTGTAGACCTCAACAGCACCGCTGTTAGGGTAATTCGAGCCAAAGTTGACATTATAAATCTTCTGGCTTGTCTGCTGATAGGAGCCGGTGGACTCCCTGCATCCCGTCACAAACTCCCACACAAGAGTTTGCGTGGCAAGCCACTTTTCATCGTCACTGCCGGGAAGACTGCCCCGGTTGCCCTGATACCCATAGAGCAGGGCAAGCCCCACTGCTTTTTTCTGGTTGGCGGAGAGAGCGTTCCAAGTCTCCGATGAATTTTTCTGCAGGGTGTTTCCCGTTCTTAAGGGGACACCCGGCTGAATACAGAACGCTGTATCGCCATCCACATACATGCGGTAGTGGTATTTCCCTGCGCCTCCGGCGGTATATCCGTTGAATACATCACTGGAATTGTACCGTATGGCGTTCCCGTTCCTGTCGTAAGTGTGGCTAAAGGAAATCGTGCCTATATCTCCCGCAGCAAACGCCGTGGTCGCAGGCAGTACGGACAGCGTTGTGACCGCAGCCATCAGAACAGCCGCAGCCCTTTTGAATAATTTAGGGAATTTCATAGTTACCTCCTGATTTTGATTGAATATGCCTTACTAACCGAGAAAAAGCCGCCTTATGGCAGCTCAATAGTTTTCTTTCTTCGGACAGTAACTGGCAGTAGTTAAGGGGGAGAGGTGTGGAGAGGGGGAAGCGGAAAAAATGGCTATCCTCCAATGGACAGACCTCGCCCTCGGTGTGTGGCTATCGTTCACGGTCTTTGCTCCGCTGCAAGTGTCGGTTGTAGAACTCCAACGCCTTGACCACAAAGTCGGTTTCCTGCCCTTTAGGGACAGTCTTAGGGATGAGCTTGGTGATCCGTTCATCACGGAAAGCGGGCTTTTCCCTCTGGTTTGGCTTTTCCTCCTGCATGATGGACTGGATAACCTCATCTGTGAGCTTTCCGTCCTGCATAAATTTCTTCATTTTGATAGCCTGCGCCAGTGACGGGGTAGCGTCGTTGTATTCCATCGCTTCGAGCAGAGTGTACTGCTGTTCCTCGGACAGATAGGAGATTTCCACCGCAGGGCGGAACGCCATCTGCCTTTCGTCAACCATTTGCAGGATTTCAGGGACAAGCTCTGTCAGGCGGATATACCTTTGAATTTGATTGCGGCTTTCTCCAACCTTTTCAGCAAGCTCGGCATCGCTCCGTAAATGTGTCCCCACTGGGGACGAATTTTCTTTCGGGGGTCTGCCTGCCTGACGTTTCATCGCTTCAAGCCGCATTTTGTAGGCAAAGGCTTTCTCACTTGGCAGGATCGTGGAGCGTTGCAGGTTGCTCTCTACCATAATGATGATTGCTTCATCACGGGTCAGCTCCTTGACCTCGCATTTCAAGGTTTCCAGTCCCGCAAGCTCACACGCCTTTTTACGCCTGTGTCCGCTGATAAGCTCATACCGTCCGTCCTCCTTGAGCCGGACAGTCGCCGGGGTCATTACGCCATTTCGCTTGACACTCTCAACAAGCTGCTCCATATCTTCATCCATTAAGACTTTAAACGGATGGTCTGGGAACTCGTCAATCTCCGATATGGGAATTTCCCGTATCTTGCTTAAGGCAGCCTCCGCACGACTTTCGTCTGTTTCAAAGAGGTCATCGTAAGCGGTCAGCTCGATTTTGTTTCCTCTGCTTCTCGCCAATCTCTACCACCTCCTTTGCGAATTGCTCATAGGCAGCGGCAACCTTGCCGCCTTTGTCATAGGCAAAAATACTCTTGCCTTCTGCGGTGGCTTCCACAGCACGGACGGAGTGGGGTATCTGGGTATCAAACACCTTAATTTTCTGTCCGTATGCGCTCTTGACGGATGAGATGATGTCTTTGGAGATATTTGTCCGTGGCATGACCATCGTCATCAGGATACCGTCGATCCGCAGTCTGGGGTTTATCTGCCGCTTGACCTTTGACACTGTGCGAAGCAACAGCTCCAGACCTTTTGCAGAAAGATAGTGGGGCTGCGTCGGGATAACCACGCTGTCAGCCGCCGCCAGAGAATTGATGGTTATCATTCCCAAGCTCGGCATACAGTCGATCAGCACAAAGTCGTAATCCCTTTTGACCTCATTCACATAGGTTTTCAGGACACTCTCACGACTCAGGGCATTGATCAGCCTTACCTCCAGACCGGACAGCTCAATGTTGGACGGGATAAGATCAACGCCTTCCTTGTGATGGATAATCCCCTGCGAGACATCAACTGTTTTATCGTCGATGATGTCCTGCATCACGGTGGAGAGGGTAAAGGGCAGGTCGTCAGGACGGTTATATCCCAACGCCATTGTAAGGTTTGCCTGCGCATCGGCGTCGATGAGCAGCACCTTTTTCCCCTGCTGTGCCAGTCCCACGCCCAGATTGACCGCTGTGGTGGTCTTGCCGACACCGCCTTTCTGGTTTGTCAGAGCAATCACTTTGCAGTTTGACATAGATGCGTCCTCCTTTCGCATAAATTTAGCCACTTTGTCAGGGTGGCTATGTAAAGTTCCGCAGAACGCAAAAAATCCGACTGGCTTTGATACCAATCGGCTATGTAAAATCTTCAATATTCAGTTGTTGACCTTTGCTGCAAGCAGCTCCCGTATATCGTCTGTGTCCCATTTATCAGGGAACAATACCGCCATTATGCGGAAAGCGTCATACAGACCTGCGGTATATGCGTGGGTAGCATACTCAATATCTTGCTTGTCCCGGCACTCAAGCAGGCGGTTACAGACTTTCCGCTGTTCCTCCGTCAAATCCAACTGGAGATAGTGCATTTCCGCAATCCCCTCATTATCAGAGTCCTCCTGATAGGTTGCGTCTGCTTCCAACAGCGGTGTGATTGTCTTTTCCCTCAGTGTTTCCACAGCTACCTTGAACAGTTCTTTAAATTCTATGCCATCCATCATACCCTCCCACAATCGTGTTGTACTTTGAGTTTTTTAAGCGGTGCGCCCATAACCTTAAAAATCAGTTCGTCAACGCAGTCCGCATATCTGCCTTGCGCAAGGAGTTGGTTTTTCAGTTCCACAAGGCTATGTAGCAGAATTGTCCTTTCGTGGCTATCCAGATAAATGTGGAATTTCTGTTCTCTCATACGAGCCACCTCCGTTTCTTCACTTTCATTATATGTGGGAACGGAAAGCAGCTCAAATGTGCAATCTTGGTAAGAAGTTCCCTCTAATATTTTCAAAGCTGCTTTATTACAAGAAACTAAATCTATTATAAACTTCCTCCATCCAAATACTGAATAGCTGTCGAAACCAATGCTAAACATCGTTTGTAAAAATACTTATAATGCCTTTTATCCTGAATATCTGTTTTTGTCGTTTCATGATGCCTAATTCTAAAATTATTACCAAGCAAAGTAAGCTCATGAAACTCTTTCCCAAATAAATCTATAAATGGCTGTTGATTATTGCTCATATCCATTACAATTTTATTCGCAGACTTCTTTTTATCTATGGTTGGAGAGCAGTAATATGTCTTTAATCTCTCAAAAGCATCCCAAAGTTTTTCTACCGCTATTTGCAAATTATTCTCATCATAGTATTTTGTTGCTTCTTGCAACAATTCTTTTAATCCTGCTTCTTGAACAGACAAAAGTGAGTTTTTACTCATCTGAATATCAATTACATTAGAAATCTTTCCACTTTCAAGTTTTAGAGGCAATTCATTTAATCTCAATATTGAATTTATTTGACTTTCAAAATCATCAGAACTTCTATGCCTATAAAAAAACTCTATTGCATCCAAAACACAAAACGGAGAATTAGCCAGAATAAAATCGTGCAAATCAGCAGTTTCAATGTATTCGTTCTTGGAATTATAGCATTTTGGTATATAAAACTGCCTTATATCATCAAAAACATCTACTGCTACTGTAGTATTATAGTTCCATCCCGTCTCAGTAGTTGCTTGATATTCAATATTATTTCGTTCCAAAAACTGATAAATCTGATTTCTGGCTTTTTTCTTTATGGATAATGTTATCTTTTTTTCTTTTATTTCTTTTGCATGACGTTGAGAATATGGAATAAACAAAGCGTTTTCTTCTTTCTGATATACTCTCCATCCATAAACATCTCGATTAGATACCTTATTAGCAGGATAAAGTTCATATCCATCATTTTGCAATAGCCTATTGATCTCTGCCAAAAATTCTTTCCAGTAACCCTTTTCATATCTAACAGCAGGATGAAATACTTCACAAAGAAATTTCAGATATATCTCATCTTCGCCATTCTGTAAACCAAACCGTTCATCTTCAAAAACCCAACAATACGGATAATCATCGTTGTTAACTGTATGTTGCCATATATCCTGCTCTGCATTTTCATATCTCGAATCAGTGCTTGGCATATTCCCTAAATCATACATCCTTTTAAGAAAAGCTATTTCTTCAATCCTACCAAAATAATGATAAATAACTGTCTTAGTATCAAAAAATTCATTTATTTCCAATCCATTTCGGAATAAGTCCAAAATATCTCGCTTCGTTATCTCCGTAATTCGTTTCATCTTTTCCTCCCATTGCAATTCCATTTAAATGTATCTATCTTACTCCCATAAAATTTCTACGAAAAGAGCATACCACGATTACTAATGGTATGCTCGCAATTTTAGATAACCTCAAAATGTTTCAAAGCGTCTTTAATCGCTTCCGCCTTCTCTGCTGTCGGATGTTTTCTCGGCTGTTTCAATTCTTCTACCGCATTAGGGGCATCATACATTGGCAAGCCCAAACTTCTCTTTACCTCCGCTATATAAGCAGTATGTACCTTGAAGCCATATTTCGCTTCTATGTATTCCTTTATCATTTTGTAGGTAACTCGCTCTTTCGGCTTGTACGCCTCGGCTCTTTTAGAGATATTATCAAGCGGTACTTTGCCCTCTCCCTCGCCAAACTCCACTTTTACGCTGATTGTGCTGTCAGGTTTTTTGTGGGAAAGCAGTACTACCGTCTCAACATGTACCGTCATCGGGAACATATCCACCGCCCTTATTTTCTTCAGCTCATATCCATTCTCACACAGTATCTTAAGATCTCTTGCCAATGTAGCGGGATCACAGCTCACATAGACCACCTTTTCCGGCTCCATCCTGACAATCGTATCCAAAAGCGCCGCATCGCAGCCTTTCCGGGGCGGATCCACTACGATCACATCAGCTCTTGCCGTCTCTCCGTTATGCTCCTGAGCATAACGGTCATAATAAGCCGGGAGCACTTCCTCTGCTTTCCCGACAAAAAACTCGGCGTTCCCGATGCCGTTAATTTTCGCATTCGTTCTAGCGTCCTCAATGGCCTGGGGAACGATCTCCACACCGTACACTTTTTCTGCCTGTTTTGCAAGGAAAAGCGAGATCGTTCCGATCCCGCAGTAAAGATCCCATACAGTTTCGCTGCCGCTAAGTTCCGCATACTCCAGAGCCAGTGAATACAGCGTCTCTGTCTGCACCGGATTAACCTGGTAGAACGACAGCGGCGAAATCTGATATTTAATATCTCCGATATAATCCGTAATATATCCCTGCCCCCATAGTACGACACATGTATTCCCCATGATCACATTATCCCTGCGTGTATTCGCGCTTATTGTAATGCTTGTCATTCCGGGAAGTTCCGTCAGAGCTCCGATCAGTTTTTCTGCATGAGGGATCCTTGTTCCGTTTATGACAAGACATACCATGATCTCTTTCGTTGAAAAGCCATATCGTATCAGCACATGGCGAATCAGGCCCTGGCCTGTCTTTTCATTATACGCCGGGATACTGTTCTCCTTCATGAATTTCAGAATGATCTCCAGGATTTCCTGATTCACCGGTACGCCAAGGGCACAATCCGTATTCGCAATGATATCATGAGTCCGGCCTGCGTAAAATCCGACAACCGGATTTCCCTCCTTATCTGTTCCGAAAGGGAACTGTGCTTTATTACGGTATCCAAAAGGATGCTCCATACCTGCGACAGGCTCCATAACGCTGTCTATGAATTCCAGACTGAATCCGCCGATCCGCTCCAGGTTTCCCCGTACTTTCTGTTCCTTAAATACAAGCTGCCTGTCATAAGACATCTCCTGTATCTGGCATCCTCCGCACCGGCGTGCGAAGGCGCACCGGGGCTGCACACGGTATTTCGACGGCTCGACTACTTTCATCAGTCTTGCGTATCCGTAGTTTTTCTTCGCCTTCATAACTTTCACTTCCGCTATATCGCCGATCACAGCGTCTTTCACAAAAAGTGTGTAGCCGTCTGCTTTCCCGATTCCCGCTCCATCTGTTCCTATATCCGTAATCTCTATGACCGCAGTATCATTTTTCTGCATTTTTCTCCGACGTTCTCCTCAGATTGGATTCAAATAATCTGTTATAACCAAGCCACTCTGTTCCTGTCTTCCCCTTAAAGATTTCTGTCAGCGTCTGCATCTTGGCATCTGCATTATCCGCCAGATTGAGCGCCAGCGCCTCCGCCAGCGCCGGTTTCTTCGGCGAGCCGTACTCCAGCTCTCCGTGGTGGGCGATAATACAGTGCTTCAGCTCATTTGCCAGACGTTCCGGAAAATCCGGGATGGACCGGATTGCCTCGTCCACCATCTCCACACCGATCACGATATGACCGATGAGCTGTCCTTCATCTGTATAGTCATTATCCGGGAAAGAGGACAATTCCCTGGTTTTTCCGATATCGTGGCAGATTGCCGCCGCAAAGAGCAGATCACGGTTCAGAATCGGATATGCTCCCGCAAAATAATCACACATATGAAGGACACTCAATGTATGCTCCAGAAGTCCTCCCGAGAAGCTGTGATGTACAGTCTTGGCAGCCGAATGTCCTTTAAACTTTCTGATAAAATCTTCATCTTTTACAAAATAATATTCCAGCAGCTGTTTCAGCCACGGATCGGATATCTTCCCGATATACGCTGTCAGGCCGGAATACATCCGCTCCACATTTTTATCAGTGGTGGGCATATAATCCGCAGGATCATACTCTCCTTCCGCCGCCTTTCTGATCTGTTTTATGTTGATCTGCAAATTGCCGTTATAGCTGATCACATCGCCGTAGACTTCGATAAAATCTTTTTCATCATAATCAGCTATTCCCTGGGAATTTGGATCCCATACTTTTCCGTCGAGTATTCCTGTTTTATCCTGAAGCAGCAGATTGTCATAAGGTTTTCCGTTTCTCGTCTCCGCAGAGCGCTTTCCCTTGCAAAGATAAACGTTCCTTATTGTCTCGCCTTCATGTAATCCGTTTATATATCTCATGTCATTCCTCTTTCTCTATCTCTCATTTTCGTTTCACCCGAAGGCTACTCCTTACTTCCCACTGTCACAGAGAAGTCTATTTCTACATATCCGTCGGCCCCGAGACGCCTGCCCTGAAGATGGATAACTCTGCCGGCTGCCGTCTCCAGCACAGCGCTCTGATAAGTAGAGATACTGCCCACATCTTTCCCGTCCACCTGACAGATAACATCACCGCTCTGAATCCCCGCTTCCATTGCAGGCGAATCCGGATCCACATCTACCACATAGACGCCGGAAGGCATTCCCTGCTCGTCTTTGAGCGCCTGGGTCACTGTAGTTCCGTGTATTCCGATATATGGCACGCTCTCTCCATTCGCCATGATTTCTATGATAGTTTTCAGATCGGAGACAGCGTATGCACTCAAACCGCTCTGCTCATCTGTTTCCCATACAGACGAAGAGACAATTCCGACCACCTCGCCCTCCATATTGAACAATGCGCCTGTGCCGCCTGACTCATATGTTATATCTGTAGAAAGCACATCGCACTCTCCATCATAAAATGCCGCTCTGTAATCCGTCGAACTTACTATTCCGTAGCTCATCCCGTCAGGATAGCCGAACATATTTCCCAGGGCCATGACTACATCACCCTGTTTGACCAGATTTGAATTTCCCAGGACAGACACTTTTATAGCGGACCATGTCGCGTCTGTTATGTTTCCCCGGCTTACGCTGAACATAGCAAGTCCGGTATTAAGATCCCTTTTCTTTAACGCTGCGTCATAGCTGGCTCCGTCCTCGAATGTGACGGACCATTTTTTCGCATTCTCACAAATTGAACTGTCAGCCAGGATCAGCAGCTCCTGTCCGTTATCCGCCGCGATTACTCCTGTCACACTTGTACTGATCCCTGTCATCTGAGCGTCCCAGTCCATTTCTCCCGTAACAGCTTGAACAGACACAATTCCTTTCTCAGCTTCAACAGCTCTTTCATTCATAGAAGCCATCATTTTCTCATAACTGTCTGCATTCACAGTTGCGTCTTCATCTGACTGTGGTTCTTCTTCTGAAACAGCTTCATCTGTTTCTGCCGGATCTTCATCTTCAGGAATAGACACGGTCTCCAGATCGCCGCGGAATATATCCTGCATCCATGGTTTAAGCGCAAAAAAACCAAGGCAGGCAAAGACTCCAAGGATCACTCCGTATATAGCGATCCGTACAAGCTGCTGTGCAAGCTGCTGCCTGCTGATTGGTTTCGGTTTGATCGTCTCCTGTAAAAAAGAATACTTCTTTTCTTCCGGCTCCTCCGGACTTAGATTCTGATCTCTATCATTGGGCATGGACTTTATTCCTCCGGATTCTAGTATAACCGATTCAGTTAGATAGTTCAATCATTTGGAAAAGACTTTTCTTTATTCCAAGAATGGGGTAGAATGATATTTACAGTCCACGTGTATTTTTAAGGGGAATCTATGAATCAGAAAACACTTACAAAACTTGAATATGACAAAATCATCTCACGCCTGGAGGAAGAGGCCGGATCTTTCAGGGGCCGGCAGCTCTGTCGTCGTCTGAAACCGATGACGGATCTGGACAGGATCAATACATTTCAGGAACAGACCGCCGCGGCATTTACCCGTATTGTCAGAAAGGGCAGGATTTCTTTCTCTGATGCAGCTCCCGTGGAAGAATCCATGAAAAGACTGGAGATCGGAGGTTCTTTAAGCGCCTCTGAACTGCTCCGCATCTGCAGGCTGCTGGCCAACGCTGCGCGGGCGAAGTCCTACGGACGCCACGATACGCAGGAAGACGCAGCTGACTGTCTGGACGCTTACTTTGAACAGCTGGAACCTCTCACAACGCTTTCAAATGAAATCGAAAGATGCATCATTTCCGAGGAGGAGATCAGTGACGACGCCAGCAGTACGCTGAAGCATATACGCCGCAGCATGGGTTCAATAAACGACCGTATCCACGCTACGTTAAACGGTCTGGTCAACGGATCCCTCAGAACTTATCTGCAGGATCCCATCATCACTATGCGCGGCGACAGATACTGTATTCCGGTTAAAGCAGAATATCGTTCACAGGTACAGGGCCTGATCCACGACCAGTCCTCCACCGGTTCCACCCTGTTCATTGAACCGATGGCAGTGGTAAAACTGAATAACGATCTCAAAGAACTTTACGCCAAAGAGCAGGAAGAAATTCAGGTAATATTGGCCCGATTAAGCGAAGAGACCGCACAGTATATTGAAGAAATCCGGGAAGACTACCGGGCAATGACAGATCTCGACTTCATATTTGCCCGCGGCGCGCTGGCACTTTCCATGCGGGGCAGCCGCCCGATCCTGAATGAAGAGGGACGGATCCATATCAGAGAAGGGCGGCATCCTCTGTTGGATGAAAAGACCGTTGTTCCGATCACCGTATCGCTGGGCGAAGATTTTACCCTGCTCATCATCACCGGTCCTAATACAGGAGGCAAGACTGTCTCCCTGAAGACAGTAGGACTGTTCACGCTGATGGGGCAGGCAGGGCTCCACATCCCCGCCGGTGACCGTTCAGAACTGGCCGTATTCCACCAGGTGTACGCCGATATCGGAGATGAACAGAGCATTGAGCAGAGCCTCAGTACGTTTTCATCCCATATGACAAATATCGTTTCCTTCCTGAAAAAAACAGACGAACAGTCTCTTGTACTCTTCGATGAACTGGGAGCCGGCACGGATCCCACGGAAGGCGCCGCCCTTGCCACTGCCATTCTCTCATATCTCCATAAGAGAAACATACGCACTATGGCCACAACCCATTACAGTGAACTGAAAGTCTACGCACTCTCTACTCCGGGTGTAGAGAATGCCTGTTGTGAATTCGACGTGGAAAGCCTGCGTCCGACTTACCGGCTTCTCATTGGCATTCCCGGAAAGAGCAACGCATTTGCAATTTCAGGCAAACTGGGGCTTCCGGATTTCATTATCGAAGATGCCCGAAAACTTCTGAGTGAACAGGACGTCTCTTTTGAAGATCTGCTTACCGATCTGGAAACGAGCCGCCGTACCATTGAGAAAGAAAGGCAGGAAATTGAAGCCTACCGGCGGGAAACTGAGGCTCTAAAACAACAGGCCGAAAAACGTCGTGAAAAGCTGGAGGAACAGCGCGACCGCATTCTGCGCGAAGCCAATGAAAAAGCCAACGCCATCCTGCGGGAAGCGAAAGAAGTCGCTGACGAGACGATCCGAAATTTCCACAAATTCGGAAAAGAAAACATTTCCGCCGCGGAAATGGAAAAAGAACGGGAACGTCTGAGAAAAAAAATAAAAGACACTTCCCCCTCATCGCCGGCAAATACCCGCAAGGCGAAAAAGCAATATAAACCGGAAGATTTTAAACTGGGTGAATCCGTAAAAGTACTGAGCATGAACCTTACCGGAACCATCCAGTCACTGCCTGACTCACGGGGCAACGTCACAGTACAGATGGGTATTCTGCGATCCCAGGTAAACATCGCCGACCTTGAGATCATAGAAGAACCGTCTGCATATACTCCAAAGAAGCTGAACCGTACTTCAAAAGGCAGGATTGGTATGAGCAAATCCCTTTCCGTCAGTCCGGAGATCAACCTGCTCGGAAAAACCGTAGACGAAGCAGTGGCCGAACTGGACAAATATCTCGATGACGCCATCCTTTCTCATCTGAATACAGTGAGAGTGGTTCACGGAAAAGGAACCGGCGCACTGAGGAAGGGCATCCATGAATATCTGAGACGCCAGAAACATGTCAAATCATATCACCTTGCAGAATACGGAGAAGGTGATGCCGGAGTGACGATCGTAGAACTGAAATAGAGGAGGTATATGAAAATGATTGGTAAACAGAAGATCCTTATTGTAGATGACGATGAAAACATAGCTGAACTGCTCTCGCTTTATCTCAGTAAAGAATGCTTTGATACAAGAATCGTTTATAATGGAGAGGATGCCCTGACAGCATTTGACACATATCAGCCGAATCTGATTCTTCTTGATCTTATGCTTCCGGGCATCGACGGATATCAGGTCTGCCGCGAAATACGTGCGCGATCCTCCACTCCGATCATCATGCTCTCCGCAAAAGGCGAAGTCTTCGACAAGGTGCTGGGGCTGGAACTTGGCGCCGATGATTATATCATGAAGCCCTTTGATTCAAAAGAGATGGTTGCAAGGGTACGGGCAGTACTGAGACGATATCAGCCGGTCAAGTCCGATCCTGATCCCAAGGATAAGACAAAGCGTGTAGAATATGACGATCTGGAGATCAATCTGACAAACTATTCTGTCATATGCGACGGAAGGCATATCGAGATGCCGCCAAAGGAACTGGAACTACTCTATTGCCTCGCCGCATCCCCGAATCAGGTTTTTACCAGAGAACAGCTTCTTGATCAGATCTGGGGATATGAATACGTAGGAGACACCCGAACGGTTGACGTACATATCAAGCGCCTCCGGGAGAAGATCAAAGATCATCCCCACTGGAGTCTGAGTACAGTATGGGGTATCGGATATAAATTTGAGACAAAGTAACGGACGGAGCACTATGAAAAGTATACTACATCTGAAATTCATCGCATTATATATTATATTTGGTTTTCTCTGCCTGTTCACGACCGCTACGCTCACCACACAACTTGTAACGAACCGGCTTATGGAAGACACGTCGCAGACGCTTTACAGAGAAGCCACTCTGATAGCCAGTGACTATCTTCCATCCTACTTTTCCGAAGACTCCTCCTTATATGCGGTTCAGTCACAGCTTGCCGCAATGCGGCTGTATCTGGAATCCTCACTGTGGTTCGTAGACGCCTCCGGCAACCTGATCACCTCCTCCAATCTGGAAGGTACCTCATCGCCGGAAGACGCCATTGAAAACTTTAATCCGGCGGAAATCGGAGGAAACCAGTATATTTCCGGAACATATCACGGATATTTCGACGAGGAGGTTATTACTGTCATGGCTCCTGTAACAGTAGGATTTTCCACAAAAGGATATCTCCTCATCCACAGTCCGGTCGCCAATATCGAAGAGCGTTGTCAACCCATCATGGTTCCTGTATATATATCACTGGGCGTTATCTTCCTTCTCTCCTTTATCTTCCTGCTGGGATTTCAGTTCTTTGTCTACCGGCCGCTGAGGCAGATATCGGAAGCTGCCCGACAGTATGCCCTGGGGAATCTGGAATATGAGATTCCTGTCCACACACATGACGAGATGGGATATCTTTCCGCCTCTCTCAACTATATGGCCGCCCAGCTGAAAGACATGGATGACTACCAAAAAAAGATCGTGGCGAATGTCTCCCATGACTTCCGCTCCCCTCTCACTTCCATAAAAGGATATGTGGAAGCCATGGCAGACGGAACAATTCCGCCTGAACTTTACGAAAAATATCTGAATATCATCCTGTTTGAAACAGAACGACTTACCGATCTGACCGGAGATCTTCTGACGCTGAACGAATTCGATACAAAAGAACTTATGCTGGATAAGACAGAGTTTGACATCCAGGATATTATCAAAGGTACCGCCGAGTCGTTTGAAGCCGTATGCACGCCAAAGCATATCTCTATCGAACTTCTCCTGATGCCTGAATCTGTCGTTGCCTACGCGGATAAGCGGAAAATCCAGCAGGTTCTCTACAACTTAATTGACAACGCCATCAAATTCAGTGAAAACGAGTCTTCTATCACCATCGAAGTAAGTGAGAAGAACGACAAAATCTTTATTTCAGTAAAAGACCACGGAATCGGGATTCCCCGCAAAGACCTCAACAAGATCTGGGAGCGTTTTTACAAATCCGATCTTTCCCGTGGAAAAGACAAAAAAGGAACAGGCCTTGGCCTGTCAATAGTAAAAGAAGTTATTCAGGCTCATGACGAACATATAAATGTCATCAGCACCGAAGGAGTAGGCACTGAATTTATCTTTTCACTGAGCAGAGTCATGTAAACAAATACACCAGTTCAGCCTGCGCTGCAGCTGAACTGGTGTTTTAATTATTCATACAGCATAGCCTGTATGTTTTCATTTTCCATATTGTCTGCATCTACCCATATAAAACCGGTGTCTACCTGCGCTTCATTTCCAATCTCCAGCACCGTCCGCGCGGCGGCTACAACCGCTGCATATCCCATTCCGAAAGGATTCTGCACCACCAGACCATCAATGCTTCCGCTCTCAAGAGCGTCCAGCTGGTCTTTCCCCGCATCAAATCCCATCATGACAACCTCATCCGTCTTCTCCATCTGTTCAAGCGCACGTGCTCCTAACAGGACAGTCTCATCGTTCGTTCCGAAACATCCTTTCAGATTCGGGTGTTTTTCAAGATAATATACAACCGCATCCTCATCGCTCATCCCATCGGCGATAGAATCAATATCTTCCAGGCGGGTTCTGGCTTCTTCAGAGATATTACTTTCTTCTCCATCCGTTTCACTGTTTCCGTTTGCACTTTCCTCTTCTCCGCCTGCCGCTTGCGTGGTCCATGTTTCAAGCTCTTCTGCAGTTACGCCGAGCTGTTCTGCCGCCGCCGTCCGTTTCAACTGATCGATCTGATCCATATAAAGCGTTTCAACCAGCGATACTCCGGGATGATTATCTGATATTTCCTTTTTAAAAGAGTCCACTCTGTCTTTAGCATTCCCCGAAACAGAATCCGGCACTATCAGGACAACATCGCCGTTCTCTTCAATTGCTGCACAGAGCCTGTCCGCCCCTGTAGCCGCTGCTTCCGCGTTATCTGTCATACAGGTGCACTGAATCCCCTGATAACTGTTTCCGGAATCAAACGCCACAATCGGTATACCATTTTCTATTGCGAGGTCAAACTGTACTTCCGATGCATTTTCATCTATACTGGCAATGGCGATCACATCAGGGTATCTTGCCATCTCCTCATCCAGAATATTGACCTGCTCATCAATATCTTCACCGTCGGCAGGAGCGTTGAACAATACCCTCACCTCATCTGAACCGCTGTATCCGAGTCTTTCGTTTATATCATCTGCAGCCTGTTGGACTCCCGCCGCGACCTGCTTCCAGTAGGAAGAATTCTCCGTTTTTCCAATCACCGAAATATACGTGCCCGGCTCCAGATCCAGATCCCCGATATCCGCATATACATCCGGTGAGATAGCATCAAGGCAGGCCTGCCATTCAGGAACTTCCGGCGTATTCCCCGTAAAAACTTCTTCGTCATCCGAAGAACTGCAGCCGCAGGTTCCCGCTGTCAAACACAGCGCAAGCAAAGCCGCCATAACTGATCTCTTTCTCATAATATGCCTCCATATATACAAACATCTTATCTGAGTGTTACGTCATAACACTTCATACCATTGTTTTATCATACACCAAAATTCTGAAAAATAAAGTGATTTTTTTCTAAATTTTCTAATAAGTACTAAAATTAGAACACGCAAATCACTTGTATATTCACTTTTATTGTATTAAAATGGGGATAGCGAAAAAGGAGAATACTTTTTCGAAAATCAAAAAAGGAGGGTACATACTATGGCACACGTAATTAGTGATGAATGCGTAAGCTGTGGTTCTTGCGAAGGTGAATGTCCAGTAGGCGCTATCTCTGAAGGCGATGGCAAATATGAGATCGATGCTGAAGCTTGTGTAGACTGCGGAGCATGTGAAGCTGCATGTCCTACAGGCGCTATCTCAGCAGAGTAATAATAGAAAATCGCAAAGTGATCACAAGCAGAAGAGACACTGTATGCAGGAGAAATTCCCGCTGCAGTGTCTCTTTTTAATACGTGTTTGTTGTATAGATTATTCTGTAGATAACAGAAAAACGGACTGAACTACGAATGCTGCGAGAAGCGGATACTGTAACGCCATGCCAGCCCGCTTTACCTCATCCCCTGGAATCCCTGTAACGGGAAAAGAAATACTCGTTCATTGGAACTCCCATTTCCTTTCCCTAACAGGGAGAACCAGGTGTATTCGGAACGCTCCTGCCTTAATGCATGGCTTATACAGTATCCGTTTCTCGCAGCAGGTGCATCAGACGTCAGATTTTCTGGGCATTCGCAGAATATTCTATAAACAAACATTCATAAAAACGGGAAGAAATGGACACTTTATCGATTCGGCTCCGATCTCTTCCCGTTTCTATGAGTATTTGTTCAGAGATTCTTGCGATTATCGGATGGAAAATCTATTGATCGGATGAACCAGCAAAAAAAGGCGGAACTGCGTGAGCCATGCATTAAGGCAGGAGCGTTCCGAAAAGCATTTGTTCTGGATGTTAGGCGAAGGAAAATGGGAGTTCCAATGAACGAGCATTTCCCTTCCCCGTTACATCCATTCAAATCTTTGAGGTAGAGCGGGCCGGCATGGCGATGCAGTTCCGCCTTTTTTGCGTCCTTTTTTTGATCTGATATTTTCTGTCCGAAATACCACATAATCTCTGGAACAAACACGTATTATTATTGTGGAATAGGGTAATAATTTGACGAACGATTGTTTGGGGAGTTCCTGACTGTCTGTGCTATAATATCATTAAAGTTGAGAGCATTTTACATCCGCTCTCAGCATATTGAGGCTGATATAAGGAGGTATAAATATTAATGGGTGAAGTCAGATTCATGATTTCTGAAGCTGCAAAGCAGGTTGACGTTGAATCCCATGTGCTCAGATACTGGGAAGAAGAACTTGGCCTGACGATCGGCAGGACAGAAATGGGCCATCGATATTATACAAATGACGATATCCAGCTCTTCCGCTGTATTAAAAAACTCAAAGATGAGGGAATGTTGTTAAGAGACTTAAAGCCTCTTATACCTGAACTGAAAGCGACACGTCTGAAACTAAAAACAGCAGAACCCCCGGAAAATCCTTCTGAGGCTGCTAGAAATTCAAAAGCAAATGAAACAGCCTCAACGAAAGGCATCATTCACGACACTCCGTCTGCTTCGCTTTCTCCGGTCACATCCGCTGTGTCTGACGCCGCGCCGGAACAGTCCGAGGTTGTGATTCCTCTGGAAAAGCTAGACCAGATCCGTACATTGTTCGGGGATGTCTTCCGTGAAGTCTTAAGTGAAAATAACGATGTATTAAAAAAAGACATCAGCAGTACCGTGACCACTGATGTCATGCATGAAATGGATTTTCTTCTTCAGGCAAAGGATCGCCAGCAGGAAGAGCATTTCCGCAAGCTGGACGCTCTGATACGCCAGCAACAGGCAAACCGCAAAGAGTCCGCCAAAGCAAATCCCATCATGAAACTCAGAAAAATCTTTACATAAATCCTCGTATGGAGTTTTATATATATTTTACTGCTGCCGCAGTTCATTTCCAAAACGTGTGTACTGCGGCATCCATGCTAGCCGGACAGTTCCGATCGGACCGTTCCTCTGCTTCGCAATGATGATCTCCGCAATATTTTTATCTTCTGTATCAGGATTATAGTAATCATCCCTGTAGATGAACATACACACATCCGCATCCTGCTCGATAGCTCCGGACTCTCGAAGGTCTGAAAGCATAGGTCTTTTATCGGTCCTCTGCTCCACTGCACGACTCAGCTGTGACAACGCGATAACAGGCACGTTCAGTTCACGCGCAAGTCCTTTCAGAGAGCGAGAGATCTCTGAAATTTCCTGCTGACGGCTCTCGTTTTTCCGGCCGCCGCTCCCGCTCATCAGCTGCAGATAATCGATAATAATCAGGTCAAGTCCGATCTCCAGCTTATATTTTCTGCATTTCGAACGCATTTCCGAGATGGATATACCTGATGTATCATCAATGATCATCCGGGAATTTCCGATTGTTCCCGCGCCTTCGATCAGCTTCTCCCAGTCCGTATCCGAGAGATTACCTGTTCTTAACACCTGTGCATCCACATGGGACTCCAATGAAAAGAGACGGTTCACGAGCTGTTCCTTTGACATCTCCAGACTGAAGATTGCAACAGCCAGGTTCTGGCGAAACGCAACATGCTGCGCAATGTTCAGCACGAATGCGGTCTTTCCCATGGACGGTCTGGCCGCGATCAGCACAAGATCCGACCGCTGCAGTCCGGAAAGCTTATAATCAAGGTCGCTAAATCCTGTCGGGATTCCGGTGACATTTCCCTTAGTCTTAGACGCTTTCTCAATCACGTCAAGGGCGTTTAGCACGACCTGTCTGATGGGCACATACTCCTGGGAATTTCCATGCTCCACCAGCTCAAATACCTGCTTCTCTGTCTTTTCCAGGATCTCCTCGAGCGGCTGATTCTCCAGATAACACGTATTTGCCGTCTCTTCATTGATCCTGATCAGTTTACGCAGGATAGACTTATCGCGGACAATCTCCGCATAATATTTTACATTTGCCGAAGTCTGCGTTCCTTCCAGAAGGTCTTTCACAAACTCCATACTGCTGATCTCCGGGGGAACATTTTCTTCTTTCAACTGTTCCTGAAGCGTGATCAGATCGACCGGCTTTCCGGCTTTGAAAAGATTGACTACACAGTCGAATATGATCCCGTACGCAGTCTGATAGAAATCTTCTCCCGTGAGAATCTCTGATGCGGTCATAACCGCATCTTTATTCATTAACATCGCCCCCAGCACGGCCTGCTCGGCATCTATGCTGTGGGGCGGTATCCGTTTCATTGCCGCTTCTATGTTTTCCATAAAGAAGTCTCCTCTATGCTTCTTCTTTTACGACTACCTTCAGCTCCGCCGTAACCTCCGGATGAAGCTTTACATTCACGATATGTGTGCCGAGTGTTTTGATATTCTCCTTGAGAACGATCTTTTTCTTATCTACGTCCAGCTTCATCTGTTCTTTGACTGCTGCCGCGATTTCCTTGCTGGACACAGAACCAAATGTCCTGCCGCCCTCGCCCACTTTGATCGCAAGTTCTACTTTCCCGGCAGCCAGCTCTGCTGCAAGCTCTTTTGCAGCGTCCAGGTTCTCCCGGGCAACTTTCTTTTCATTGTTCTTCTGAAGCTTCAGATCATTAAGGTTTTTTGCCGTAGCCTCTGCCCCGAGCTTCTTCGGCAGGATAAAGTTTCTTGCATATCCGTCGTTTACATTTACGATTTCTCCCTTTTTCCCGAGAGACTTTACATCCTGTAATAATATTACTTTCATTTCTATATATCTCCTTCCTCTATCATCTGGTCTATCGTTGCCTTCAGCGCTTTGACAGCCTCATCCATATTCGTATGGTCAAACTGCGCGCCCGCGGAATTGATATGTCCTCCTCCGCCCAATTTCTCTGCAATAATCTGCACGTTTACTTCATCGATGGACCGTGCGCTCAAATAAATCTTTCCGTCATAGACAGTCAGGACAAACGACGCTTTGATTCCACTGATATCCAGTAGCTCATTAGCCGCCTGAGCCGCCAGTACTGTCGGACTGTCTATATTACCCGGGCACTGAGCAATGGCAAATTCTTTCCGGTATACTTCCGCCATGCGGACAGCCTCCGCCTTGGCCCTGTAAGACGCCATATCATCGCGGAACATCTTACGCACACGGGTAATGTCCGCTCCGCATCTTCTTAAAAACGCGGCAGCCTCAAATGTGCGCACACCTGTCCGGTTCATGAAGTTTCTCGTGTCGATCATGATTCCTGCATACAGACAATCCGCCTCCACAGACGGGATCTTGATATCATCCGCTATATACTGGAGCACCTCCGCCACCATCTCACATGTTGATGACGAATATGGCTCAATATATGACAGTACTGCATTTTCAATTATATTGCTTCCCTGACGATGATGGTCAAGCACAGCGGTCATCCGGGATCGTTTCAACAGCTCCGGACACTCTGTCATCTGCGGTTTGTTCGTATCGACCACGATAACCATGGTACTGTCCGTAATATAATCCAGTACCTGATCCGACGTCAGGAAGATATCGTCCTCATACGCCGGGCTCTCAGCTATCTCGTCATATAGAGGGCGTACAGACTCTGTCACTGTATTGATCACGATATGGGCCTTTTTCTCAAGACTCACTACCGCTCTATAGATACCCATACATGCGCCGAACGAATCCGGATCTGCAAGCTTATGGCCCATGACGATGACCTGATCTTTTGTCACAATGAACTCTCTTAAAGCCTCTGCCTTAACGCGTGCTTTTACGCGGGTATTCTTTGCCGTCTGCTCTTTCTTCCCGCCGAAATACGTAATACCGTTGCAGTCCTTGATCACCGCCTGATCGCCGCCTCGCGCCAGCGCAAGATCAATGGCCACACGCGCGAACTGATAACTGAGGGCATACGTGGCAGTATTAAGACCCAGTCCGATACTCAGAGTTGCTGAACGTGCATTTCCGATATTGACCTGCTTGACTTCTTCCAAAATAGAGAATTTATCTTCGGCAATCTGACGGTAACTGGACTTACGGATAACGACAAAATACTTGTCCTTCTCCATCTTCTTCACAATACCGTCTACGTCGCCGATATATTTATTGATCTTCCTGTCAATCAGAGCAACAAGAAGCGACTGACGGACTTCTTCAACGCTCTCCATCACCTCGTCATAGTTATCGATATAGATCAGTCCGGCGATCATACGCTGATCTTCATTCTCCCGGATGTAAGCATTTAACTCTGTCACATCCTGAAGGGAAACCGCTACAAAGTATTCTTCTTCCTCGGGTATCTGAAGAAGTTCTTCTTTCTGGCTGAACCCCTGAAGAGACACCCGGCGCAGCTCCGCCTGGTAATCGCGGTCATGGTAGCTCACTTCCAGCTCTACGTGTTCCATATCTTCTTTCGGGAACACACCGGTATTCAATTCGGGAATCATCCGGTTCAGATACTTTTCTTTGCGCGGACTGTCCATAAGAGACGCAAAAGCATCGTTCATCCACAGGATACGCCCGTCCTCGAGCGTAATGGCATAGGGAACCGCAAGTTCCTTCAGCAGAGTATGCTCGATACCCTTATACTGCGCTGAAAACTGGATCAGATCCGCAAGGATCAGAGAACGGTTATAAAAATACAGTCCTCCCGCGATCCCCAGATAGATCAGGATAAAGACAGTCATGATAAAACCGGCTCTCTTATCAATCACATAGACCCATATATCCACTGCCGCCAGCAGGATTGTCATGATCAGCGGCCAGCTCATGTACATCCTGAGTTGTCCTTTCAAACGCATTCTGTTTTTCTTCTTCATATCATTTCACCTCATCCGCACCTGTCTGCAGGCAGCGCATAACGCTTATTATAAAAGAAACACTTAGCCTTCTTCTAAATGCTAACGACTTATTATACCATTTTTTCATGGATTATGCCACTGTATAATCTAAAAACGCCGGACAGCACAGGTATCTCTCCCGTTCTGTCCGGCCTATGTAACCGTTCTTTTGTCAAATATCTTATACAGATACCTAGCAGGTTGCCCCGCCTTTCATGTGTTTCTGTGCTTTCAGATTGTCATCTTTTCTCGCCAGCAGATCATCCTTGAGGAGCTGTTCCTGCACATTCTCAAATCCAAGTCGTGCTACGGTATCGGCAAATCTCTCGCCTGTAATCCCCTGCTCGCGGAACAGCAGGATCGCTTTCTCAACGATCGCGAGGACTTCTTCTTTATCCGTAAACACTTTATCCAGATATCTTCCCTGAGCCACTTTCTTGCCCCAGCGCCCGCCGATATAGAGGCGGTATCCGTTCGTATAATCTTCAATTGCATGGAACGGACACTTGCCGACACAGCGTCCGCAGTGATTGCATGCAGTCTCATCGATGGTGATCTTCCCGTCAGTCATCTTCGCCACACTGATCGGACAATTGTTCTCAATCTGGCAGACCTTGCAGCCGCGGCACTTCTCCAGATCGATCCGGGGAACTCTCTGACCGATAATGCCGAGATCATTCAGATCCGGTTTCACACAGTTATTCGGACATCCTCCGACAGCGATCTTGAACTTATGCGGCAGCTTCACTTCACGGTATCCATGATAGAATCTCTCGTGAATTTCCTCTGACAGTGCAAATGTATCGATCAGTCCGTACTGGCAGGTTGTTCCCTTGCAGGATACAACCGGACGAACTTTGGAACCCGTTCCTCCTGTCTCAAGCCCCGCCTGCATCAGGTATTCTCTTAAAGGCTCGATATTGTCAAACGGCACTCCCTGGATCTCCATAGTCA
Source organism: Candidatus Mediterraneibacter intestinigallinarum (assembly GCA_019119265.1). Lineage (GTDB taxonomy): Bacteria > Bacillota > Clostridia > Lachnospirales > Lachnospiraceae > Mediterraneibacter > Mediterraneibacter intestinigallinarum. Next base: position 23,448 of record DWXI01000142.1, on the reverse strand, counting down.
GACGGGAAGTCATCGTCACTTCACCGCTTCCGAACTTCTCAGCAGCCTCAGCGATCGCCCTAGCCTCATCTGCCGTAATCTTACCATTCCTTGTGATCACACGGCCGTTGAATTTATCCGGCGTTCTCTTGTCTTTCAGGAATCCGAGCGCCTTTACTCTCGTCTCCTCTTCTTTCGAGACCTCAATTCCGGCATTTTTAACTTTTACATCGTTAAAGAATGTAGCGCCTTCAAGTACAACAGTGTTCTCATAACCGTAATAACGCATTCTGTTCTGCAGGAAATATGCTCTCTTTCCCTTTGCACACACAAGCAGGAGTTTCTCATCTTTGCCGAGACCTTCGATCTCACCGTTGACCTGACCCAGATTTACAAAGAATGCTCCGCGTATGGCCGGCTCAGGCTGTACGTCCACTACACGGTATCCTTCTGCGGCACCTGCTGCATATTCCGCCGGCGTCATGCTCACAAATGTACCGTCAATCTTGTTCATCAGTACATAAACCGCCTGCACAAACGGATGGATTGCGGTGGAGAACGGCGGAGCATATGCGAAGTCCGCATTCTCAAAGTCGTCGAGTTTTGCATCCATATTGATGCCCATGACCGCGATATCTACCATCTTGTCCACTTCGCCCGGTCCGAACACCTGAACTCCGAGCAGCTTTCTCGTCGTCTTGTCCGCGATCACCTTTGTAATAAAGAACGATGCATCCGGATAGTAATGCGCCTTGTCGTCTGTCGGCACAAGCGCGGTAATGACGTCGTATCCCGCCTCTTTTGCCTGCGCCTCTGTAAGACCGGTGCGCCCTATATTCAATCCCGGAAGTTTTACAACACCGGTACCAAGCACGCCCGGATACGTCTTCTGCCCGCCTGCGAGCACCTGCGCCAGAGTACGCCCTTCCATATTGGCAGAGGAGCCCATAGGTGACCACTGTCTCTTTCCCGTGATCCGGTTTGTCACCATCACACAGTCTCCTGCCGCATAGACATCTTCAAGATTCGTCTTCATCTGTCCGTCCACAAGGATGGTTCCTTTAAACATCTCGATCCCTGTATTCTCAAGAAATCCGGTATTCGGACGGATACCTGCAGCCATGATCAGCATCTCGCAGGACAGTGTACCCGCTGATGTTTTTACGCCAGTTACTTTATCTGTTCCGAGCACTTTCTCCGCACTCGTCCCGGTGATCACGCGGATCCCGCTGTTCAGGAGATGTTTCTTTGCATAAGCAGCCATCTCGGGATCCAGAATATTTGGCAGGATCTGGGACGCAAAATCGATCACCGTCACATTGATTCCTCTGGCATGCAGATTCTCCGCTGCCTCAAGGCCGATAAATCCGGCGCCGATCACGACTGCTTTCTTCACACCGTTATTCTCTGCATATGTACGGATAGCTTCTGCGTCATCCGGAGTTCTCATCTTGAATACGCCCGGAATATCTTTTCCGTCGATTGGAAGCTCTGCCGCGGATGCACCGACTGCGAGCACTAGCTTATCATAAGGACAGACTTCTGTATTTCCGGTCTGTACATCTTTTACAGTCACTTCTTTTTTGTCCGCATCGAGGGCAACCGCCTCTTTTCCAGTGCGCACCTCAACGCCTGTAAGCCCGGAATACTTCTGAGGCGTATTTACGATCAGCTCATCCCTGCTCTCAATAAATCCGCCCACATAATACGGAAGTCCGCACCCCGCATAAGAGATATCCTGATCTTTCGTAATAACGGTCACTTCGATACTTCTGTCTTCGCGCTTCAATTTAGCCGCAGTTTTTGTTCCGGCAGCGACACCGCCGATGATAAGTACCTTCATCTTCTTTTACCTCTCTTCTTTTTCAAATTCCTGACACTGAGCCCTCTGCCGTTTTCACTCATCCGCCGAGTCATCTTCAAGCGTCCTGACGCCCCGCGACAGATCCGGATTCTTATGACAGCAGTGCTCTTCCCCTGCACACTCCGGCCGCATTGCCGGGCAGACAAAGACATCGCCTCCACCGATCGTAAGAGTCTTGCCATTCACAAGCATATCCGCCATCTTCCGGCGCGCCTCGTCGTAGATCCGCGTCACAGTCGGGCGGGAGATCTGCATCCTCTTCGCGCACTGTTCCTGCGTCATCTGCATGTGATCCAGCAGACGGATCACTTCGTACTCGTCATATGTAAGGTTAATACTTCCGGATGACTCGCAGCCTTGCGGACCAAAACCGGCCACCTGTGGAAGCGAACAGATACACCTCTGCTTCTGCGGTCTTGCCATGATCTTCTCCTCCCTTCTGTTTTTATAGCTCTGACTATAAGTATACTACGTTATGAACATATGTCAATAATGTTTTTAATTTGTATGAAAAAAAGAGACCATCGCACTCTGGCGACAGTCTCCTGTTATTCTCAATTAGTCCTGAACGTACGGCATCAGCGCAATGTGTCTTGCTCTCTTGATTGCTACTGTAAGAGCTCTCTGATGCTTTGCACAGTTTCCTGTGATTCTTCTCGGAAGGATTTTTCCTCTCTCGGAAATATACTTCTTAAGCTTTGCTACGTCCTTGTAATCGATCTCGTTATTCTCTTTACCACAGAACACGCAGACTTTTTTTCTTCTGCGAGCCGGTCCTCTTCTCTTAAAACCGCCTTCCGGTCTGCTTCCCTTTTCGTAAGCCATGATGGTTATCTCCTTTCTTCACAATGAAGTTCAATTTCCTAGGCTCGAAAACACCTCACCAAAGAAATTGAACGACCTCACACTAAATTCGCGCTGCGTCTACGCCTTGCACTCACTAAGTGTTTCCGGTCAATTGAACGGTAACTCCTCATCAATGCCATCCGGGATATTCATAAATCCGTCGCCAGCCGGTGCGCTCGGCGCCGGTGCCGGTGCAGAATGCTGGTAGGATGCTCTGTTTGCCTCGCTCTCAGCTCTGCTCTCTGCGAATTCCTGTTCTTCCACGATCACTTCCGTTGTGTATACTTTCACGCCGTCTTTGTTCGTGTAGCTTCCGGTCTGGATACGGCCGGAAATGGAAACGCGCATTCCCTGACGGAAATATTTCTCTGCAAACTCTGCGGAACGTCCGAACACGACACACGGAATGAAATCTGCTGTCGGCTCTCCGTCTCTCTTGAATCTGCGGTCAACGGCAACTGTATATCTCGCAACTGCCGTCGCATTCTCTCCCTGTGAATATCTGACTTCAGGATCTCTTGTCAACCGTCCTACTAATATTGCCTTATTCATATATACCTCTTTCCGCTTATGCTTCCTGTTTCACGCATAAATATCTGAGCACGTTGTCCATAATGCGGATACGCTGTTCCACTTCGCCCGGAACCGTCGGCTCAGCCTCGAAGTGTACGAAGTAGTAATATCCTTCTGTCATTTTCTGGATCTCGTAAGCGAATCTTCTCTTGCCCCACTCATCCACGTCTGTCACGTTGCCGCCGAAACGTGTGATAAGAGCTTTAACTTTCTCGATCACGTCTGCTCTTGCTTCGTCTTCGAGTTTTGCGCTCACAACAACAGCTAATTCATACTTATTCATGGTCTTGCACCTCCTTATGGTCTCTGGCCCCCGTCCTCACGCGGGAGCAAGGAATTTATGAAACTGTTCAGATATAATCCGACAGTATGTCACGGTTATTTATGATACCATAAGGAAATTGAAATTTCAAGTGTTTTTTTATGAGCAAAGATGCGGTGCAGCCGCGATGAGCACGCCAGTGCGTCTTTGCCAATGGCGCGGCTGAACTGCTTTCAGTCAAAAGTAATAATTCTTGTACACACTTTCTCCAGCAGCGCCTCGCTGTGGCTCACGACCAGCATCCCCATCTTCCTCCTCCGCGCCTCTTCCAGCAAAAATTCCCATATCTGCGCCTGCGTCACGAGATCCAGCATAGCTGTGATCTCATCGCACAGCAAGATCTCTGTCTCAGGCCGGAGGGCTCTGGCAAGACAGAAGCGCTGCAGTTCTCCGCCGGAAAGTTCGGCCGGATAGCGGTCCAGCCATTCCTTCTCTATATGAAGCTTCTCCATAAGCCGCCCTTCTATATCTCCCGCCTCTGCCATGGTTTCCTTCAGCTTCAGCAGCGGATCCACTACCGTCTCGGGATGCTGCCACACCATCTGTACCGGACAGGCGCCGCGGTATTCCCTGATCGGTCTGCCGTCCAGAAGTACTCCCCCCTGCTTCGGACGTTCATATCCCGCCAGCAGCCTGCAAAGCGTCGTCTTTCCCCTGCCGCTGGGGCCCTTGAGCCCGACGCGCTCTCCGGACGATATCGTCAGTTCAAATCTGTCAATGATCGGATTTTTCTTCCGATTCCGATAATAAAACGTAAGATTATGTGCTTCCAGTATCATAGCTCTGCTCCACTTTTCATTATCTCATCCGGATACAGGCACCGGACTTCACCATCCCGGTATTTCATCAGAGGAATCTGATCTTTTGTGCGGCATTCTTCCCTGCATACAGGGCACTGTCCGGCATAGGAACATCCTTTCCTGACATTTCCGGCATAAGGCTGGGTACCCTCTGACACCTTGAACCCGTGCTCCGGCATGGCATGCCATAGCGCCCGGGTATACGGATGCCGCAGATTATCTACATCGCTAAACTCCTCTGCCTTTGCTTTCTCGATCGTCTCTCCCGCATAGAAAACTGCCACTTCATCCGCGACAGAGAGAGCCAGTTCCAGATCATGGGTGATAAACAGCATTCCCGCCCCTTCGTCCGCCAGTTCCCGAAAATGGCTCAGGATCCGCTTTGCCGCACGTGCATCCAGCCCCGGCGTCGGTTCATCCGCTATGACGAGCCTCGGTTTCTCCGTCACCGCCGAAGCAATCAGCACCCGGCGGGCCATCCCGCCGGAGAGTTCAAACGGATACATCTCCTCCGTTTCCCTTCCAAGTCCATACCGCTCAAGAGCTGTTCTGCAGCGCTGTTTCGTGTCAGGATCCTTTTTCCCTTTGCTCAGTTGTGCTCCTACTTTCATAAGCGGATCAAGATAAGTAACCCCCTGTGGGATCAGGAATATTTCTCTCCCCCGTAATTTCTTCGCCCGCTTTTCCGTCAGGGGTTCTCCGTCATATTGTATCTTTCCTTCCATGTGGCTATTATATGGGAGGATTCCGAGGATACTGTGGGCGAGCAGACTCTTCCCCGAACCGCTTGCTCCCACCACGGCGACGATCTGGCCCGGTTCTATCTCAAGTGACAGATCCTTTACCGCAGCAAGCTGCCTCTTCTGAAAGCCGAAAAAGCGGAAACCTTGCTCATATTGAGTAAAATAGACGGATAAATGTTCAATCTTTAATATTGGTTCCATATTATCTCCTTACTCATGTACGCTTGACGGATCGAGCAGACGCCTTACCCGCTCTCCGAGAAGGGCAAATAATACGACTACCAGAACAAGGGCCAGTCCGGGGAAAAGGGCCAGCCACCATTTTCCGGTGGTCAGGTACTGCATGCTCTCTGAAAGGATCACGCCAATGGCAGGCTGTTCCGACGAAAGCCCGAACCCCAGAAATGTTACGCCGGACTCATGCAGGATTGCATGAGGAAACAGGAGGATCAGCCCTGTAAGGAACTGCGGCAGGAGATGAGGCAGCATATGCCGTTTTACATTCTGGAATTTTGATACTCCCATCTTCTCTGCCACAAGGATATACGGCGCCTGTCGAAGCTGCATCAGCTCTCCGCGGATCACCCTTGCCAGTGACGGCCAGTGGCTCAAAGACACTCCTGCCACCACACCGATAAATCCTCGCCCGCACGCCAGTGAGATCAGCATAACAAGCAGGATATGGGGGATTCCCATAACGAGATCGATACACCACGAGATCACAACATCAGCTTTCCGTCCGAGTACGACAGAAGCCGTTCCGAGGGCCAGGGCCACCGCAGCACTGACCACCGCTGTCATGATACCGATCCGGATGCTCAGAGACAGCCCTGATAATGTGCGGGCCAGCATATCCCGGCCCATCCAGTCCGTGCCAAAGAGATGCTGCAGGCCGGGGCTTAAGTTTCTCTGGGAAAAGTCCGTCTCCACAGCATATCCTTCGGTCAGGATACCGGCAGCTGTCACCGCAGCAAGTATCACCACTGTCACGATCAGAAAAATGACAGTCCGAAGTCGCTGATTCGTTTCTGACTGATATCTTCTGCCCGCTTTTGTCCGTTTTTTACCGATTCTCATATCTTTCGCCGCCATATTATTCATCCTCTCGCCGCCCCCTTTCGAATCTTCGGGTCGATCACGCCGTAAAGCAGGTCTGCGATGAGATTTCCGGCAAATACAATCGCCGCCGTGACGATCGTGATCCCCAGAAGAAGGGGCAGATCACTTCCAAGCCCCGCCGTGACTGCCGCCTGACCAAGGCCCGGATAGGAAAACACCTGTTCCACCAGCACAGATCCTCCGATGATCTCACTGACAGAGGCAAACTGCAGTGTGATCGCCGGGAGCGCCACATTGCGCAATCCGTGGCGCAGGATGATGGATATTTCCGATTCTCCCCGCGCCCGGGCGAAGAGTACATAATCCGACTCCATGACATTGATCATCTTCTCCCTTGTATGGAGCGCGATATTTGCCACGCCGGTAATGCTTAAGGTCAAAGCGGGAAGGATGGCATGACGGAACCGGTCTGCGACTGTAACTGCCGCCGCCTCCACCCCGGCCGGTACCGAAAGTCCGACGGGCAGCCAGCCCAGCCATACCGCAAAGATCAAAAGCAGCAGGATAGCCAGCCAGAAAGCCGGTGTACTAGAGATCAGAAGACAGTATCCTCTGATCAGCCGGTCCGGCCATCTGCCCCGGCATGCCCCCGCAATCACACCCATCGTCAATCCAAGCACGCCCGAAATCACCCATGCGGACAATAGCAGCCAGAACGAACTGATAAGGCGCTGACCAATGACAGTAAGCACCGGCTGTCGGTAGAGAAGGGACGTACCGAAATCCCCTTTCAGCACATCCGTAAGCCAGCCCAGATATCTGGTAAGCGGAGGCGTATCCACGCCCCAGTATGCTTGCAGTTTTGCAATCTGCTCGGAACTCATGGTTCCCAGCGCCGCCTGCCCTATATTTGTCTGAAGTGGATCAAGCGGAGATGCACACATCAGAAGAAAGGTGACGATACTGACGCCCAGAAGAAGTAATGCCATGCGAATTAATTTTTTTCCGGTAAACTGAAGACGATGTTTCAAACTCAATCATCCTTTCCAACTCCACTGATCTACATTATTAACGATGGACCATCCGTGTCCGTGAGGGTGGATCTTTTGCTCCGCTACATTCAGACCGTCTCTCACCCAGTAGAGATGATCGATGTTGACAAGCCATACCCACGGAATGTCTCCGTCCTGCGTCACGCCCGTGGTTCCGTTCCACTGCGCCTGCTGCCACAACCCGTAGGATTCTTCCAGATCATTGGCAGCAAGCGCCTGATCCATATATGCATCCACCGCACTGTTTGAATACGGTGAATACTGTGCTGAATCCGTTCCTTCGATGGTGTGGTAAATGTTGTAGAGTTCCATTGGAGTATGGGCTCCCCAGCCCCAGATCAGCGGATCTGAAAGGGCGCGGTCATACGCCGTATCCCAGCCTACACCCTCAAGAGTGCAGGAAATTCCCAGTTCCCCGAGCTGGTCTGCAGAATCTGCGGCAAGAGCCTGGCGAACCGAATCCCCGGTAGAATAGAGAAGGTTTAGTTCTGCTTTTTTTCCGTCTTTCTCGCGGACGCCGTCGTCTCCCACGATCCAGCCCGCCTCATCCAGCAGCGCCGCCGCTTCCTCGGGATCATACTCTACTTCCGAGGCTTCATTGTACCACGGGAGCTGATCGCAGACACTGTAGGCCGGACTGCCGTATCCATTTAATACATTGTCGATCATCTCCTGCCGGTCGATGCCGATATTGATGGCACGACGAACCAGCACGTCAGAAGTAAAGTCATTTCCCTCTGTGTGCCCCTCTGAATCCGTGCTTTCCTCCACAGTAGGAAGGTTAAACCCTCTGTTGTCCACACTTGCATATGCGGCAAGATCATACCCGTCAATCTCCTGATCCGAATAGGTGGCTGATGTATATGCCAGATCCACCTCTCCTGCCTGAGCCGCAAGAAATGCCGCATCCTCTTCCATGAACAGAATCGTAACCCGCTGCATCTCTGGCGCCTCGCCATAATAATCCGGGTTCGCCTCAAGGATCACCTGCTGCCCCCGATCCCACTGCTTCAGGATATACCTGCCCGAGCCGATGGGATTGGAACCGTAAGTGGCGCTGTCGTAAGAGTGTTCCGGCACGATCCCTACGATCGCCATAGTATACGGCCATATGGAAAACGGGCGTATCATGTGAAACACAATCGTGGTCGCATCTGCAGCCTCCGCATAGTCCAACATTGTAAAATCATTGACTGAGCTGGACTCTTTTACTATGTTGTACGTAAAAGCAACATCTTCCGCGGTCAGCGGCTCCCCGTCGGTAAACTTCACATCATCGCGGATGGTTACCGTCCAGGTCAGTCCGTCTTCGCTGACTGTGTAATCTGTCGCCAGATCATACCCGATCGTCAGATCTGTGTTCGTCACTGTGAGCGTGCTTTGAATCAGTGGCTCATGGACGTGTTCACCGGCTCCCCAGCCATAGGCCGGATCAAATCCCGCCTCGGGCTCGGAATTGGGGTCCATGGCGATCACTACTGAAGAGTCTGCTATTCTCTGCTGTACTGCCAACTGGTTTTCCGAATTGTTCCCCTGACATCCTGCAAGGACCGATACTGACACGGCAAATACGAGCAATACAGAAATCCATCGTTTTCTCATTACTAATCTCCTTCCCGCTCTGTTTTCCGTGTCTGCTCTTTTCTGAGAGCAAGCACCCGCTCATACGCTTCCCTGTAGGACATCTGAGCTTTTCGCGCATAATCCGCCGTATCTTCATATTCCGGCTTCTCATGCCGGATCCCGAAACCTTCCGCCGTCTTGATCCGCATCTGCCCATACTCTGTCTGTACTGTTTCAATACCGGGTGTAAGGAAATATTTCTCACAGAGACGTGCCCTGACTCCATTGGTGGTTGTCTCTCTCATGATATTCCGTGCAGTTGCATCGATCCGGTCGGCCTCACAGAGCACCGTAAGCTCCCATCCCGGTCGGCCTTTCTTCATGGTACCCGCCACTGTATACGCATCCAGAGCGCCAAGCTCTATCAGTCTTGCCTTGGCAAATGCAAGAGCTTCCGGAGTCATATCATCGATATTACATACCAGTTCTGCTATGCATCCGTTTCCTGAACCTGCGTTCTGCATCTGCTTTCCCGAAGTTTCCGTTCCAGCCATCGTTTTCATTGTCTGCGTTTCGCCCCAAAATACTCTCACGCAGTTTGCCTGCTCAAATTCCTTCGTTCCAACTCCAATGCCCACACTCGTTTTTTCCATGACCGGCATATCTCCAAAATGATCCGCAAAGTGTATAAGCAGCGCCGCACCTGTGGGCGTACACAGTTCTCCACGGATGCCGCCGCCGTATATCGGCGCATCAGCCAGCAGATTTGCCGTGGCAGGAGCCGGCACCGGCATGATCCCGTGGGCGCAGCGCACAGTTCCGCTGCCTACATGGATGGGAGATACCACGATGCGCTCTGGCTTCAGCAGATATATGGCATAACACACTCCTGTAACGTCGGCCACTGCATCCAGCGCGCCTACCTCATGAAAATGTACCTGTTCCACCGGACACCCGTGAGCCTTTGCCTCGGCGTCCGCGATCGCATCGTAGACCTGTCCTGCATTAACGCGCACCTCCTCCGGCAAATCCAGCCCGCCGATCATTTCTGCAATATGCAGGGGATCCGCATGGTGATGATGTCCTGCATGCCCGGGATGAGCATGTCCGTGATGATCTCCATGCATTTCCGCATGGCTATGCCCGTGATGGCCGGGATGCGGTGCTCTATGCTCTCCTCCCGGTTCATGTTCTTCCTCCCCGTACACAGTCACTTCCATATGTGTGCCGGATATGCCGCATGTAACAGCCTTACGGGGTGTGATCTTAACACCGGGCAGCCCCAGTCCGTTCATGCGTTTCATAAACTCTTCCTTCTGTTCCTCATCCATCAATTCATACAGAGCGGACATGAGCATATCGCCTGCCGCTCCCATATTGCACTCTATATAAAGTGTTCTCATATCCTAATTCTCCTTTATACCTTCCATCTGATTGATCATGCTCGCCAGATACCCCGCTCCGAATCCGTTGTCTATATTGACGACGCTGCATCCGGAAGCACATGAATTAAGCATGGACAAAAGCGCTGACAGTCCTCCGAAGCTTGCGCCGTATCCAACGCTTGTCGGCACCGCGATCACAGGGCAGTCCACCAGTCCTCCGATCACCGAGGCAAGAGCCCCTTCCATACCTGCCACCGCCACTACGCAGCGGGCGCTCATAAGAGAATCCAGATTTGAGAGCAGACGGTGAAGTCCGGCTACTCCCACGTCATAGAGGCGGGTAACTTTATTCCCCATTGTCTCAGCAGTCAGGGCGGCTTCTTCCGCCACCGGCATATCGCTCGTGCCGCCTGTCGCCACGACGATATTGCCGCGACACGCCTGTTTCTCAGGATATGCGACAGCAAGTTTCGGAAGAGGATAATACTCTGTCGGAACTGCCTGACATAGAATATCGGCAGCTTTCTGTCCGATCCGTGTAACAAGTATATTCCTGCATCCCCGCTCTCCCATGGCGGTGACAATTCCCTTAATCTGTTCCGGCGTCTTTCCTGCGCCGTAGATCACCTCAGACGCCCCCTGCCGGATACTCCTGTGGTAATCGATCTTGGCATAATCCAGATCTTCAAATGGTTCCTCTTTTAAATTCAGAAGCGCATCCTCAGGTGAAGTCGTACCGTCTGCCACACTCCGCAGCAATTGTAAAATATCGTATTTATTGTCCATTACTTACTCTCCTTTCCTCCAGATCAAGGAACACCGCCGAAAACAAGCCCCCCAGTTTTTCATAGATCTGTTTTCTATTCTCCATCACAAGCTGCATCTGATCCTCCGTAACCTGAATCCGGGCCCCGGTTCCGTACATACGAACACGGAAATCCCGAAATCCCAGTGCAGCCATGACATTCTCCGCCTGTTCCACCCGGTTTAGATCAGTTGCTGTAATCGGGGTTCCTACAGGAATGCGCGTTGCCAGACAGGCATATGCAGGTTTATCCCATGTAAAAAGAGCTGCTTCTTTCGATTGTTCTCTCACCCATTCCTTCGTAATGCCGCATTCCCGGAGAGGCGAGCGGACTTCCATCTCTCTCAGCGCCCTCATGCCCGGCCGGTCTCCCGCATCGTCCGATGCATTCGTTCCATCCAGAAGGACAGAATAACCATCAGATCTGGCTGCTTCCCACAGATGTGTAAAAATTGCCCGCTTACAGTAATAGCAGCGTTCCGCACCGTTTTCTTTCGCCTCTGGAACAGAAAGGATATCCATGTCTACTACAGTCATTGGAATATCCAGTTCCTCTGCCAAACGCCGTGCGTCTTCAAGCTCAAACTCTGGCTGGAACGCAGTCCTTACATAGTAGGCGTGAACATCGCAGCCATATTTTTTCGCCGCCCAGAGGACAAACGCTGAATCTGTTCCTCCAGAAAATGCAGCCGCCGCCTTTGGCACCTGTTCAAAAAAATCTTTCAATGTCATATCTTCACTCCTCTCGCCAAATGTCCGCATGGGCGTTCAGGCAAGCCTGACCCTCCATGCGTCCGCTCTCCGCTGTACCGCTCAGCTCGGAACTACGTTCCTCGCTGACCGTTGCCCGTTGAATGTCCGCATGGGCGTTCAGGCAAGCCTGACCCTCCATGCGTCCGCTCTCCGGGCTTATCGCACAAAAAGAAAGTACCTGCCTTCTCCCGAAAGCAGATACCTTCCTGATATCTCATACAAAATACTGACGTCCGCCCGGATCGATCACATCGGCTTCTGCCGCTTCCGCCGGCTTCCTGCCGTTACGGTCTTTCATTCGATCTTACGGGTAAAACACGCCAGTGCTTCTATTGCATTCTGTACATTTTTTCCCATGGACGCATCAGATACGCCCACAACAATATTATCACATAGGTTGACCGGAATCAATATTCTCTTTGCACTGCTCTGGCCCACCGCCACAGCCATGCGCGGGGTAATCTCTCCCAACATGGAGTCTGCGATCACGATTCCTACCGGCCCCATGATCACATCAGCCCGTGCCGAAGCAACAACCACGGAATTTTCTCCTGTAGCCGCCTGATCCGCCCCGGCTCTGAGCATAGTATTTGTAGCCGCGCTGTTCGTTCCCACGGCCAGTACCTCGATATTCCGATCATATTCCTTTACAGCGCTCACGAGCTGGCGCCCGAGTCCTCCGCCCTGTCCGTCAATAATCAGGACCTTCATCGTTTCATCTCCCATGTCTTTCCGTCAGTTAGCAGCCCCATCCTGCTGCTCCTTCTTGGTGATCTGTCTTGTATTCTTCTCTACCAGTTTTCTCGATACCATGATCTGATGACCGCATCCCATACATTTCAGCCTGAAATCCGCTCCTGTCCGCAGGATTTCCCATTCGTGGCTTCCGCAGGGATGAGCCTTTTTCATTTTAATGATATCTCCCACATCAAATCTGTCCGCCATATCTTCTTTCTCTTTCTTCATTGAAATCACTGTCCAACGCATTCTTGTCGCGCCAGGATCATCGTATGATCAGTCTACCGCCGTGAGGACTCCCTGAAGCAGGAAACGCTCATCTCGCCGGTCTCCCGTACAAGTGGAGAGACTCACGATCTGCGACTGCGCATCCACTTCTACATCCACCTGATAATTGGAAGATTCCCGGCAGATTTCTATGTACTGTTCAAATTCCTCATCCGACGCAAATTCAATGTCATAATTATCAGCCGAAGCATTTACAACGCCGGCGGAAAACACAGTATAAGTCCGCACTTTTCCGTCCGGAGTATAAATATAAAAATCCGGATGTTCCTGACAGAACTCTTCATCTTCATACAGATGAAGCCTTGAAAACATATCAGGACTTACATTGAGATGATGTCCGTATATGATCGTATTTCTGTCTGAAAAATCGCTGTTGTTTCTCATATCCATGAAGATTGCGCCGAGCTTATTGTCGTTCTCTGCAAATGTCTTCGTAAGATATTCGTTGTTGTCCGCGCTTTTCACAACAGGATAGTTAATGATCGATGGCTCATCGAATCTGATCCATGCAATTGTATCGGGATTGATCTCCAGCAGCGCATCAAAGTCCACACTGAATCCGGTTCCATCTCCGTCTGCCTCAACAGCCAGATCCTGGATCTCGTCGTATTCCTTCCCCCCTGTATAATACGGGACCAGCATCATAACAAGCTGATAGAGCGAGAATACAAAAACGCAGACCGCCACGATCAATACTGTACCTGAAAGGATGTCAAACGCAGCCCTTTTTTGTTTTTTCTTCTTCCCGTTCCTTCCCTCGTTCGGCGCAGCCGCCTGCCGTTCCTTTTGCTGTTCTCTCCGGCGCACGCTCCTGCTGCGTACTTTTCTCCTTTTCCTGCCGGTTCCGGGCTTTCTTTCTCCGCCTGTACCCATTCTGTTAATTCCTTTCGAATTCTGTCATAATCGATATTTTAAAAACCGAGATTCTCATCCACAAGAATAATCTTAAAGCGTTTAGGGATCCTGCTGAATCTTGTAACCATGATCTGGCAGCAGATACAGTCCGGACTCTTGCAGTCAAAGCAGCTTCCGTTTTTCACACACGGCGTATCAATTCCGAATCTCTGTGTGTTGATCGGCGCCGCTTCATTTCTCGCCCTGTGCATGGCGTCCTCTTCCGTCTTGACGATCTTATTCATTCCTACGATAAGAAGAACATTCTTCGGACCAAATGCATAAGCCGCCACACGGTTTGCATTCCCATCTATATTTACAAATACACCGTCCTCGCTCATGGCATTAACGCTTCCCAGGAACCAATCGCACGTAAATGCTTTCAGAGCAATCTCATGACGTTCCTCCGGCGTTGCCGCCTGATCTCTGTCGTAAAACACATAATTTCCTGCATTGATGGCGTCGATCAGCCCCACTTCACGGACAGACGATGACCCGCCCATATTAATCGTACTTCCCTTGGCGATCAGCTCAAGAGCCTTTTTAACGGCCTCTTCCTTATCAGCCGCATAATAAGCTTCCATATTTCTCGACTCCAGTGCTTTTACGACACGTTTTCCGAGAGCCTCGTTTCTCATCTGCCTTACATCCATCACAACGACCTCACTTTCATAGAATCAAACGCCAAAGTTGCGAAGCAATTTCATCGCTTCGGACTGCGCTTAGCGCAATCATTATATCATATGTTATGTCTAAATTGCAAAAAACAGTTCAGCTATGCAGCCGTCCGGGCTGAGATGTTATGATTTCAGTACACTGTTTAACATATTTTCAGCTTCTTCCATCTGCTTTACGACATTCTCATGCCGCGCTTCAAAGAGCAGCCCTTTGTTATGCCGGTAATACAGATCGTTCCCGTTCTCATTGATAAACCATACACTGTAATAATTTGCATTCAGTTCTGTAACAAAAGCCACCATCTCCTGGCTCTCCCCGAACGCATCCTCGAGAAAACGGAATGCATTGTCAAGGGCGTCGGACGTATGCTCTGTCATCCGCTCAAGCTCTTCCTTTTCCCTTCCGAACATTTCCCGCACCTCATCCAGGGCACCGTCTCCAACAAAGATCTCTCCCTTTATCTCGAGCGAAAACCGGTTCAGCGTCTCGATCACACGGTGCTGGATCTGTTCCTGCTCACGGGTAAGCTGCTCTGCTCTTTTCTGCTCTTCAAGATCTTTCTCCGCCATGGCACGTACATCATCCAACATCATAACGGACTGACTATCTCTATAATAAATCAGATATTCATACAGTTTCGCCACATATGCATCCTGAAGGAAACACTCCCGGAACATACCTCCAAGCTTGCCGTTTAAGAGACTGATAATACTCAGATGCTCGTCAAATGCAGCTGTCCGTATCTTCTGAAGAGCCGCCGAGCTCCACTTTCCTTCCAGAAGTTCCCCGATGTTATAATCTGTTTTGTATTTATAGTAGAGCTCCAGATAATTTGCAAAATCCTTCGCAATTGTCCGGTGCTGGATATACTGGAAGATCACTTCTCTGTCCGCCGTCTTGCCGAGCATCTCATAGACTTGGATCAGCCTCGAGAGGTCTTCCCAGCCTCTTGCCGTGGCAAACCGCTTCCCGTCCACTGTATTTTCAATACGGCAAAAATTCTCCCTGCGCACATCCAGATAAGATATCACGGCCTGATGGATCCCCTGACGGTAGGCGTACTCTTTCCACACAGGGAAATCCGCCTCCACATCGATCTTCTTCAGACGGTCCAGCGTAACAACATCAAACTCCCGAACCGATTTATTGTACTCCGGCGGATTACCCGCCGCCACAATGATCCAGCCGTCCGGCAGCTTATGAGTGCCGAACGTCTTTCCCTGGAGGAACTGGAGCATAGCAGGCGCCAGCGTCTCAGATACACAGTTGATCTCATCGAGGAACAGAATCCCCTCCTGATTTCCGGTCTGTTCCATCTTATCATAGACGGACGCTATAATCTCGCTCATCGTATATTCGGTCACAGAATATGCCCTGCCGCCGTATTCTTTCTCCCGGATAAACGGCAGGCCCACTGCACTCTGTCTCGTGTGATGAGTGATCGTGTAAGAAACAAGCCCGATCTTCATCTCCTTTGCAATCTGTTCCATGACCTGGGTCTTTCCAATTCCCGGCGGTCCCATCAAAAGGATCGGCCTCTGCCTGATCGCCGGAATCCGGTACTCCCCGAAGGCGTCCTTTAAAAGATATGCTTCTACAGCGTCTTTAATCTCCTGTTTTGCTCGTTTAATATCCAAAATGCTCCTCCTTATAGTAACAGTTCGGCCCGCTCCATTCGTAAAACCGCACCACGCGCTTACTATGGCCGAACTGTTATTCCGTATCTTCTTCGCTTAAAATAAGTTTGATCGCCCACGGCGGCACATCCACGTCCCGGTAATCCTCTTCCAGAAACACAAACGCGGTCCGCCACGCCGGCATTTTCTCCGGATAGATTCCGTATCCGTCCGTAAAATAAATCATGCCTTTCAGATCCGTAAACTCTCTGTTCTGCCGCAGTTCTTCCACATATTCAAAAGCCGGCCGGAAGTCGGTGCCTCCCTCGCCGTATAATTGAAAATATTCCATGTAATCCTCAAGCTCTTCCCCAGAGGTGATCTTCACATCCTGATGCACTTTCTCATCACACTGTATAATATGGACGTTTACTTTTTGGAAGAAACTTTCATTTTCCGTCAGAACACTGTATGTCTCTTCCAAAAACTTCCGGATCAGCTCGCCGGAACAGGACATGGAAGTGTCGATCACAACAGCAAATTCTTCAATCCGGTGCTCTTCCCTTGTCTCCAGCGGTTCGATCAGCGGCATATTTCCATACAGTGACATGCCGTAACTGTAAAAGCCATAGTCAAACGTATCAGGGTCGGCTTTTAACTCTTCCCGGAATACAGAAAATTTCCTCAAAAATTCTCTGTAGTCATGGCGCTCCCTGTTCTCCACGCGAAGCCCGCCCAGAAAATCACCGTTTTTGTCCGCCGCCTCTTTGGAAAATGTCTCCAGATCTGTCTCCATCTTTTCATCAATGTCTTTCCATTTCCGCTGCATCTGCTGATCCGGCGGACGTTTCTGTCCATCTTTTTCCCAATACCTGTGGTCGTCCACGCGGAACTCTTCTTCCAGCATGTTGAGCTCTTTATCTGTCAGCTTCCATTCGGCCAGCAGACTGCATACTCTCTCCGCGTTGAGCACATGCCCGGAGAGTTCCAGCTTCCGGTAAGTCTCCCGCCGGAGCAGGCTTCTGGAAAACCGGACCGGCCGCAGGTCGCAGCCGTCGATGATGTGCTCAGCCGCAATATCGCAGCTCAGATTCCAGAATCGTTTTTCTTTTCCTGCTGTCAGACTGTCTGTCTTCATGCTCACCCCTTCCGCTTTCCATATATGCCGGAAGATACAGTGCAAAACCATATGGAGATATCCCCGGTTTACAAGAATACGGTTCTCCCGGTACATTCCACCCATCTCCCGGGGATGAAAATACATATGATACCCGTCTGTTCCGAAAGGGCTTACTCCGGAATCCATCACATAGACAAAGCTGCTCAGCGCCACATCCAGAAAACGCATGGAAAAATATAACTCGTCCCGGCAGATCCCCAAAATCTCTCTTCCTATCTGATCCAGCCGACACGCCGTCTCTTCTGACGTTCTTTTTTCTATTTCATCCGCTGTTTTGCAAAATGTTCTTTCTGTCATTTTAACCGCTGCCTTCTCTGCTGTTTTACAGTTCATATTTTTTCTTTTTCTCAGGGAACAGGCGATGCTTTTCGTTCATAAGAAAAGCCAGGACTTCTCTTTTCCCCTGCCAGGCCGCATACTCCACCGCTCTGCCCAGAGTCTCAGCCGTCCAGAATCTCCTTGCAGTGAATTCCTTCAACGCCGATATATCTTCCACATTAATCAGATATTCTGCCGTCTGACGCACATGCTCTCTGATATAATCTTCGTATGTCTGCCTGGCCTCTTCCGTCAGTCCGGCAGGATACAGCAGTCTTGAAAATACAAGATCCGCGATCACATCCGTTTTCTCCTGCGCCCGCGCCGAATAAAACAGACTGTCGTACTTCCTGAAGTCGATCGCCTTATTGTAGAAACACTGCCTGTAATTGTTTCCGGAACCGTGATGCTGCGTAAAAAGAATCCGGGCCGGTGTATTTTCCACAGCTTCTTCATAATGTTCGGGGAAGACGAGCCGGGCCGATATTTTCTCCTCTTCCATGTCTTTACCTTTCTCATAAAATGTCACATCTATCCGCTGCCACAGATCCCCGAGAATGTCCGGCACGCAGGAACATGTTCCGTCAAGCAGACGCACGTGAAGTTCTGAAAGACTTCGGCACCCGGTAAACGCACCGCTGCCGATGTTTTTCAACCGTTCCGAAAAGCAAAGTGCCTTAAGCTTCCTGCAGCCATAGAAAATATATCGTCCGATTTCTTCCAGTGTATCCGGCAGCGTTACCTTCTCCACCGCATCTCCTGCCAGAATCTTTTCCTCACTGCAGAACATCCGGTCAGCGTCCTCCTCATAGACAAAGATATCAGCGTCTGCCTGCCCGGTGTATCGCTCAGAAAAAGCGTATGGACTCATACGCTTTACCGGTCTGCCGTCGATTTCCTCCGGAACTGTGATCTCCGAATCCGTGCCGAAGCACCGTACGATCTCAATCCCCTCATTAACGAGTCTGTAATGAACTTTCATAATATTCCTCTCCCGTGTCAAGGCAGAGACAGCCGAGCTGTCCGCCCATATCCTCAAATGCAGCTCCGCAGTCCACATCTATGATGCGCCCGTCCGGACTGTACCAGACAGACGCCGGTGCTTCAGGATACCCCCGGATAATAAAAGTCGGAACATGCCCCACAACGGAGACATATCCCGGTATTCCTCTCTGCCTGTCAATCAGCGATGTATCCCATATCAGCCGATCCTTTCGTTTCCAGATGTGAAGGATTTCCTCCGTGGATGCATGCGCCATCAGATAACATTTTCCGTTCATCTTTACCTTCTGATAAAGCGGGAGATTTTTCATGAAACGTACGTATTCGGGAAGTCTCTTTCTCGTCGATTCACAATCCATCAGGACGTCGTACGTATTGTAGTAATATCTCTGGTGAACTTTGTCCTCTGTATTCTCATACCAGTCTGCAAAACTGTCCTCGTGATTTCCCCTTAAGGCGATGATGTTCCTGTGCTTCATAACAATATCCAGAATTCCCGCAGGATCCGGTCCTCTGTCGATCATGTCTCCAAGGATATACAGAGTATCCTCATCGGTGAAACCGATCTGCTCCAGCATCCGTTTGAAAAGATCCGCCATTCCGTGAATGTCGGACATAACATAAGTACGCCCCATAACTCCACCGCCTTTTCCAAAGTCATAACAGCTCAGGTGTGACGTTTGATCGTTTCTTTCAGAATATATTTCTTATCATTATACCGTTCTACGATATAATCATTCGCTTTCTGCTCCATTTCATCCGGCAGCGGCTCCAACACTGCGTCTTCGCCGTATTTCTGCTTCAGCGCGCGTTCCAGAAGATAATCGCACACGTGGGGATTCTTCGGCAAGAGCGGTCCGTGCAGATAAGTGGCGATCACATTTTTATATACGACGCCCTCACATCCGGACTTCCCGGTATTTCCAAAACCGTAGGTCACCTTACCGAAAGGAGCATGATTTCCGATCTCCGTACGCCCTCCATGGTTTTCAAATCCCACTACCGGGCGATCAAACAGCGGACTGTCCAGTACGATATCACGGATGAGACGCTCCGGCTCCCAGTCTGTTGTGATATTCAGCACGCCCAGTCCTTCTATGGTTTTCTTGTCCGTTTTATAATATTTCCCGAGAAGCTGGTATCCGCCGCACACTGCCAGCACGACGCCGCCGTCCTCTACATATTTTCTGAAATCGTCTTTGATGTTCTGCAGGAATCCGCAGACCAGTTCCTGCTCTCTGTCAGAGCCGCCCCCGAGCAGAACGATGTCGAGCTTTGTAAAGTCGATCTCATCTCCCGACAGAAACGGGATCACTTCTGCTTCGATCCCGCGCCATTCAAGCCGTTTGCGGAAACACTGGATGTTTCCTCTGTCGCCGTACAGGTTCAGGAGATCCGGGTATAAATGTCCGATCGTCAGTTTCATCACTCTTCCGCTCCTCCTTTCTCCAGTTCTGTGAGCATATGGTTGGTCCGGTACAGGCCGGAATAATTCACGATCACATACAGGTTCTTCGTACCGTTCTTCGCACAGTCCGCCACGACCGCTTTCAGATCCGTCGTCGTCTCACAGGGGATGTCCTCGTATTTCAGCCGCAGCCCCATATCATACCGGCGTGTTCCCGCCGTGATGATCCTGCCTGCATTGCTGTCTGCAAGGTACTGGAAGTCCACATCCCACAGCCATGAGATATCCCTGCCGTCCTGAGCCGTGTCGTTGATCTGAATGATAATATCCTTCGGCTTCTCGTCTTTAAGTACGAGAGAAATCTTCTGCTGGAATCCGATCGGGTTCTTCGCCAGATGAAGCTGCACCCTTGCCCCGTCGATATTGAAAATGCTCTCTCTGTTATTGCCGTAGTCGAAAGCCTCGATCATCTCTTTAAATCCGGCGTATCCCGCCCCCATCGTCTTCAGCGCCGTATAGGCCGAAAGTGTATTGTAGATATTGTATGGTGTGCGTGCTGTAGAATCAATATGCCTTCCGTCCAGATCAAAAGAATATACTTCGTCCTGAAGCTCGATATTCTGAGCTGTATAAGCCGGTTCCGGCCGCTCCCAGCCGCAGTTTGGGCAGTGATAGATGCCAAGCTGTCCGTAGTGGAAGAAATCATATTCCAGCTTCTTCCCGCATTTACGGCAGAAGATACTCTCCCGTATCTCGGAACGGGAAATATCATCAAAGATCTGTTCACTGATCCCGCATGTCACGAACTTATTTCCACTCTCTTCTGCAAGAGAATAAGACAGAATATCGTCGCAGTTAATGATAAGTGTCGTATCCGGAACACTCTTTACTGCAGTCAGCAGTTTATTATAAGTAATATCCACTTCACCGAAGCGGTCCAGCTGGTCTCTGGAAATATTGGTAAGCAGCGCACAGTCAGGCTTAAGCTTCGGGAGTACGCCAACCGAGGAGATTTCATCTACCTCGATGCAGGCAAAATCCGCATCCAGCCTTCCCTTTCTGTCTGTGGCGAGGACAAACGCCGAAATAATACCGTTGAGCATATTTGCCCCGGTCCGGTTGATGATAACTTTCCTGCCCTCAGACTCCAGCGCTCTGCACAGGATCGCATTGGTCGTCGTCTTTCCGTTTGTTCCCATGGTGACGATGATCTTACCTCTGATCTGTTCCGCCATGGCGGTTAAAATATTAGGATCGATCCGGCGCGCTACATATCCCGGAAGTGTAACCCCGCTTCCTCTTTTCATCTTTTTGATCAGAATGCTCGTCAGTTTCGCGGCCCTGATCGCTAATTTACTTCTTAATCTCATTGTTCATACCAACTCTTTATCTATTTTTTTACAGTTCAGCCATCGGGAATGAGTAAAACAGTGACGGAAGCCACAATAAGCACGAAGTGCGGTTTTACGAATGGCGCGGCTGAGCTGTCACAGTCCTTCTCACGGGGGATATTATACGTGAAATCCCGCTCAATGGCAAGGGCTGCCTTTTCCGGCTATTCATATCATTTTTCCGTCTTCTGGCGCTTTAACAGTTCTTCTATTGCATATGCCACGCCGAACTCTGCATTAGACTTCGTAATATACTTTGCCGCGCTCTTTACCTCGGGATCGGCATTTGCCATGGCCACCGTCGCACCGAAATCCATCTCTATCATCGAGAGATCATTCAGACTGTCGCCCAGCACCATCACCTCATTCATCGTATACCCGAGCGACTCAATATATTCTTTGAGTACCGGCCCTTTCTGCGCTTTAACATCCGTGATCTCCAGATTCGTAGGAAAAGAGGATGCCACCGCAATATCCTTATTTTTCTCCAGACGCATCTTCAGCTCGTCCAGCATTTCTTTGTCCTCTGAATAAAGGAATAACTTATAAATGGGGGCTTTCGCAGCTTCCAGTTCATCCATATCAGCAACCGTTTTGGTCGATTTTATAATACGCTGATACGTCTCTGTCCTGACCAGTTCTTCACGCGGCAGATTTAAGAAGAAGAGATGTATCTGAAGCATCAGACTCTCCTCTATCTCCTCCGGAGTTCCGATCTTATAGTCATTCCCGTCTGTACAGAATGTCACGGACAAGGGATAATTTTTTACCTCTTTATAGATTTCCCTGCACAGTTCCATACTGATCGGATGCACGGCTACGACCTGCTGCTGCGGGTTTCTTACCTCCGCTCCGCTGCCAACAATATAATCACATACCAACCCTGAATCTTTTAGTTCAGCCATCGCCCCCGGAAAGTTTCTCCCTGTTGCTATCATAAAACGGATTCCCGCATCACATGCCCTTTTCACGGTCGCGAGCGTCTCCGGCGCCGGCTTGTGATCGTCTCCCAGAAGGGTGCCGTCCATATCACTCGCTATCACTTTGATCATGATGCCTCTCCTTTGTTGTGTTTATACTTCATACTTAACCATCAATTCTTCGCACAGTGCAGGATCGTCCTGTATCTGTTCAAGAAGATCATACTTCTTTTCCCGGACCAGGATACGGTTTAATTCGAGGAGGCGCTCCTGATCCCGGATTGTCTCCTGCTGCCGGCGCATCTGGCTGTCCTGCTCCTCGATTTTCCCCTGCTGCTGGCGCATCCTGTCTTCCTGCTCCTCGATTTTTCCCTGCTGCCGGCGCATCCTGTCTTCCTGCTCCTCAAGTCTCTTCTTCCCGGCACGCAGTTTTTTCTCCTGCTCTTTTATCCGTTTTTCCTGCTGTTCTAATTCTTTCTGGACGAGTCTTTCATATTGTTTCTCTGTACATGATAATACCATATTCATAATCGCCGCCCTTTCTTGGATCAGTATGTTCTGCAGCACACCTTTCTCAATGCAGATATCGATTGCATCATCCACCGCCTGTTTCTGATCGCCGCCCTCTTCCAGAGCCTTGCGCACTTCTGCCACAAATATAGAATACTCCTCAAGCCGTCTGCATTTTTCCATCAATTCATAATTGTGCCCGTAATTGATATTTACCATCGTTGCAATGCACTCCAGGCATGATTCTTCGGATATTCCCTCTTCTGCAAACGCATCGGTAAGTCTGAGCGGCTTCCGGTCCGGCTCATCTTTTGATCCGTTATAAAATACGATAAATTTGGGCCTGGGCAGGTGTTTTAGGACTGAGCTGAATACATTAATTTCACTGTTATCAATGTAATTCTGATACAGCCTCGCGAAATACATCAGTCCTCTTATCGGCATATTGGGATTATAAGAGCTCTGATGTTCGTACAGATTCATCGTACCGCCAATCAGAAAGGAAATGTCATTCTTCATCGAAATGTAAATCACATCTTCCAATGTCGTGACAGTCAGTTCTTCTTCGTCAGTATACTGTGTATCATTCAATGCGTTGTAGAGGCTCAGCAGATCTTTTCTGTCCGAAAATATCTTCCGGAACAACGTATCTTTATACTTATGGCTGACTCTGCGTTCATACTGATTTCTGGATTTTTTCTTTTTGGTTTTTCTGATATTCATTTTTCCTCCTATATTATAATTTTTTTCATTTGTTCCTG
>DWXI01000141.1 GCA_019119265.1 Candidatus Mediterraneibacter intestinigallinarum | reverse complement strand
CCTTGTAGACGTGGTATTTTATGAGGACATGACCGCACGGCGTAACCTGAAGCTCCTCTCCTCTCTGAGCGGTCTCTCCCATGATATCTGTACAAAACAAATCAATGAACTTCTTGATTTTGTCGGTCTCTCATCTTCCGCTGATAAAAATGTACGAACCTTTTCCTTCGGCATGAAACAACGTCTAGCCCTGGCCCAGTCTCTGCTGACAAACCCAGATCTGCTGATCCTGGACGAACCATTTGTTGGATTGGATCCTGTAGGGATCGAAGACACAAAGCATCTGCTTCTGACACTCTGCCGGGAACAGAATACTTCCATCATTTTTTCCAGCCATCAGCTGAATGAAGTCTGCGACCTGGCTGACGATATCATCATACTCTCAGAAGGATTTATAAAAGTTTCAGACACCTACAAGAATCTGGAGAATTCAGGGGTTTCATTCATCGATCTGTTAAGATAGACCAGCTGTTATATGAAAGCACACCGCTTCCTTTTGTATAAATAATCAAAGAATAAAAAGAAAGAAGGATACATAATATGCAATTAGCAAATGTCGTAAAATCTGAACTATATAAAAACTTCTGTCGGAAAAGCACTTACATCCTGCTGATCCCGGTTCTCCTATCTTTTCTCATCACCCTGGGATTCCGCACGGGAACGGTAAGTTTAAGTATGATCGGAAACAGCAGCAAAACACTTTCCTGCATGGACTACCTGTTTATGAACTGGATGGTTCTGTCCTCCTTAGGCATCATCGGACTGCTTCTCCTACTCTTCTCTGCCCTTCAGTTTTCCGGTGAGATTGAGCGCGGTCAGATCAAATTTTTCCTGCTCCGCAGTCACAGCCGCGCAAGCGTACTATTTGGAAAGTATATCTCTACAGTTTTTGTCTCCGCGCTGTCCGCTGCCATTGTCCTTATATGCACTGTTCTATTCTATTATATAATGATCAGCAATTCGTCTCAGGGAAACGGATTATTCGCTGCCTCAGCAGGAGGGCTGACAACCAGCAGCGTTCTGGGATACATTGGACTGAGTCTTGTCACTTTCCTCCTGTGGATCGCCATCTCCTTCCTGCTCGGCTTGTACTTCGGACCATTTGTAACCTTTGTACTCTCAGCGGTTTTCCTCTACGGGGGAAACTATATTTCCACTCAGGATATGACGGTCTCCAGGCTCTTTCCCTCCTACTGGGGAAATCAGGTACTTCTCGGCAGTCAATCGTCAGATTATCTGCTCCCCGCGCTGGGCAGTGTGCTTCTAACGGTAGTTCTTACAGTTATTATTTTAATTTTTACCACGTGGAGGTTCAATAAAACAGATATCCGATAAGTTAGCTCAATTCAGAGAATACTGACAGAAAGTACCATATACAAGCGTATTAACCTAGCCCCAGCTGTTTTTAGTGCATCTATATCATAAAATAATCTATGAATGCATTCTTAAAATGAATACTTTCAACGAACATAGATGTCCGACTGAAGATCCAATCAATGTATATGATCATCTATGACCGCTAATTATCTGTTCCTCTGGTTAGGAGAGTTCCTGAATTAAGTCCAATAGAAATGACAAACTGCAGGCATAACGCCACTGGACAATATCATTCGGATAAATTACAATATTTCACAAACATATAATTAACGGAGAATTCAAAAAATGAAAGAACATATATTGATCGCTGACGATGAAAAAGAAATTCTAAGCCTCTTAAGACTTTATCTGGAAAACGCAGGCTATCGTGTTTCAGAGGCATTGGATGGAGAAGCCGCATATTCTTTGATCCAAAATGAAGAATTCGACCTCGCCATCTTGGACATCATGATGCCAAAACTGAATGGATATGCTTTAATCCGCCGTATCCGTGAACACAATAATCTTCCCATCATTATCCTTTCCGCCAAAAATGAGACCACCGACAAAATTATGGGTCTGGGACTGGGCGCTGACGACTACATCGCCAAGCCTTTCGAGGGTTTGGAGGTCATCGCACGGGTGGAGGCATGCTTACGGCGTTTCTCGCGCGCAAAGGCAGATATATCCTCTGGTCCTTCTATTCTGACCGTCCGGGATCTGTCTCTGGATACTGATGCCTGCGTCCTGATAAAGGACGGTATTTCCATCGAGCTTACTTCTATAGAATACCGAATCCTTAAGCTCTTCATGGAATCTCCTGGTAGGGTTTTTACCAAAAAGCAGATTTATGAAGCTGCCTGGGGCGAGGATTATGTCGTAGATGACAACAACATCATGGTCTATATCAGCAAGATCCGTGAGAAACTCGGAGAACGCAGCGGCACTTCCTATATCCGGACTATACGAGGATTGGGCTACAAACTGCTTCCCTGAACATACCACTACATCTCTATGAAATTTTCGGGCAAAAACATTTCATCAAAACAGAAGGATACCATTATGAATAGAATTTCTAAAAAGAAAACATTAAGTCGTTATATAATTAAAAAATATCTTTCTTTCCTCATTGTCATCCTGCTCCTCTTTTCCCTAATCCGTAATTTAAGCGCTCTGCTTTTCTTCGGTAGTGACAACCTGAACTTCTCCCGTATTCTCGATGCCAACGCGCTTATCACAGAGGATTACGAAAACACAGACATCTCCGGACTCGCGGACATCGATGGCTGGATCGAGATTCTGGATGAAGAAAACAGGGTCATCTTCACCAAGGGAAAGGTCCTAGACCCACATTCCGAGTACACACAAAAGGAGCTTCTGGAAATGAATGCTCTAGGCGGCTTTCTTGGAAAAACTTCCTTTACAATCGGGGGCATCCTGAACCTTACGTATAAAGGGAACGAACATGGCACTTCCAGATACCTTGCGACCTACACAGTCTTCGAGCGGGGAGGTCAGTCCCTAACTGGACTGGTTCGCTTTCCTGCCGAAAAGGTGTCCGCCCGCTTCACTTTCCTCAATCCTTCCGGAGAGCTACGCACTGCCATGTTTCAGACCGGAGTCGCACTCTTTGCCGCCTGCACCGGGGTATTCCTGTTCTTTCTCTTGCGATATGCGCGTGCGATTCGCACTCACGTCGCTGCACCGAATGAAACGCTGGTAACTGGATTACGAGAGATCACTTCCGGTAACTATGAGACTCGTATACGTCTCAACGCAGAGTATGAATATCGGGAAATCGAAGACTCCTTTAACCAGTTGGCAGATGAGCTGATGACTGCCACTAAGGAGCGGGAACGGCTCAACCGGGAACGGCGTCAACTCCTCAGCAATATTGCACACGATCTCAAAACTCCCATCACCACACTTCAGGGATACGCCAAAGCGCTCAGTGACCATGTGGTGAAATCACCGGAACAGCAGGAGGAATATCTTTCTGCCATATACCACAAATCGGTTCACATGGCAGGCCTGGTGAATAAGCTTCTGGAATACAGTCGCCTAGAAAACGACACCTATCAGCTCCATCTTGAGGATACAGAGTTCACCGAATTTGTCCGCACCGTGATCATAGATCAGTACGATGCATTTGAGAACCACCAAATAGAACTGGATGCAGAGATACCAGACGGCGAGATCCATCTCACTATTGACCGAATAGAAATCCGCAGGGTTCTTCTGAACCTTCTCGGAAATTGTATCGTCCATAACTCGCCTGAGACCTCAGCACATGCCGTAGTTTGGTCAGACGGCCATTTCTGTATGTTCGAGCTCTGGGATAACGGAACGCCGATTCCCGCAGAACTCAGAGAATCTATTTTCGAACCGTTTGTCTGCGGGGATGCATCAAGGCAGTCGGGGAACGGCAGCGGTCTGGGTCTTTCCATCTGCCGCAAAGTGGCGGAAAAACATGGCGGGACGATTACTCTGCAAGAAGGTCCTGACGGATATAAGGGGTTTATCCTCAGCCTCCCATGCATATAAAATAATCAAAATAAATGGGTGCTGAATGTATCGAAATATACGGCTGAAGCCGTAAGACTTCAGCCGTTTTAGGGCTTAAATATTAAATAAGCAAATTAAATACTAACAGAAGAAATATTTTCATGAATAAAGATAAATCATGCAAAGAATGTTTCGTAACACGAAATATAAATTAAAATCCTCTAGAACTATATTCTTAAAATTTCGCTAAATATACCTCCATTTTTCTAAAACTCAATCTGAATTTGATAAAGCTTAATAGATAACATCGTCTGTACTAACATTCGCTGGAACTAATAATTCCTATTTTCTGATATCCCCCCACTAATCATTTCCCTCATAAGTCTTCAGGATCTATTTCATAATACCGCTGTCCTTTAAAATATTTTGACGCAAGTTTTTCTGCTGCTTCTGTAATCAAAATATTGGGATCATCAATTATTCCCTGATCGAGAATAGTCTTATTTCGATAATAAATCGTATACGAATAACCGCTATCAACACAATAAATATCTAAATATCCCTTTTCGGCACAATAAGCTAATCTTGCTGAAAAATATCTTCCATAAAACAGATCTAAAAACCCCTTCTCTTCGGCAGATACTATATCCTCCATCTGCTCATAGTCACCCCCGACCAGGATAAATCTTCCGAAATTCTCAGCGCAAAACTCATCAAGCTGTATACACGTTTCAGGAAGGAACAAAAATTCCCCATTATTCACGAATTCACCTTGTATCAAACTGATACCTTTTCCCTTTCTTTGAAACAGGGAACACGTATTAATTTCTAAATTAAGAACAAGCAAAGCCTGGGCATCATCAATAAATTTGCATATATACATAATTATTTCCTCCTATATCATTTCTAAATAAAAAAAGACCGGTCGCCCGATCTTGTTAGAGTTATTTGATTATCCTTGTTCGAATACTCTCCGGATATTCTCT
>DWXI01000140.1 GCA_019119265.1 Candidatus Mediterraneibacter intestinigallinarum | reverse complement strand
GCCAGGATCTGATAACGACAGGATACTGTTCACCCCATTTTTCATCCAGATCCGGGAAGAAAGCGTGGTAGCCGCCGTCTTCATTTTTGCGGAAAACCGCAGGGTATATAAATTTCATAAATTGATAACTCCTTTTCGAAATGATTTGCTGTAAGTATATTATAAATCTAAGGAAATGACAATAAGATTTCCTTTGCCCAGCTGGAAAACATATGTTATACTCGTTCCACGGAGTAACTGTGTTACAGGGTGGCTGACCTCTATTCCTACATAGAATGGGGGTGGTGCTGATGGACAAAAAACCGTTTGATTTTAAAGATTTAATGGCTTTTGGAATGTTCATTCTGGCATTGCTGACATTTGTATTTACATATATGAAGTGATGCTCTCGGCATAGAAAAACCACCCTTATAAACTTTGACCGGTTTAGGGTGGCATTTCTATGTTCAATCTCTAAATAAGGTCAACCCCTTGTGGGCGGTTGCTCCTTTTTCATTTATAATATATCATATTCGATAAACAGTTTCAAGATTTCATTTTATTATGTGTTTTCCGTATCAACAATACCCCGATCATCAGCAGCAACGGGAAGATCACAGCCCACTGGATTCCGGTCTTCAGGCTGTTTCCTGCATATTCTGAGATAAGGCCTACATAGGTGGGCCCTCCTGAGCATCCAAGATCACCCGCAAGGGCGAAGAATGCAAACATCACTGTGCCGCCGCCCTTTAATACGGATGCGCCGATGCTGAATGCGCCCGGCCACATGATCCCGACGGAGAAACCGCAGATGCCGCATCCGAGGAGGCTTAACGCAGGAACTGGCGAGAGTGAGATCATGCAGTAAGACAGGATACATAACAGCCCGCTCAGGATCATTGCTCGTTTCAGGTTCAGTTTTTCCCCGTACAGCCCATAGAGCAGCCGGGAACTGCCCATGCAGACGGCAAAGAACATAGGTCCTGTCAGATCTCCGATCGTTTTGCTGACCCCCAGGCCCTGTTCCGCGAAGGTAGATGCCCACTGGCTGACTGACTGCTCGCTGGCTCCGGCACAGACCATAACTATCATAAGGATCCAGAATGCCGGTCTGCGGACAAGATCAGCAAAAGAGAGGCCTTTTTCACCTTCTTCTGAAAGTGCGCACATAGGTACTTTGCGGAAAACGAAAAGGTTATAGATTGGAACGAGCGCCCATAAGACTGCCATGACCCGCCAGTTCTCCACACCGAACAGAGCGAAGAACACAGTCGAGAGAAGCACGACCGCCACATGTCCCCAGCAATAAAACGAGTGGAGCATACTCATCGTTTTTTCTTTGTTTTTGGTGGGCAGTGCTTCTACCACGGGGCTTACCAGGACTTCCAGGAGCCCTCCGCCTACAGCGTATATCCCGACGGCAATGAGAAGCCCGGCAAAAGGATCAGGCAGAAGTTCCGGCAGGAGAGGGAGACAGAGGAGTCCGGCAGCTGACGCTGCATGTGCGATCAGCATGGATGCCCGATAGCCGATACGGTCGATAAATCCTGCGGAGAGAAAGTCTGTCATAAGCTGTATGATAAAGTTTATAGTAATGAGCAGTGTGATCCTGCCCATGGAAATACCATATGTACTCTGAAAAGTCAGAAACAGAAGCGGTGCGAAATTGTTTACAATGGCCTGCACTACATAGCCGGTATAACACGCTGTCAGCGTGCGTGTATAAGTCTGTTTCAATGAAAAATCCTCCGGTATATGAAATAGGGCGTAAATATTTTATCTTTATACTGTAACCAGATTATTATAAAAGAAGGAATCCTGTTTGTACAGTGATTGTCCAAGAATTCCTTTGTCATGTATTGCAAGAGAAGGTATAATTCTATTTGACAAATAAAAAATAAAAAAAGTTGTTGACTTTTTAAAAAAGTTGTAGTATAGTATCTATTGTTCCGGTCAGGAAAAAGGAGCGGAACACAGTAAATGCGACAGTGGCTCAGTTGGTAGAGTACGACCTTGCCAAGGTCGGGGTCGCGGGTTCGAACCCCGTCTGTCGCTCTGAATTAAGCACTTGAGATTCCGGAATGGGGTTCAGGTGCTTTTTCTTTTATCAGATAATACCGCTGTACAGGAGAATAGGTTCATGAAAAAGCTGACAATAAGAGAAATCATAGTAGTTGCGAGTATGCTGTTCGGGATGTTCTTTGGAGCGGGAAATCTGATTTTTCCGGCCTCTATGGGACAGCTTTCCGGAAGTAATATGTGGCAGGCGGCAGCAGGATTCCTGATTACGGGCGTAGGCCTGCCGCTCATGGGCGTTGCTGCGCTGGGAATCAGCCGCCAGGATGGTCTGCTGGAGCTGAGCAGCCGGGTGGGAAGGAGATACGGCCTTTTTTTCACATGTGCACTGTATCTGACAATAGGTCCATTTTTTGCCATTCCCAGATGTGCTACTGTGTCATACACAGTAGGAGTAGAGGGGATCACGGCAGGCACTTCCCACACAGTAGGACTTGCGGTCTTTTCGTTTCTTTTTTTCGCTCTTGTTCTGTTTTTTTCACTGCGGCCGGGAGAAATCATGACATGGATCGGAAAAGTACTCAATCCTCTGTTTCTTCTCTTTTTAGGAATTCTGCTTGTCAGAGCGCTGACATCGCCGGCAGGGGTAATCCGTGATGTGACGCCGGAAGGAGGATATGTACATGGCGCTTTCTTTACCGGACTGCTGGAAGGGTACAATACCATGGATGTCCTTGCAGGCCTTGCATTTGGTATCGTGGTCGTAGAGGCTATACGAGGGCTGGGGGCGGAAGAACCGGGAGAGGTTGCGAAGAGTACAGTAAAGGCAGGTCTCTTCAGTTCCCTTCTGATGGCGCTGATCTATGTGCTGGTCACAGTGATGGGCGCACAGAGCAGGGGAATATTTCCTGCTTCGGATAATGGCGGGGAGGCTCTTGCAAAGATTGCCGGTTATTATTTCGGAACAGCCGGAGCGCTGATTCTTGCAGTTACAGTTACGGTAGCATGCTTAAAGACGGCGGTAGGTCTGATCACAAGCTGTGGCAGAACTTTTGTCAGGCTGTTTCCCGGCGGTCCTTCTTACCGGATCTGGGCAGCAGCATTCTGTGTGCTGTCGTTTCTGATCGCTAATCTGGGGCTCAGTACGATCATAGCATATTCTATGCCTGTGCTGATGTTCCTGTATCCGCTGGCAATTGCGCTTATCGTCCTGACATTTTTGGATCGGCTTTTCCATGGGAAAAGAGTCGTGTATCAGTGCGTAATGGCTTTTACGGCATTTGGCGCTGTTTTTGATTTCATGCGTACGCTTCCGGAAGAAATTAGTTCCTTTTGGGTGATCGAGAGGATTACGGAGACGGCCGCTTTACTCCTTCCGTTTTCAGAGCAGGGGTTTGGCTGGGTATGTCCGGCGCTGGCGGGATTTCTCATCGGATTTTTATGTAGTCGTAAATTCGACCTTTGATAATGATTTTCATTGCGGTGTGCGGCATCGCTATGCTATACTGTGAATATTGAACGGAAACAGGATATAGAAAAGAGGAGTTTAGATGAAAAAGATCAAGATCGGCCTGCTCGGCCTTGGAACAGTCGGAACCGGTGTATACAAACTGATCAGGATGCGCGCGGATGTTATGGAGCGGACAGCAGGCGCGCGCTTGGAGATTAAGAAGATACTTGTCCATAATAAGGATAAGAAAAGAGAAGGAGTGGACGAGAGCCTTCTGACTGATAATTGGAAAGAAATCCTCGAGGATGACGAGATACAGATTATTATTGAAGTAATCGGCGGTATGGAACCGGCGAAGACAATGATAATGGAAGCGCTGCGTGCCGGAAAGAATGTAGTTTCAGCCAATAAGGATCTGATTGCAGAAGAGGGTCGGGAACTGTTTGAAGCTGCTCATGAACATGGAAAGGATTTCCTTTTTGAGGCTGCGGTGGCAGGCGGCATCCCTATTATCCGTCCTCTGAAACAGTGTCTGGCAGCCAATGAGATTTCAGACGTGCTTGGCATCGTAAACGGCACGACAAACTATATCCTGACGAAGATGTTTGAGGATGGGATGGAATTCGACGATGCGCTGAAACGGGCGCAGGAGCTGGGATATGCCGAGGCTGATCCCACTTCAGATGTGGAAGGTCTTGATGCAGGCCGCAAAGTGGCGATCATGGCGTCCATTGCATTTCATTCAAGAGTTGTGTTCTCTGATGTTTATACAGAAGGCATTACAAAGATCACGGCGGCGGATATTGCCTATGCCAAAGAGTTTGACAGTGTGATCAAACTGCTCGGCGTTGCGCGCAATGCTGAGGATGGGATTGAAGTGGGCGTGTATCCCGTGATGCTGTCAAAGGATCATCCGCTTGCATCTGTAAGGGAGTCTTTCAATGCAGTGTTTATCCACGGTGATGCGGTGGACGACGCCATGTTCTACGGAAGGGGAGCCGGCGAGATGCCTACGGCCAGCGCGGTGGTCGGAGATGTGATCGATGTGTCAAGAGATCTTGCGTACAACTGTACCGGAAGGATCAGCTGCACCTGCTACCGTCAGATTCCGGTAAAAGACTTCGGAGAGGTGCAGAATAAATTTTTTCTGCGCATGCAGGTGAAGAACCGTCCGGGCGTGCTGGCCCAGATAGCCCAGGTATTCGGCGGTCATAAAGTGAGTATTGCAAGAGTGGTTCAGAAAAACGTACACCCGGATCGTGCGGAACTGGTCATCGTGACAGAGAAAGTAAAGGAACGGCATATGAAAGATGCTACAGAAGAACTGAAGCAGATGGAGAGTATCTATGAGATCAGCAGTGTGATCCGCGAGTATTGACAGTTTCTGCGTGAAGATGGCGCAGGCAAAAAAACGATGCATTGATTCGCAGGTGCGCTGCCGTAAACGGAGAGCAGATAAGGTGAGGTGCACAAATGGAGAAAAGAAGCCAGCCAATCGGATTTCTTATAAAACAGATCAATAATGTATATGAGAAAGATCTGAACGAGCGGTTAAAAAAGCTCGGCATCACATCATCGCAGTGCGCGGTGTTGGATTATCTTTTCCGTACGAGTAAGGAAGAGGTCAGCCAGCGCGATGTGGAGAAGAATCTGAATCTCAAAAATCCGACCGTGACCGGAATCCTGAAGCGCCTGGATGAAAAAGGCTATATTCTCTGTGTGCCGAATGCGCATGACAGGAGAAAGAAAAATATTTATCTCACGGAAAAAGCATATGACATCCAGAGGAGAATGGATATTGACCGGAGAAAACTGGATCGGGAGCTGACGCGTGGGATGACTAAGAGAGAAGTTAATGCATTGAGGAAAAATCTGGAGAAGCTTCTGTATAATATTGCAGATCCGTGATGAAGGAGGAGACTATGAGTTACGCAGATAAAGTGTTTATCGATATGTGCCGGGATATCATTGATAACGGTACGAGTACAGAGGGCGAGAAGGTACGCCCGGTGTGGGAGGACGGCACTTCCGCCTATACGATCAAGAAGTTCGGGGTTGTCAACCGATATGATCTTTCAAAAGAGTTTCCGGCGCTCACGCTCCGGCGCACGGCGATCAAGAGCTGTGTGGACGAGATGCTGTGGATCTGGCAGAAAAAGTCTAACAATGTACATGAACTGAAAAGCCATATCTGGGACAGCTGGGCGGATGAGACCGGATCGATCGGAAAAGCATACGGCTACCAGATGGGGGTAAAACATCAGTATAAGGAGGGAATGATGGATCAGACGGATCGTGTGATCTACGATCTGAAGAACAATCCTTACAGCAGACGTATCATGACGAATATTTATGTGCATCAGGATCTTCATGAGATGAATCTGTACCCGTGCGCATACAGCATGACGTTTAATGTGACTAAAGAGAAAGACAGTGATAAGCTGACTCTGAACGGCATCCTCAACCAGCGCTCTCAAGATGTGCTGACAGCCAACAACTGGAATGTGTGCCAGTATGCGGTGCTACTCCATATGCTGGCCCAGGTGTGCGGCATGAAGGCAGGGGAGCTGGTCCATGTCATTGCTGACGCACATATTTATGACCGGCATATACCTATGGTCGAGGAGCTGATTAAAAGAGAACCATATCCGGCACCGGATTTCTGGCTTAATCCGGAGGTGAAAGATTTCTATGAGTTTACTCCGGATGACGTGAGGCTGGACAATTATCAGACACATCCGCAGATGAAGAATATTCCCGTTGCGGTATAAGTATGGCACCTGAAAAAGATGTAATGCAGAAAGGCAGAGATATATGAAAGCAATATTAGCAGCAGATAAGAACTGGGGAATCGGGTATAACAACCATCTGCTCGTGAGCATCCCTTCTGATATGAAATTCTTCCGTCAGACAACTACCGGAAAAGTTGTTGTTATGGGACGAAAGACACTGGAGAGTTTCCCGAACGGGATGCCGCTGAAAAACCGGACAAATATAGTATTGACAGGCAATCAGAATTATCAGGTAAAAGACGCCGTTGTCGTCCATTCGGAAGATGAGCTGATGGACGAACTGGAGAAATATGATACAGACGATATTTTTGTGATCGGAGGAGAGAGCGTCTACCGGATGATGCTGCCTCACTGCGATACCGTTTATGTGACAAAGATCGACCGCGCATTTCAGGCGGATACGTTCTTCCCGGATCTGGATGAGATGGATGAGTGGGTGATGACAGAAGAAAGCGAGGAGCAGACCTGTTTTGATC
Organism: Candidatus Mediterraneibacter intestinigallinarum; assembly: GCA_019119265.1. GTDB lineage: Bacteria > Bacillota > Clostridia > Lachnospirales > Lachnospiraceae > Mediterraneibacter > Mediterraneibacter intestinigallinarum. The sequence continues at coordinate 8,448 of DWXI01000140.1, read as the reverse complement.
TGGAATTCTGTTTTACAAAATATGAACGCAGATAGAAATAGAAGGAAAGAGAGTAAAAAAAATGTGACCTCAGGAGCAGGGCGCAAACCGTTTTTTGCGGTGCTGCTCGCCGGCTGCATGGCGTTTATGACGGCAGGGTGTGCGGAAACAGGCAACAGCATGACGGCGCCCGGCAATTCTGGTGATCAGGCGGAAAACTCAGCTGATCAGGCAGGAAATGCTGATGGCGGGAAGATCAGTGTCGTGACAACGATCTTTCCGCCTTATGATTTTGTCCGTGAGATCGCGGGAGATCAGGCGGATGTTAAAATGCTCCTGAAACCCGGTGAGGAGACTCATTCTTACGAGCCGACACCGCAGGATATCATTGCCATACAGGACAGCGATGTCTTTATTTATACCGGAGGGGAAAATGACGTATGGGTGGAAGATATCCTGAGTTCCATGCCAGATTCGGATATGGTGACGCTGCGCCTTGTGGACTGTGTGGATACAGTGGAAGAGGAGCAGGTGGAAGGGATGAAGGGAAGTGCCGGGGAATCCCCGCACGAGGTGGATGAGCATGTCTGGACTTCTCCTGTCAATGCATCTCTGATCGCGGAACAGATTAAAAATGTTCTTTCACAGGCAGATCCGGATCACAGCGAGATGTATGAAGAAAATACACTTGCCTATCAGGAACAGCTTTCTGAGCTGGACAGGCAGTTCCGTGATGTAGTGGACAATGCAAAGAGGAATATTATGATCTTTGGCGACCGTTTCCCGTTCCGCTATTTTGCTGATGAGTACGGACTGGAATACTATGCGGCGTTTCCGGGATGTGCTGGGGATACAGAACCCAGTGCGGCTACCATGGCATTTCTCATTGAAAAGGTAAGAGAAGAGAAAGTGCCGGCAGTCCTGAAGATGGAACTGAGCAACGATGACATTGCCAATGCGGTCGCAGAGGCGACGGGAACTGAGGTGAAAGTGCTCTACAGCTGCCATAATCTGTCTGCAGATGATTTTGAAAACGGGGAAACATACCTTTCCATGATGCAGAAAAACGTAGAGACCCTGAAGGAGGTACTGAACTGATGCCCCTGATAAAATGTGAAAATGTCTCCATCGGCTATGAAGGTCAGACGGTGGTAAAGGATTTGGATTTTGCAATAGAAAAAGGAGATTATCTGTGTATTGTTGGAGAAAACGGTTCCGGCAAGAGCACGCTTGTAAAGAGCCTTCTCGGGCTTAAAAATGTAGAAAAAGGGCGGATTACTTTCGGAGACGGGCTGAAGCAGAACGAGATCGGTTATCTGCCCCAGCAGACAGACGCGCAGAAGGATTTCCCTGCCAGTGTCTATGAGGTAGTCCTCTCCGGACGTCTGAACAGCCGGGGGTTCCATCCTTTTTATACTGCAATGGACAGAAAACAGGCGCTGGAGAAGATGGAACTTCTTGGAATAAGGGATCTGGAGCGCCAGTGTTTCCGGGATCTCTCAGGCGGACAGAAGCAGAGAGTGCTGCTCGCGCGGGCACTGTGCGCTACCAAGAGTCTGCTCCTGCTTGACGAGCCGGTGACCGGGCTGGATCCTATCGTAACCGGTGAATTTTATGAGCTGATTCGTAGGATCAACCGGGAATCGGGTATTGCTGTAGTGATGGTCTCTCATGATATCGAGAGCGCAGTGGAAGATGCGACACATATCCTCCATCTCCAGGAGACAGCGCTTTTCTTCGGAACGACAGAAGACTACAGGAAGAGCCGGATCGGAAAAACATTTCTGGGAGGTGTGCATGATGGAAATGATCATTGAGATGTTCTCTTATCCTTTCATGGTGCGCGCCTTTACTGTGGGAGCGCTGGTTGCGCTGTGTTCTGCTCTTCTCGGAGTCAGCCTTGTGCTGAAGCGGTATTCCATGATCGGCGACGGTCTCTCCCATGTAGGATTCGGCGCCCTTGCGATTGCGGCGTCTCTGAATGTGGCGCCTCTGGCTGTAGCGATCCCGGTCGTTATCGTGGCGGCTGTTCTTCTTCTCCGTATCCGTGGAAACAGCCGGATCAAAGGCGATGCGGCAATCGCGCTGATCTCTACCAGTTCGCTTGCGGTGGGCGTGATGGTGATCTCCATGACGACAGGGATGAACACAGATGTGTATAACTATATGTTCGGCAGCATTCTCGCCATGAGCGATGAGGATGTGCGGTTGAGCGTGGTCATGGCAGTGATCGTGCTTGTACTATTTGTGTTTTTCTATCACAAGATTTTTGCCATTACATTTGACGAGACATTTGCGCAGGCAACAGGAGTAAAAGCGGATCTGTATAACACTCTGATCGCTATACTGACAGCAGTGACGATCGTGCTCGGCATGCGTATGATGGGAGCGCTGCTTATTTCCAGTTTGATTATATTTCCGGCTCTTACATCCATGCGTGTGTGTAAGACTTTTAAGAGTGTGATCATCAATTCGGCGCTGATATCCGTAGTGTGTCTGGTGATCGGGATTACGGTTTCCTATGTGTGGGGCACGCCGGCGGGAGCCAGTGTGGTTATGGCAAATATCGTGGCTCTGCTGATTTATACCGTGATCGGTCTGATCAGGAACAGGGGAAAATGATGGTGATGGCAGGAATTTTCGGCGTTGTTCTGATAGCTGTTTTGGGCACCTATTATTTTCGTAATAAGAAAAGGCACAGAAAAGCTGCACTTCTCTGTAAGGCACTTGCTACGTCTGTTTCGGGTCTTCTTCTGCTTGGATATCTGTACGGAACACGTACAGGGAAATCTGTCGGCGGAGTTCTGTCCGAATGGGCGGACGGAGTGATTCCGGAGGCGGCATTTGCGGGCACGCTCGCGGCGATCGTATTTTATATGGCTGCGGATGTGCTGCTGGAGTGCAGATTTATATGGGGAGCGGTGTGCTTTGGCATCGGGCATATATGCATGGCGGCAGGCTTCTTATTAAGCGGAGAATCTGTGCTGCATCCGGAGAAAAGCGGCGGCTATACTGTCGACGCCGGTCTGCTCTGTCTGGCGCTGGCTGTCTGCGCGGCACTCATGGCAGCCGCATGCACGGCACTCCACAGATATTTCCGCCCGCTGAAGAAAAAGGAACTGTTTTATCCCCTTCTGGCTTATGTCCTGATCCTGAGTCTGATGGCAGCCCTTGCCGTGACGGCAGGCAGATTGATCCCGGCGGCGGGCGGTCTTTGTTTTGCGGTATCTGACGTGCTTCTTGGCAGGAACCGGCTGGGAAAGCGCAGAAGTGCGGTGTGCGGCGCTTTTGTACTGATCCTGTATTATGCGGCGGTGTATCTTTTTGCCATGCGGCTGTGGATTTGAATGATAATATTGAAAGGATAAAGATATGGCATTGTTTCATGCAATTTATAATATACTCTGGGGTGATCTGATCACGATCCCCCTGCCGGGAGGCAGCACGCTGGGCCTATCCCTGCTTGTGCTGATCCTTGTTCCTGCGGGAATTTATTTCACGATACGTACCAGATTTCTCCCCTTCCGGCTTTTCCCCGAAATGGTGAAGGTGACACTGGAGAATAATAAGAAGATTGAAGAGGAAGAGCGGGAGGGGATCTCAGGTGTACAGGCATTGATCGTATCTACCGCATGCCGTGTGGGGATGGGCAACCTGGTCGGCGTGGTGGCTGCAATCTCTGCAGGAGGTGCAGGCGCTGTATTCTGGATGTGGGTGATCGCGCTGGTCGGTTCTTCGACAGCTTTTATCGAGGCGACCCTTGCCCAGATCTACAAGGAGAAAGACCCGCTCTACGGCGGATACAGGGGCGGTCCGGCTTATTATATCCATGCCCTGTTTATTAAAAAAGAAAGTAAGAAAAAGAAATCCATACTGGCTGTACTGTTCGCTGTATCCGGTCTGATCTGCTGGTGCGGTATCAGTCAGGTGATCAGTAACTCTATTTCGTCATCTTTTGAAAATGCATTTCAGGTTCCGCCGATCTATTCGACCGTTGTCCTTGTGGCGATCGCGGCAGTCATTGTCCTGAGAAAAAATGCAACGGTGAAAGTACTGGATATCATAGTTCCGATCATGGCGGCGTGCTATTTCTTTATCACGATCTTCATCATCGTGACAAATGCGGGGCAGCTTCCGGCAGTATTCGGAAGAATCTTTTCGGAAGCATTCGGCATCCGGCAGGTTGTGGGCGGCGGGATCGGCGCCGTGATCATGAACGGAGCCAAGAGAGGTCTTTTCTCTAACGAAGCTGGATCGGGCTCTGCACCCTGTGCGGCTGCTGCGGCAGATATCAGCCATCCGGCAAAAGAAGGGCTTTTACAGGCGCTGGGTGTCTTTATTGATACTCTTGTGATCTGTACCTGCTCTGCTATGATCATGCTTCTGACACCGGAGTCCATGACGAAAGGACTTGAGGGGATGGATCTGCTCCAGACAGCGATGCAGTATCATCTCGGGGAGTTCGGTGTTATCTTTATCGCGGTGATCCTGTGGCTGTTCAGTTTTTCCACATTTCTTGGAATCCTGTTCTATGCCCGATCAAATGTGGCGTATCTCTTCGGCGATAACTGGATCTCCCAGACGTTGTATAAAGTGCTGGCGCTCGTTATGCTCTTTGTAGGCGGCCTGGCAGCATACCAGTTTGTGTGGGATCTGGGGGATCTCGGAGTAGGGCTTATGACCGTATTCAATATGATCGCACTTATCCCGCTGGCGCCGAAAGCGCTGGCGTCGCTTAAGGATTACGAGCGGAACTTTATGAAGAAGAAAGAAAAATCAAATATGCCTGATTAAAAAAGATCAAGAAAACGTGATTGACAAGGATAAAAATACACACTATAATGTATTTAAATTTTTAGCTATCACAAATGCAGTGACAGGGAGGAGTACATAATCTTCGGATGCACAGAGAGAAGATGGATGGTGTAAATCTTCGTGAAGGGATTATGGAAGTAGCCTTCGAGCAGTGGACTGAACGTACTTGTGTGATCGGCAGCAGAGTATTAATCCAAAAACGCCAATGCAGGCACGGCTGATGCGGGAAGTACAAGTAGGCTTCAACGTTTTCCTACGTTACAGGGAAGCGGTATCGGATGACAGCGACGATCAGAGTAAATATATGATCAGATTGATTCCCGTACCGGCAGAGAGCAGAGATTATTCTCTGAATTCAGGTGGTAACACGGATGAAGGATTCGCCCTGAGCATATGATGCTCAGGGATTTTTTTATCTATCGAAAAGTCCGGAGCATCCGTTTTGCAAAGAGGAGGTATGAAATTGAGACAGATCACAGGTAATAAGTTACTGGTAAGAGCGTTAAAAGAGGAGGGAGTGGACACTATCTTCGGATATCCGGGAGCATGCACCATTGATATCAGCGATGAGCTGTACAAACAGGACGACATTAGAGTCATCCTTCCACGCCATGAGCAGGCGCTTGTACATGAGGCTGATGCATATGCAAGGACGACAGGAAAAGTGGGAGTGTGTCTGGTGACGAGCGGACCGGGCGCGACAAATCTCGTGACAGGACTTGCAACGGCAAACTATGACAGTGTTCCTCTTGTCTGTTTTACGGGACAGGTGGCAAGACACCTGATTGGAAATGACGCATTTCAGGAAGTGGATATCGTAGGCATCACACGCAGCATCACAAAATATGGCGTGACTGTGAGAAACCGTGAGGATCTTGGGCGTATTATCAAAGAAGCGTTTTATATTGCACGGACAGGACGTCCGGGGCCGGTGCTCATCGATCTTCCAAAAGATGTGATGTGTGAACTTGGCAGCGCGGATTATCCGGACACAGTAAATATACGTGGTTACAAGCCGAATACAAGCGTGCATATGGGGCAGCTGAAACGGGCCCTTAAAATGCTCAAAAAGGCAAAGAAACCTCTTTTCCTTGCAGGCGGCGGCGTCAATATTGCCCGTGCGAACAAGATATTTACGGAAGTTGTAAATAAGACGAACGTGCCGGTGGTAACAACGATCATGGGGCGGGGAGCAGTTCCGACCAGTCATCCGCTGTATATCGGGAACCTGGGAATGCATGGACAGTATGCGGCAAATATGGCGGTAGGCGAGTGTGATCTTCTGTTTTCGATCGGAACGAGATTTAACGACCGTATTACAGGAAAACTCCATGCTTTTGCACCTAATGCACAAATCGTCCATATTGATATTGATACGGCGTCCATTTCCAGAAATATTCATGTCCATGTACCGATCGTTGCGGATGCTCTTGAGGCTGTGACGAAGATGAATGAGTATGTGGAGAAATGTGAGACAGAAGAATGGCTGGAACAGATCAAAGCATGGAAAGAAGAACATCCGATGATGATGAAAGACAGGGGGCATATGAGCCCGATGGATATTATCCAGGAAATGAACCGTCAGTTTGATGACGCTATCATCACGACGGATGTAGGGCAGCATCAGATGTTTGTCACTCAGTATGCTGAGATCAATGAGAAGAAACAACTTGTCACGTCCGGAGGACTGGGAACTATGGGATATGGCTTCCCTGCGGCGATCGGCGCGAAGATCGGAAATCCTGACAAGACCGTTATTGCTATCTCAGGAGACGGCGGTATGCAGATGAATATTCAGGAGTTTGCTACAGCAGTGCTTGAAGAACTTCCGCTTATCCTCTGTGTGTTCAATAATGAGTATCTTGGTATGGTTCGGCAGTGGCAGAAGTTATTCTACGGCAAGCGTTACGGTATGACAAACCTGCGTGCGGGCGCTTTGTACCGCAGGACAAACGGGGAGGAGATGCCGGAGTACACGCCGGACTTTGTAAAGCTGGCGGAGAGCTATGGCGCGAAGGGAATCCGTGTCATGAAGAAAGAAGATATTGCGGCAGCATTTGAAGAAGCAAAGAAAAATACAAATACCCCGACATTGATTGAATTTATCATTGATCCGGAAGAAATGGTCTACCCGATGATCCAGCCGGGCGGAACTCTGGAAGAGATGATCATGGATTGCTAGAGGAAGGAGCGCATGAGAATGGATAACGCAATGAAAAAAAGATGGATTTCCCTTTATGTTGAAAATCAGGTGGGCGTGCTCTCCAAGATTTCCGGGCTTTTCTCCGGAAAGTCCTACAATCTGGACAGTCTCACCGTAGGAACGACGGAAGACCCTACCGTGTCGAGGATGACGATCGCAACAGTCAGCGACGACGAGACATTTGAGCAGATCAAAAAGCAGCTCAACCGTATGATAGAAGTGATCAAGGTCATTGATTTTACCGATATATTTGTCAGGATGAAAGAGATCCTTTATGTAAAAGTGATGAAGTGTTCCGTAGCGGATAAGGTAGAAGTCTTCCAGATTGCGGAAACATTTAAGGCAAAAGTGATCGATTACGGAAGAGACAGCGTGCTTGTGGAATTTGTACAGACAGCGACCAAAAACGATGCAGTGGTGAAGCTGATGAAAGAAGAGTTTAAGACCATCGAAGTGGTCAGAGGCGGAAGCGTGGGCATCGAGTCCATCAGTATGATGGAACGATAGTTTATCAATTGCTTCGCACTCTGGCACTGGGGCCGTCCGTACCAGTTCAGGAGCGCCATTCGCAAAGTCGCACTGCGTGCTAACTGCGGCTGCCGCCGCTTCTTTGCTCATTGACGGGCGCTCAGCCAATCCATATGTCCGTTCGCGGAAGAATGCAAGCGTTCTTCCCGCTCTCGTACAATGGATTGCTGAACTGTTACTCAAAAAACCGAGCGCACTCTTGATTTTTATTAATCACAGTATTATAATGGTCACCGTAGAGTAATGACAGGCTTTTCCAAGCAGAGGAGGAAGATACAATGGAGAAGAAAAATCTTGACTGGGAAAATATGGGGTTCGGCTATATCCAGACTGACAAACGGTATGTAGCTAATTATAAAGACGGAAAATGGGATGATGGAGCTCTGATAGACGATCCGAATATCGTGATGAACGAATGTGCAGGAGTTCTTCAGTATGCACAGACTGTTTTTGAAGGGATGAAAGCATATACGACAGAGGATGGACATATTGTTACTTTCCGTCCGGATCTGAACGCTTCCCGTATGGTAGATTCTGCAAAACGTCTTGAGATGCCGCCGTTTCCGGAGGACCGTTTTGTAGATGCCGTAGCGCAGGTTGTTAAGGCGAATGCCGCTTATGTACCGCCTTACGGTTCAGGAGCTACGCTTTATATCAGACCGTATATGTTCGGCATTAATCCGGTTATCGGTGTAAAACCGGCTGATGAGTACCAGTTCAGGATTTTTGCGACTCCGGTCGGACCGTATTTCAAAGGCGGTGCAAAGCCGATCACGATCTGCGTATCAGACTTTGACCGTGCGGCGCCACACGGAACGGGACATATCAAAGCCGGACTGAACTATGCGATGAGTCTTCATGCGATTGTGACAGCTCATGCAAACGGATTCGATGAGAATATGTATCTGGACTCTGCTACAAGA
>DWXI01000139.1 GCA_019119265.1 Candidatus Mediterraneibacter intestinigallinarum | reverse complement strand
ACAAGACTTTCATCTTCTGTAACATGATGATAAGGCGGCCAGTCGCGATCCGGGCCAGAGTATTCGTCCGGATACATTGTTTTATAATAATCCGGCGCAAAAAACGGTTCGTGCGGATCAAAGCATTCAATCTGAAGAAACCATCTGTCACATTCATGATTTGCATCAATAAATTCCAGACCGCCATTTACAGTCTGCGCCAGCGCAGTATCCGCCTCACATTTCACATATTTTCGATTCACTGCATCGTGCCGCTGAAGATCTTTCGTTGCATGAAAATACATGCCGTCTTTATTCTGCAGACAACTGTCATCACACTCCGCGATCAATTCCGGAAGACACTTCCATTTGTCTCCTTCCTGACCTCTGATATTTTCCCAGGAATTATAGCGATAATGATAAGTCGCCCCTCCATCCTCCCAGTAATGGACGTGATCTGAGATCAGATGAGTATATATTCCGTTTCCTTTCAGAAGTTCGGGAAGAGAATCGTCAAACGGCTCCATAGGCCCCCAGCTTCTATGCAGGAAATTATATCTTCCTGTCTGAAGTTCCCGTCGTGCAGGCATACATGGCATACTTCCTGCATAACACTGTTCAAACCGTACTGCTTTTTCCGCCAATCTCATAAAATTAGGCGTTTTCACCCAATCGCAGCCATATGGTTCCAACATATTCCGATTCAGGGAATCAAACATCAACATTACTGCTTTCATTAGATTTCTCCTTCATTTACCACCATTTAATCAGTTCAGTGACTTTATTTCGCGTCTCAATAAACTCCGGATCAACAACGCTTCTCGGCCTCGGCAATGTATTCGAAAGTTTCTGCTTAATACTTGTCGGCTTATTTGTCAAAACAAGTATATTCTCGCTTAGATACACCGCTTCTTCTATATTGTGTGTAATAAAAATGACCGTTGTACCGAGTTTTTCCCAGATTTTAAGTAATTCATCCTCCAACCGGAATCGAAGTTCCACATCAAGCTGTCCATACGGTTCATCCATCAGAAGAATATCCGGTTTAACTGCAAAAGCCCGTGCAATCACAACTCTCTGAAGCATACTGGTAGACAATTCAACCGGATAATAATCTTTATATCTGGTCAACCCTACCATTTCAAGCACTTCCGCCACGGCCTCTTTGATCTCGGCCGCCGGTTTCTTTTTCATTTTGAGACCAAATGCTACATTCTCCTCGACTGTCAGCCATGACATTGTAGAATATTCCTGGAAAATATAGGCAATATTATGTTTTTTTGTATCTACCGGTTCCCCGTGTACCAGGATCTGGCCGTCTGTAAGATCATATAACCCTGTAATACAATTCAGGAATGTAGTTTTACCACAGCCTGTCGGCCCAACAATACATAAGAACTCTCCTTTATGTACATCAAACGAAACATCATTTAAAACTTTTAAATCCCCAAAACATTTCGTCATGTGATCCACATGAAGAATAACGTCATTTTTTTCCATTTCCGTCCTCCTACAGCGCCTTGTCAACAATCCGGCTTATTTCTTCTCTGAGTGCAAGGAATTCTCGATCCACGTAATTTCTCGGTCTGGGGAGAGTGATCTCATATTCTCTTTTTATATTTGTAGGGCAGTTTGTCATAACAACAATACGATCCGCCAGATATAACGCTTCTTCTATATTATTTGTTACAAATACAATTGTCCTCTTCTCTTTTTCCCAGATTTTCATTAAATCTTCCTGCATCAGATATCTTGTCTGCGCATCCAGATGGCCAAACGGTTCATCCATAAAGAGTACAGCCGGTTCATTACAGTATGCACGTGCAATGCCTACTCTCTGCTGCATGCCTCCTGACAGCTGATTCGGATAAGCATTCTCAAACCCTTTCAGTCCCACCAGGTCAATATAATACTGAGCTTTTTTTCTTCTCTCTTCTTTTGACATTCCACGTACTTTCGGCCCATACTCCACATTTCCCATTACAGTCAGCCACGGGAATAATGCCATTCTCTGATAGACCACGCCACGATCCGGTCCGGGTTTCACTACCTCTTTCCCGTTTATCTGTACGCTTCCTCTTGTTGCAGGTTCAAGTCCCGCCATGCAGTTGATCATCGTAGATTTTCCACACTGCCCCGGACCGAAAAGCACAAGGAATTCATTTTCATGCACATTAAGATCTACATTATCAATTACATGCACCGGACCACGGGATGTTTCAAAAGTTTTCCCAAGACCATTGCATACTATGATTTCATTACTCATTTTCCTCTCACACTCCATCTGCAAAGTCTGGCCTCAATCGCACGCATCACTACTGCAAGTATGTATCCCACAATACCAATTGCAACAATCCCAACCAGAATCTGTACTGTACTATTGCTGTCCTGACCTCTGATAATAACCCAGCCGACTCCTTCAGACGAACGAACCATTTCGGCAGCCACAACCGTAGCCCATGATGTACCTACAGCAATCTGCAGGCCGGAAAAAATCTGCGGTACGCACGAAGGAAGTACAATTGATGTAAATACCTGACGATTATTCGCTCCAAGCATTCTTGCCGCTCCCATTAATTCCTGATCTACACTGCGCACTCCGGAATATGCATTCATTGTCACTGCACAGAATGCAGAATACATAATCAGGAAATATTTCGATGCTTCTCCCAACCCAAACCACACAATAGATAACGGGATCCATGCAATCGGCGGAATCGGCCTGAGCAATTCAAAAATAGGACGAAACAGTGCGGATATCGGCTTAAACCATCCCATCAGTATTCCAAGAATGATCCCCGCTGCAGAGCCGATCACAAATCCAACCAGGACGCGGCTCAGACTCCAGAAAATATGACCTTCTATTGTATGCGTTCCGAGCGGCTCAACAACAGATATAAAAAATGCTTTCAGGGTTTCAATCGGTCCTGCCAGAACGAGTCCTGCCCCGGTAAAACTGACAGCCAGCTGCCAGATACAAAGGAATACGAAAATAGCAATTGCTGCGCATACTATTTTCTCGTAATTTTTCGCTTTTTTATTAAACTTTCTAACCATCCCGCCGCACTCCTTTCACGATTTTGTTCTCAATCAGAGATAAACCTCCTGAGAAGACGGCTCCGATTGCTCCGATCGCTATCATGCCGCAGATGATAATGTCCGGCCGGTATATTCCTCTTGCCTGCTGGATCATATATCCAAGTCCCATTGTAGACGCAAGCATTTCAGCCGCTACAATACATGTCCAGGCTGCTCCGAGTGCAACTCTGACTCCCGTCATGATCATAGGAAGGGCTGTAGGAATCGCAATATGCAGGAGCATTTGAGTATCGCTCGCGCCAAAAGTCTGTCCCACCCAGAGATGCACATCCTTTGTCTGACGGATACCCGTATACGAATTCAGTACACACGGCACAAATGCCGATAAGAAAACCGTAACGATCTTAGGGGTAAGGCCGATTCCAAACAACAGAATCATAAGCGGAATCCAGGCAAGTCCGGGGACCGGGCGAAGCAGGTCAAAAATCGGTCTGGCAAACAAATCCACTTTTTTATACCATGCCATAAAAATTCCAAGAGGGGTTCCGATTACAACTCCCATGATCCATCCGCCAAGAGAAATCTGCAGGGAGGAAAGGATATGTGCCGGCAGCGTGGCGCCATCCGGCGCCGGGCTGCTGAGTTTTGTAATAAAAGTTTTTACGATTGTAACAGGTCCTGGAAGCGTTGACGAACTTGTCATTTTTAAAACATCACAACAGATCCACCATATTCCAACGAATATTACAAGTGATAATCCGGACAATATCCAAAGATTATTTTTCTTTTTCTTCATTTTAATGCTCCTCTGATGCAAAACTTGTCGTAATGATTATTCTGCCTTGATCTCTGTTCCCGTTGTTGTTGAAACAAACTCCGGATTGATAGACGCTGCTACGTTCGGAGCATTGTCTGATGTGATTTTTTCAGCATTTACAAGAAAATCCGTAATTGCAACCCATGCTTCTCCAAGCACATAATCCGCATCGGACATTGCTTCTGTTCCGATGTAATCTCTGTCCTCAATCTCATGAGCCAGATCTTCATCTGAACATGTGATCGCGTTCTCATCGTATACTTTTCTTGTGTACTCTGATCTAAGCTCATCATCCTGAAGGTCATCCATTGCTTTCACGAGGCAGTCGACAAATTTCTGAATATCCTCGCTTCGCTCCTCAACAACCGGTGTTCTTGCGAAACAGCCATCACACATGTTTACGCCTGTTGCATTCTCAAATGTACAGAGTTTTGTATATCCTTCTGTCTCCAGCGTATAAGAATACGGTGGATTAGAAGCGATCAGGTCTCCTTCACCGGTTGTAAATGCCTGATATGCCGGTGCATATTCCATATTAACCTGATTAATATCATTTGGAGTCAGACCAAACTTTTCAGCATAAGATTCCGTCATATACTGCACCGCTGTTCCAAGCGGCTCAAGAATCTGCAGACCTTTCAGAGCCTCTGCGCTCCCGATGATTCCGTCTTCTTCCGTACACTGGGCAATTTCTGAATCAGGACGTGCGTACAATGCCATACCGCCGGTCGTATTTACATCTGCAAGCCATGTACAGTTAGCATTTGCAAGAGAATATACCGATGCGAATCCGGAAACGGCCACATCAATCTCCTCGGCAGCAATAGCCTCATTAATCGGAGCTCCTGTCGCAAATATCTCAATGTTGACATTCAGACCTGCGTCCTCAAAATATCCCTGCTCTTCTGCATAAAGCACCGGAACTCCACATGTAAGTGCCATTGTGCCTACATTCAGAACTTCACCACTCTGCGAGCCTTCTTCACCGGACTTATTGCCGCCGCAGGCAGTAAGTCCTGCCATCATACATAATGTTAATACAGCTGCAACCATTCTCCTTTTCATTTGTTCTCCTCCTTGAGATAATCTTGTACTTTTTTGTTTTGTACTTTTTGTTATTGCGTTAACGTTTACGCGTTGTATTATAAATACACCTTGACGATAAAAAAGTCAATCATTTTAAATTTTCTTTTTAATATTTGTCATTTTATCTAAAATTATTTGTACTTTTTTGTGCATATTGTTTTTTTTGAATTCTTGTAAAAAAAAATGCAATATGTAATACTTAATAATATAAATATTTTGTGAGGAATTAATAATTATGCCGACAACATTGAAAGACATTGCCGCTGCAGCCGGTGTTTCGATCGGAACAGTGGATCGTGCATTAAAAAATCGTGGACGTGTCAATCCACAAGTCGCAGAAAAAATAAAACAACTTGCCAAAGAAATGGATTATCATCCCAACCAGATCGCTTCCGGTCTTGTAACCCGTACCCGGCATTATAAAATTGCTGTAATCTTACATATTACACAAAATGAATTTTTTGAAGAAATTCTCAAAGGAATCCAAATCGCTGAAAAAGAAATAAAAGATTACGGCATGTCGGTAGAGATTTATCCCTGTGATGATTTTAATGACAAAATGCAGCTCCGCAATATTGAAAATGCGATTGAAGAAAAAGCAAATGCAATTGTTATTGTACCAATAAATTCACCGCTTATCCGAAAAAAAATACAGGATTTAAGCAAACAGAATTTCCCTGTTGTTTTTCTGACAAACTATCTGGATGAAATTCCTGCAATGGCGTCGATCCACTGCGATTATTTCCGCTCAGGCCGTATCGGTGCTATGCTGCTCAATCTTATATCTGGAGGAATTGGTCACGCGATAGCCTTTTTCCCGTCCACGGTAATGCTTGGAAATCAGTCAAGAAAAAAAGGGTGTGAAGACTATTTTTCAAAAGAATCAGGAATCACTCTTGAGCGCGTGATCGAACTCCCAAATGATCCTGAACGGGCAAAAAGAATCATGACAAAAGAACTGGAAGCAGCTTCAGACGTTAATTACATTCTCTTCTGTGGAGATGCCGATACTGCACTGACATCCATGAACCGCATTAACCGGCAGATACATGCAGTCTTTTATGACCTGTCCGCCGCAGCATACAATGCGCTTCGTAATGGTCAGATATGCGCTGTAATTGAACAATCACCTGAAAACCAAGGCTATACCTCCATTAATATCCTTTTCCAGTACTTTCTTTCAAAGAAATTGCCACCGAAAGAAATATTGATGGACAGCCACATCATATTCAAAGAATCTATAGATTGAAAAAGGGCATATCCGGTTCGGGACTAATCTATCTGTGCAGGCTTTACGAAAAATCATTCCTAAGGATATCCTGACCGACCAAAAAGCAGAGGTGATCCAGATGATCTTGGAAACATACGATAAAGAGCTGCATGATAAAACATTGAGACATGAAGGGTATGAGGACGGTTATAATAAAGGTTCCGCCGACGGATACAGTAAAGGCTCTGCCGACGGATACAGTAAAGGCACAACCGATGGATATCTCGAAGGGATAACCGCCGGTATTTCCAATCTTATCTCCACCCTTCAGGAGCTTCACTTGTCCCGGGAGAAGACTCTGGCAAAAATACTGGAAAAATATGATCTTTCTGCCGAAGATGCGGAAAACTATATGAGTAAATACTGGAAAGTATAACCGTAAAAACGGACCGGAGTCTGTAAAACAGGCTCCGGTCTTCTCATATATTTTCAATTATACGTTCATCAAAACACCCCGTCATACTTCCATGTCACGCCGCCGTCTTCGGACCGGAACCGGATGCCTTCATTCTCTCCCGCCGCTGTAAGAACGTCGATCGTAAAAGCATCCCCGTCCTTTACCGGCATACAGAGATATGCATAATCTTCCAGTGTATGCCCGTATTCCTCTGCATGTTCCGGTAGCTCTGTCGCCTGATCCATTGGGAGTATGATTTCTGTAAATGTACTGCCGCCATCAGTAGTCATGAATATCTGCGAGTGGGACTGGGACGCTCCGGACAGACCTGCGAAGCCAACGTTCTCATCGAAAAACTGCAGGCCTTCCGCCACGCCGATGTTCCCGGCGAAAGGATCCCCGTTCACCGTCTCCCAGGTGGCGCCGCCGTCTTCTGTCCTGCTCAGATCATAGAATCTGCTGCCCGCCGCTGCATCAACAACTGAAAGCTTCCATCCATGCTGGTCATCGAGGAAATACCACATGCTTCCATTTGTGTCATCCGTTGTCCAGAGATCTTCTTCCTTCGCCTCTTCCGTCTGCTGCCGGTCATGTCCGCTGCTGATCTGCTCAGGACTGATATATTCCGGCTCCATCATATAACGGACCGGCGTGATCTCCTCTGCATCCGGAATATGGAGGGACACCTCGTATCCAAGCACCTCGCCTCCGGCGCTCAGCATGCCCGGTACGAAATCTCCATCTTCCGCGCCGTCACCGTCCGCATCCCCGGGCAGGCATACCAGTCCCGCCTCTGTCGGGAAGGATCTCCTGCCCATGTACAGGATCTCATACGTGTCGCCACCGCGCATCTTCTCCCACTCTGCCACCTGCTCCTCGCAGGATGCCTTCTCCAGGATCCGGAGCATGGGCGTAAGCTTCATATCCGCATCATAATCCCCACCCGAGTAACCGTCTTTCCATACCGTCATTTTCGTTCCGTCGGAAGCGTCATAGTCTACAAGATAAGTCCGCGTATTTCCTTCTGCATCTTTTCCATACAGAAATGTATATATAGACCGGATCGTCCCGTCACTTTTAAATGTCATCTGAAACTGATCTGTAACGTAAAGCTCATCCTGCAGTCCGAGCGCTTCATCCAGATCCGACAGGACGCCTTCCGCCCCGCTCTCAAAGAAATTATTGTGTTTCAGATTCACCTTCCGCTTATTCCTCAGCTCATCAATCTTCCACGACAGCGCCCCGTTATAAGGCAGCCCGGAGTAAATGATGCGTCCGCCGAAATATACGGTCGCAGCCGCCATAACAGCGATTCCCAGCCACAGCCAGACGTAACTTTTCTTCTGTACAGTTTCGTTCTTCTTCCCGAAATGCATAAAAAGCCCTGTTACCAGCCAGGTAATCCCACCCGCTGCAAACAGGGCAGATGCGGCAGCCAGCATCAGAAGATGGCTCCGGATCCCGCCGCACTGGCACAGATGCCAGGTCTGATACAACAGGAAAATGTACCCGGCGACACTGATCGCTCCGCTTATTCGATGTATGACATTCCTCATCAGATCACGACCCTTCCATACAAGATTGCAATGTCACAGAGCATCCGGCACATAGCGTCTGAGTTCTGCAAGCCTTTTGCTGAACATTTCCGCCTCTTTTTTCATACTGCCGAATATACTCATATCCACTTCTTTTATCTGCCTCAGTCCGATCTTTCTGACAGCTTCGACGGCGGCTTCCCTCTGCGTCATCCTGTCCGGCAGCACAGTCTGACAGTTTGCGCCCTCCAGATCATCATATGATAAAAAGCACTGATTAAAATCCATGACCGGATACAGAGAAAAATATTTATTTGTGCTGTTATCGATGAAAAATCCCCAGTTTTCCGGATGACGGTCCGTATTCCCCGTGAGATAATCCAATATGTTCATACCATAATAAGTATTCGGATCAATCGATCTGCACACATCAAGTGTATCCAGCCCATGGTTGCATGCATAAATATCAAAAGCCATTTTTGAAACCATCGATCTTTCTTTCGAAGTGATCAGGCCGCTCCGGGTAACAGGTTCTCCTTCAAAACAGCCCTCTTCATAGATGACCTGCGGTATATCAAAACACTGACAGATCCGGCTTGCGAGCAGTTCTCTTCTGACAGCGTCTCCATCTCCGTCCTTCAATAGACGAAAACCTTCTTTATCTCTGATCCATGCTTTCGGAAAACATCCTTTGGTCGACAGATCCGGCGCAAGCTCCCGATTCGTCACTGTCATCTGACGACCTTTCAGAGAAATTTCCACCACTGCTTCATTCAGCGAATTGTCATACAGATTCAACTCCCGAAAGGTTGCATCTTCACCTTTTTTTCTCACCCAGAACACATCCGTAAGAGAAACGCAGTGATAAGACAATGAGATATCCGCCCGATCCCTGTCCGTTACAGCCTGAGCTGCCCCGATACTGTTTAATATCTCTTTCGCATATTTCCTGTCCAATGATAAAACCCGTGAAGCACACCAGTGATAAAAGTTATTCAGATTATTCAGTCGCAGATCTATATCATAGGATTCCGCTTCTTCCTCATCCAGATACAGGTCATATGGCATAAACTGCTCGCTGATAATCCTTGCCTTCCCTGTATCAGATATTTCCGCCACTGTTTCTTCCATATGCATGATCTGATATACTATACCTGCGTTTTTAAAAGGGCTCTGCATCTGTTCCACCTCTTATTAATCATACATTTTAACAACTAAATCCTATCATAAAACTTCCATCATTGTAAAGATGATGCTCATCCCGCTATCCGTGCGTCGCACGGTAAAACCGGCCGCACTGGCGCTTAGCTCGATTCCGCTTCGCTCCATCTCGCTATCCGTGCGTCGCACGGTAAAACCGGCCGCACTAGCGCTTAGCTCGATTCCGCTTCGCTCCATCTCGCTATCCGTGCGTCGCACGGTAGATACAAAAAGGGAACCGCCCACAAGTAAACTTGCGTCGGTTCCCTTTTCGTATCTGTCGCGCTTGTGCTAAACGCTTACATTCCCATCTGTTTTGCAACTTCTTCTGCGAAGTTCTCTTCTTTCTTTTCGATACCTTCGCCGGTCTCGTAACGGATGAATTTCTTCACTGTTACGTTTGCGTTGTTCTCTTTAGCTACCTTTGCAACATATTTTGCTACTGTAAGATCGCTGTCCTGAACGTATACCTGATCGAGCAGGCAGATCTCTTTCATCTCTTTGTTGAGACGACCGATGATCATCTTCTCGATGATGTTCTCCGGCTTCTCCGGGTTCTCTTTCTTAGCCTGTGCAAGAAGGATCTCTTTCTCGTGATCCATGAACTCCTGAGATACCTCGTCGCGGGATACATACTTCGGAGACATAGCTGCAACCTGCATTGCCACGTTCTTCAGGCATGTCTTGATCTCATCGTTTACGACATCTGTGTCAGCAACTACGAGGACACCGATACGTCCGCCGCCGTGGATGTAGGATACTACGCATCCGTTCTCAGCTTCTACTCTCTCGAATCTTCTGATGTTCAGGTTCTCGCCGATCACTGCGATCTTCTCTACAAGCGCATCCTTTACAGTCTTGGAGCTGTCCCCGGCCCATGCCTCTGCCATAAATGCATCCATATCAGCCGGTGCGTTGTCAGCTACCTGATTTGCAACCGCCTCTACGAATCCCTGGAACTCATCGTTCTTGGCAACGAAGTCTGTCTCAGAGTTTACTTCTACGATCGCTGCGACTTTGTCGTCTCTTACAACCGTCTTAACGATACCCTCTGCCGCGATTCTTCCGGCTTTCTTCTCTGCCTTTGCCTGTCCGTTCTTTCTGAGGAACTCAACAGCTGCATCCATATCGCCGTTTGTCTCTGTGAGGGCTTTCTTGCAGTCCATCATGCCTGCGCCTGTCATTTCTCTTAATTCTTTTACCATTCCTGCTGTGATTGCCATGATAAATTCCTCCGTTAAATCAAGATCTTACTCTTCTACTGCCTCTTCAACCTCAGCCGCCTCTGTCTCATCGTAAGCAGCGTCGTCATAGTACTCCTCTGTGTCAGCAGCTGCGCCCTGGTTTGCCTCGATCACAGCGTCTGCCATCTTGGAAACAATCAGTTTTACTGCACGGATCGCATCATCGTTACCCGGGATCACGTAATCCAGTTCTTCCGGATCGCAGTTTGTATCGCAGATACCGATCAGTGTAATGCCCAGTGTATGAGCTTCCTGTACGCAGATTCTTTCTTTCTTCGGGTCAACTACGAAGATTGCATCCGGCAGTCTCTTCATCTCTTTGATACCGCCCAGATTCTTCTCAAGTTTTGCCCACTCTTTTTTCAGCGCGATTACTTCTTTCTTCGGAAGTACGTCGAATGTTCCGTCCTCTGACATAGCCTCGATCTCTTTGAGACGTTTTACACGACTCTGGATCGTCTTGAAGTTTGTGAGCATACCGCCCAGCCATCTCTCGTTTACATAGAACATTCCGCAGCGCTCTGCCTCTGTCTTGATCGCATCCTGTGCCTGCTTCTTTGTTCCTACGAAAAGGATCGTGCCGCCCTCAGCAGCGATGTCAGAAACAGCATTATATGCATCGTCTACCATGCCTACGGATTTCTGCAGGTCAATGATGTAGATACCGTTTCTCTCTGTGTAGATGTACGGAGCCATCTTAGGGTTCCATCTTCTTGTCTGATGTCCGAAATGAACACCTGCTTCTAAAAGCTGTTTCATTGAAATAACACTCATGTTTCTTTCCTCCATTTGGTTTTGTACTTCCGCATGTTTTAGTTTTCCGAGACCGTCCGGCAAGCCGGCTTAGGCACCTTCAGAAAAAACCGCATGCGTGTTTTTTTGCAACGTTTGTAGTATAGCACACAAATAAAGGGTTTGCAAGGAATTTCTCCATCAAAAAATCGTAAAATAGTACTGTTAAAAAGAGGGTGCATCCGCACCCTCCCTGTATGTTCTTTATTTTTTATGCCTGCGTCTTATATAAAGAATAACACAGCCTGCTGCTACTGCCACTGCTGCCACTGCGAGAACTATCCACAATATAACATTTGAAGAATCCCCTGTCTGAACAGCTTTTGCGCCCTCAGCTTTTCCATTATTTTTATCCTTATTATCAGGATCTGTCTGCGGTTTTTCACTTTCAGGAGCCTTTACCACAACTTCACTTCCTGATTTCAAATCTTCGCCATTTACT
>DWXI01000138.1 GCA_019119265.1 Candidatus Mediterraneibacter intestinigallinarum | reverse complement strand
TATCGATTGATGTCAGATCATGGTTTTTGTCTTGAAAATCTATGGTATTTAATTCTCGTATTCTGTGCGGCAGTAATTATATGTGGAGTACTTTTGAATAAACAAAAATCCAAATAGATTGGTAAAAGCATGTTAATAATTGACCTGAAATCAGCTTTGCCCTTCTACGCCTGCATTCATCCCCGCAAGGTATCCTGTGCTCCATGCGATCTGCAGATTATATCCACCGGTCACCGCGTCCAGATCCAGAACCTCTCCGGCAAAATAGAGTCCTTTTACTAACTTTGATTCCATTGTTCCCGGATCGATTTCTTTGACAGACACGCCGCCCTTTGTAATAATGGCTTCGTTAAAGCCGCGAAGTCCTGTCAGCGTCATGGTAAAGTCTTTGATAAGGCGCACGAACCTGAGACGTTCCTCTTTCGTGATCTCATGTACTTTCTTTTCCTCCGGGATGCCGGAAAGTTCTACCATGACCGGGCGAAGTTTGGCCGGGAAGAGGCTGTCTACCGCGTTTTTGAACTGACGGTTATGATTTGCCTCGAATTCCCGAAGCACACGTTTGTCAAGCTGCTCTTCCGTCAGTGCAGGTTTCAGATCGATATGGAGAGTAAGTTCCTTATCTTTTAATCGGTTCCCGACAATGCTGCTGGCGCTTAAGATCACGGGGCCTGTCACGCCGTAATGGGTAAAGAGCATCTCGCCGAATTCCTGATACATTTTCTTCTTGCCGTCTGTGATCCGGATTTCGATATTGCGCAGGGAGAGCCCCATCAGTTCGCCGGCATACCATTCTTTTACCTCCATCGGAACCAGAGAAGGCGAAAGCTCCGTTACTTTATGGCCGCATTTTCCTGCGAAACGGTACCCGTCGCCGGTGGAACCGGTAGACGGATAGGAAATACCGCCGGTTGCTACGATCACCGCATCCCCGTATACTTTCCTTCCGTCTGAGAGCGTGACTCCTTTTGCTGCTCTCTCATCGATGATCAGATTCTTTACTTCCGCTCTCAGATGAACATTTACTCCCAGTCGATCCATCTCCCCTCTTAAGGCCTGGATCACGTCGGACGAATGATCGGAGACAGGGAATACTCTCCCACCCCGCTCCACCTTTGTTCTGACGCCCAGTCTCTCAAAAAGCGCGATCACCTGCTCGTTGGTAAAACTGTAAAACGCACTGTATAGGAATTTGGGATTGCTTGTCACGGCAGGGAAAAAATCTTCAAGATCGGCGGCATTCGTGATATTACAGCGGCCTTTTCCCGTGATAAAGAGCTTTTTCCCAAGCTTTTCATTTTTTTCAAATAATTCTACGCTTTTCCCGCTTTCAGCGGCGGATATGGCAGCCATCATCCCTGCTGCGCCTCCGCCTATGATCAGTACCTTACTCATCTTCCGCCCTTTCTGCGGAATTGCCGCCGGAATCCCGCTCTTCGTCATCATCAGAATTGTCCGGATCAGCGGACGAGATCGAAGTGCTGACCGGATTGAGTTCATCTCCGCTGTATACTTGGTATTCACCCCAGATATCTTCCAGCATCTCCAGCGTGGAGACAACTTCCTTCTGCTTCTTCATGCACAGCGCTACGATCAGGGAGTTGATCACGCTTAAAGGAGCCACAAGGGAATCTACGATAGACGCCATATCGCTCCGTGCGATCAGGTTGCAGGAGGAATACAGATTCATGGGGGAATGGACGCTGTCCGTCAGTGTGATTACCTTTGCTTTCCTGTTGCTGGCGAATTCCAGCGCTTTTAACGTACGCATGGAATAGCGGGGAAAGCTGATTCCTACGATCACATCTTCCTCACCGATGCGGATGAGCTGTTCGAAAATCTCACTGGAACTGTTGGTCGTTACCGGCGTCACATTGTCGCAGACCAGATTCAGATAAAAGCTGAAAAAGGATGCAAGGGGCGCGCAGCTCCGAATACCGATCACATAGATCTTGCGGGCGTTCAAGATCGTGTCGATGGCAAGATTAAAAGCCTTGTGGTCGATCACATCCAGGGTCTGTTTGATCTTTTCGATATCCGAGTGGAGGACAGTCTCCAGGATCTCGCTCTGGCTGATCCTTCCGTAAGTTACTTCCATCCTCTGTATGGAGTTCAGCTTCGTGCGAACAAGTTCTTCCAGCGCTTTCTGGAAGCCAGGGTATCCTTTATAGCCTAACTGTATGGCGAAGCGGACCACTGTGGACTCGCTCACCCCAACGGTTTCCCCCAGTTTTGCGGCAGTCAGGAACACTGCCTTGTCGTAATTTTTCCGTACATAGTCGGCGAGTCTGCGCTGCCCTTTGCTCATTTTACTGTAGCGTTCCTCAATGCGGAGGATCAGTTCATTTATATTTGTCTCTGTTGTTTCCATTTTTACTACTTATTCCTTATCTTTTATATAGAACATTTTATATAGATCTTGTATAGCATTTCAACCAGTTTTTCTCATCTTCGTCCAGATACGGCGATACTTTTTCGTATACCGCTCTGTGATAACTGTTGAGCATTTCTCGCTCTTCTGCAGACATCTGTTCGGGAAGCAGAGCGTCAAGGTCTATGGGAACGTAAGTCAGCGGCTCAAAATGCATAAACTGTCCGTACTCATTGTTCTCGTCAGCGCATACAAGAAGTTCATTTTCCAGACGGACGCCGTGGGATTCTTCGATATAGATACCCGGTTCGTCTGTTATGATCATATTGCGCTCCAATGCCGGCGCCGGAGTTGCTCCTTCTTTCCACCGGAAATTGATAGGAGCTTCGTGGATGTTGAGCAGATATCCCACCCCGTGTCCGGTTCCGTGATTAAAGTTTACCCGTTCTTTCCAGAAGACCTCACGGGCAATACAGTCCAGATTTGCACCGCTGCATCCATGGAGAAATACTGTGTTCATCAGTCGCAGCATAGCCCGTGCAGTAAGGGTGAAATCTTCTTTTTCTCTGTCTGAGATCTCACCAAAGGCAACTGTACGGGTAATATCGGTGGAGCCTTCCCAGTAGTGACCGCCTGTATCTGTCAGGAGCATCCCGCCTTTTCTGAGCGTTGCATTACTCTCGGGAGTGGCGCTGTAATGTACGATAGCGCCATGTTCTTTGAACGCGCTGATAGGGGCAAAACTTGGGCCCAGATATCCGTCCTGCTGTGCCCTGAATGATTCCAGCTTATCCGATGCAGATATTTCAGTGACGGTTTCATCGGTGTCTGCCATGTGCTTCAGCCAGTACATGAACTTCGTGTGAGCTACGGCATCTTTTAGATGCGCTTCTTGGATATTTACAATTTCTATATCGTTTTTCACAGATTTCATGAGGATCTCGGGGTTCTCATGCTCCAGCACTGAAACGCCCTGAGGAATACTGTGATAAAGGGTATAATTTACTCTGTCAGGATCCAGCATGATGCGGATTGAAGAATCCAGCACGTGTACCGCATCATATATACTGTTATAGGGTTTCAGCAGGATATGATTCTTCTCCAGCTCTTTTAACACATCATCCGGGAATTTCTTCTCATCCGCAAACAGTTCTGCATGATCCTCATACACGAGCAGATATGACAGGAAAAGCGGACAATATGCGATATCATTTCCTCTAAGATTCAGGAGCCATGCGATATCATCCAGACTTGCCAGAAGATGCACGTCAGCTGATGCTTCTTTCATCTTCTCACGGACTCTCTGTAATTTAGACGCCGTGCTCTCTCCACTGTATTTTTCATCCAGAAGAAAGACTTTTTCGCCCGGTAATGAAGGACGCTCTTTCCATATCTTCCCGACCAGATCGGACTGACAGGACACCTTTCCCTGTTTTCCTGCGGCAATGGCTGCATAACGCTTTCCGGTATTTACCCCCGTAGTCCGTCCGTCGAATCCGATGACGCCGCCCTGAGTCAGCCCCTTTTCAAGAAACTGTTCGATCGTATCCACTCCAGGGTCTCCCGAGCGATAAAGTACGATTTCACTGCCGGAGAGCTCCTTTTCAGCCTGTATAAAATACCTTCCGTCCGTCCAAAGTCCGGCTTTCTCTTTCGTGATCACAGCCGTTCCCGCTGAACCTGTAAAGCCCGAAATAAAGTGACGGGCTTTAAAATACTCTCCTACATATTCACTCTGGTGAAAATCGTCAGACGGCACAATATAGATATCGATACCATCCTGCTCCATCTTACAGCGCAGAGCTGTAAGTCGTTCAGATATATTCATAAAAATTCCTCCCGTAAACAGTG
The DNA here is from genome assembly GCA_019119265.1 of Candidatus Mediterraneibacter intestinigallinarum. Taxonomy (GTDB): domain Bacteria; phylum Bacillota; class Clostridia; order Lachnospirales; family Lachnospiraceae; genus Mediterraneibacter; species Mediterraneibacter intestinigallinarum. Next base: position 12,363 of record DWXI01000138.1, on the reverse strand, counting down.
CGAATTTAAAAGAGGATATTCAGCACTTTTTATTTTGCCTTAATATGATACCACCAAAGCGGGGAGAGTACAAATGAATTTGTGTTTGTTGTATAAGATCCTTCTGCAAAAAGCAGAAAATCTGGCTGGCCTGAATTGCGGACGCCGAGGGAAGCGGATACTGTAACGCCATGCCGGCCCGCACCTCCTCATCCCCTGGAATCCCTGTAACGAAAAAGCAAATGCTCGTTCATCATTGGAACTTGCATTTGCTTTTTTCTAACAGGGAGAACCAGGTGTATTCGGAACGCTCCTGCCTTAAATGCATGGCTTATACAGTATCCGCTTCCCTCAGCTGTCACATCAGACGTCAGGGTATCCGGTTATCCGCAATGTATCCTATAAACAAGCACGGCGTTACTTGCGGTTACGGTACTGTACCGGTGTGATATTATACATTTTCTTAAACACTCTGTTGAAGTGTTCCACATTCTGATAACCGACGGACTCTGCGATACTCTCAACGGTCGCGCTGCTTCCTTTCAGCATTGCCCGTGCTTTTTTCATGCGGATCTTCTTCAGGATATCCCCAAATGTCATGCCTGATTTTTCTTTGATGTATTTGGAGAGATACGGTTTTGACAGGAAGAATTTTTCGGCAAGGTCATCCAGCGTCACGTCTTTGTAATTTGCATAGATGTAATTCGTGATCTCCAGCAGTCTCTCATCCTTGCCTGCCTGGGATTCCGCGATCTCTTTGATCTTGTTTACTGCTACTACGAGGGCCTCGATGGATGCCTTGATGATATCTGCATCGATTCCCACACCCCAATAGCGTTTCTTGTTGCAGATAACTCCTACATATGCCACGGCTCTCGAGGAGGAACCTTTTGTCAGTGAATGTTCCTCGTAGAATGAAAGCTCATAGCTGATATCAAAATAATGTTTGATCGCGTTGCTCACTGCATCCAAACGTCCGTTTCCGACTCCTGTGATCTTGAAATTGTTGTTATTGTGATGGATGGTTGCCTCTGCAATAATGCCGTCCTCCTGTTTGAAGTGGCACTCATCCACAGTAAATACCGGTTTTGCATTGATGTAGTTATCTTCAAATATACGATAAATCAGATCCGGCGTAAGCTCTTTATGCGCTTTGTCGGATACGTCTTTGACAAGATATCCGACTTCTTCCCGCATTTTTTCCGGAAGGCTGATGCCGAAACTCTGCTTCAGGATATAGTTTACACCGCCTTTTCCGGACTGGCTGTTGATACGGATAACGTCGGAATCGTATCTTCTTCCCACATCCTGAGGATCGATAGGAAGATAGGGAACGCTCCATGTATACAGATCATGCTCTTCTCTCCAGGCCATTCCCTTTGCAATCGCATCCTGATGGGAACCGGAGAATGCGGTGAACACAAGCTCCCCTGCATACGGCTGTCGGGGAGATACTTTCATTCTTGTCACCCGCTCGTATACTTCACAGATGTCACTCATATTTGCGAAGTCAAGTTCCGGATCCACCCCCTGGGAGAACATATTCATGGCAAGTGTGACAATATCCACATTTCCGGTACGCTCTCCGTTGCCGAAAAGGGTACCTTCAATGCGATCCGCCCCTGCAAGAATGCCAAGCTCTGCATCGCTGATGCCGGAACCGCGGTCATTGTGCGGATGCAGGGAAAGAATCACATTCTTTCTGTCGCGCAGATGTTTATTAAAATATTCTACCTGGCTTGCAAATACATGAGGCATTGCGTTTTCCACAGTAGTCGGCAGATTGATGATCGCCTTATTATCTTTTGTCGGCTGCCATATATCAAGAACTGCATTACACACTTCAAGAGCGTAATCGACTTCTGTTCCCTGGAAACTTTCTGGGCTGTACTCAAATGTAAAGTTGCCGGTTGTTTCATCGGCCAGCTTCTTTAAGAGCTCCGCTCCATCTGTAGCGATTTTCTTGATTTCTTCTTTGTTCTTTTTAAATACCTGCTCTCTCTGTGCCACGGATGTCGAATTATATACATGTATGATCGCGTGGGGCGCTCCTTTTACCGCTTCAAACGTTTTTTTGATGATATGTTCACGAGCCTGTGTCAGTACCTGAATCGTTACGTCATCCGGGATCATGTTCTGTTCGATAAGCGTACGCAGGAATTGATATTCTGTTTCAGATGCGGCCGGGAAACCGACTTCAATTACTTTAAATCCGATGTCTACGAGCATCTGAAAGAATTCCAGCTTTTCATCCAGGCTCATAGGCTCGATAAGCGCCTGATTGCCGTCTCTCAAGTCAACGCTGCACCAGATGGGAGCTTTATCGATAGCATCTTTTTTCACCCAGTCATAGCAGGGTTCCGGCGGCATAAAATATGTCTTTTCGTATTTCTTCCAGTTTTCCATGTCAGTACATCTCCTTATAATTAATCAATTTGATTGCTTTATTTTATTCTCACCTATACTAACATATAGAACCGCCTTACACCAGTGGCAAAATTAATCATTTAACTTGATTTATTTTAATATCTGTAATACCGAAGAATCGATTTCTGACATAGTCCAGGCATATTTTGAATGTCCGTTCTACTGTCGTATCATCTGTAAGGAGAGGATAAGATGCGATGGTACTGCCGTTAATTTTGTACATGATTTCCCCAATCCGGCTGTCTGCCGGCAGGGGAGCGTTAACAGAATCAGGGAGTCTGATTACTGTTTCTATCTCTTCGTCATTTCTCAAAAGTATTCGGGTCTTATTTCCCTGTGCATGAAGATCAACTGAGACGGGAGATTTCGTCGGGAAGCCGCCTTTATAACCATTTTCCACAAAAATTTTCATGTCTGATCCGGCCGTTTTTGATTCCGATGAAGGATTAAGATCGACATAATCATAATTCTTCAGTCCGTATGTCATAAGCTTTCTTGCATCTGCCCATTTATATCCTTTGTTATTCGGCCATCCGCAGGCAAGGAGCGCTACAATAAATGTTCTGTCATCCTGCCTGAGCGCGCCTACATAGCAGTACCCTGCATCTGCAGTAAATCCGGTCTTTCCGGTCAGGGCCCCTTCCATCATCTTCAGGAATGCATTGTGGTTCGTGCATGTATAAGATCCGGATTCCTCACAGTCCGAAAAAGTATAGGAAGACGTCCGTGTAATCTCAAGGAATTTATCCTTTTCCGGCGAATCCATAATACAGTATTTCATAATCCCGGCGAGGTCTTTTGCAGTTGTGTGGTGGATCCCATTCTCATCCTCCGAGTCCAGACCGTTTGGAGTGATAAAATATGTAGAATCGCATTCCAGTACTGCCGCCTTTTCATTCATCATGTCTGCAAACCCCTGTACACTTCCTCCGATATGTTCGGCAATGGCTACGGCAGCGTCATTGTGCGACTCAAGCATCAGAGAATAAAGAAGATCGTTCAGATAGAACTTCTGACCAGTTCGCACACCAAGTTTTACCTGCGGCTGTGATGCCGCCTCATCGCTTATTTCCACTTCATCCGTAAGTCCTCCGTTCTCCAGTGCCAGTATACAGGTCATTATCTTCGTCGTGCTCGCCATTGGAGCCTCTGTGTCACCGCTTTTGGAAAATAAAACACGCCCTGAATCAGCGTCCATCAAAACAGCATACCGGGCGTATAATTCGGAGGGCCGCATGCGTGAATCGGCAGTATCGTCATCTTCCCCGAATACAACACATGGAATTGATACGGTAAAAATAATGATCAATGCCAGCGCCGCGAGTGAAATGCGTCTCAACCGTGATCCGGCGGTAGAAACAGATGCCCCCTTTGCCGCTCTTCCGAGAAATATTTCCATCATAAAAGGATGCCCCTGTTTACTCTCTTACTAGTGAGTATATGACAGCATCCTTTGAAATAGAATCTCCCATCACGGAGCAGCCGTGTATATGTCCGGCTTTTTAAATATCCAGTTTTAACTGTGCCTCATCTTCAGCCTCTTCTTTGAAATGTTCAATCTGTTCCTGATCCAGTGTCGGAAGCTCTTCCAGGGACGGCAGACTGAACCGCCGGAGGAATTCCTCTGTAGTGCCGAAAAGTATCGGGCGTCCAGGTGCGTCCAGCCTGCCGGCCTCTTCGATCAGACCGTATTCTACCAGCTTGTTGACTGCATGATCCGATTTGACGCCGCGGATTTTCTCTATCTCCAGCTTTGTCACCGGCTGCCGGTATGCCACGATAGATAATGTCTCAAGTAGCACATCTGTGAGCACATATCTGCGAGGCTGTTTTGCCACTCTGATAAGGTACTCATACATTTCCTTTTTTGTACAGAACTGATAGGAATCTTCCAGTTCGATGATACGTATCCCCCGGTCTTCCTCCTCATACCGGTCCATCATATTATGAATCAGCTTACGGGTTGTCTCCTCGTCATGGCCGATGGCCGCGGCAATCTTTTCAATCTCTACCGATTCGCCCATCGTAAACAGGATCGCCTCGATCGCCGCCTGATATTTCTCAATCTCCATTCGAATCGCCTGTCCTTTCAATCAGTATCTCTCCGCATGTGTGGTCCTGCTCTACATGGATCTCACCTAACTTCATCATCTCGAGGATAGCAAGAAAAGTAACTACAATGTGCATCTTTGTGCGCTGCTTTTCAAGAAGCTGCCGGAAACTGAATCTTTTGTGTTTCTTCATATAATCGTGTATATATGTAAATTTATCAGAAAGAGTAACCTCTTCTTTTTCAATTTTTCCGAACTTACTTCTGACCGGATCGATCTTGTCTGTCTGGCGCCTCATCACATCTTTGAAGATGGCGCCCAGCTTCTGCAGTGTAAGATCGCCAAGCAGCTTGTCCAGATCCACCGGCTCCACGTATTCTTCAATCTCTTCCGGAATCGTGGGCCCTTTGTAAAGGACCTGATCAGCATCCAGTTCCCGGTCTTTTAACTCGTATGCGATATACTTGTACATCTTGTACTGCAGCAACTGCTCCACCAGTTCCTGCCGGGGATCCTCCTCCTCGCCCTCCTCGTTCACTTCTTTCGGAAGGAGCATCCGGCACTTGATGTCAAGAAGAGTAGCCGCCATCACGAGAAATTCACTCATGACATTCAGGTCTTCCTTTTGCATGGCGCGAATGTATTCCATATATTGATTTGTGATCTCAACGATCGGTATATCGTAAATGTCTATTTTGTTTTTGTCGATCAGATGAAGCAGAAGGTCAAGCGGGCCTTCAAAAACTTCCAGTTTTACAGGTATCCCCATATACTCTCCTCCGGCGGCAACGATACCGGATATCATGCCGCAGAATCACTAAACCGCTGAAGATATATTATAACGGATAGGATGGTTCTGCGTCAAGCTGAATAGAAATAAGCTCGGGTGTGTTTAAGAATCGGATATTAATGGTATGGGTTCCCAGTCCACGGCTGACGATCACAGTCTGATCCCCCTCCCGTGTCATCTCGCCTGAATATTTCGGAAAGAAAAATCCCTGCGGGGTCACAGCGCCGCCGATCAATGGAAGGCGGATCAATCCCCCGTGCAAATGTCCGGAAAGCACGATATCTGCGCCCCATTTAAGATATGCGTCCATATAGGCCGGATTGTGGGCAAGAAGAACTGTACAGTAGTCGTCCGGTTCCCCCAGCATTGCAGATATGGTTTGTTCCGTAATCTGAGCTTTCTGAAACTTCGTATAGACAGAACAGGGAAGTTCCAGTCCAGATATGGAAATATCCGTATCTTTGATTTTGATTCGCTGAGATGCATTTTCGAGAAAAATAACGCCGCTTTCTTCCAATTTTCTCTTATATACTTCATAGACATTTCCGTATATCTCCGTCTCTTCTTTCATCCTCTGCTCGTGGTTTCCGTTTGCATAATACACCGGGCAGAGTGACGGGAGCTTCCGGACGAGATCCAGGGCAATGTCACAGGGAGTTTCCTTCTTACCGACCAGCATATCTCCTCCGATCAGGATCAGATCCGGATGCTCATTCTCAATAGCCGAGAGCAGACGTTCATTGTGTTCTCCGTATTTCCAATTGTGCAGATCACTCAAAAACAGGATTGTCAGAGGCCCGCTCAGACCGGAAAGTTTCCGTGATGTCACATGGTAACGGGTGACCTTAAAGAAATGCAATTCTCTTCTTATCTCTGCAGCCACGGCAAGAAGAGCGATCAATACAATTGCCACACATATATAAATCAGAATATTATTCATCTGAGAGTTCCTCCTGAATATTTTATCAGTTTCACTACAGCGCTTATCCATTATAAAGCAGACAGAGGCTGAGGACAAGCGGGAATTTTACAGGCGGACTTCTTCCAGTATTTTCTTCAGATTATCAAGAAACCCTGCTTTCTCCACATCAATTCCGGCTGCCAGTTCCGTCCGGCCCAGTTCATCTCCGTCAAAAGAGTAAATGATATAACCTACTACGTCGCCTTTCTTGACAGGAGCGTTTATCGGTTCTTCTATTTCAATCGCTCTCTCAATCCCGTTTATGTCGATCCCCTCTGTATCAAGATAGGAAAATGCGCCGGAGCGCTCCACGGAAACCGTCTCTTCTACTCCGTTTTCCACTTCTGCATCTCTGATTCCGTCAGTACTTTCATCTGTGTATAATTGACATTTTCCAAATCCGTAATTAAGCAGCTTTACAGCATCTGCAAACCTGTCTTTAGAATTCTCCGCCGCCATTACTACCGCGATCAGTTCGATTCCGTTTTTCTCGGCGGTAGCGGACACACAGAACTTAGCATCTCCGGTAGAACCTGTTTTAAGACCGGTTGCATACTCATACTGCCGCACCAGTTTATTCGTATTTGTAAGACCGAATTCCGAAGTTCCTTTTTTGGTCGTGTGAGTAATGTTTTCCATCCAGATCATGGAGTAATCGTGCACCTGCGGATATTTCGTGATCAGTTCTCTTGACATAAGCGCAATATCGCGGGCGCTTGTTACATGGCCCTCTGCGTCCAGTCCGTTGCAGTTCGCAAAATGCGTATTCTCCATTCCAAGATCTTCAGCCCGCTCATTCATCCGGTTTACGAACTCTTCTTCGTTTCCGCATATGTATTCCGCCATTGCCACACAGGCGTCGTTAGCGCTGGCTACAGCAATACATTTGAGCATCGTGTCGACTGTCTGTATCTCACCCGTCTCCAAAAACACCTGTGATCCGCCCATTGACGCGGCGTATTCGGAGACTGTCACCTCATCGTCCAGACTGATGCTTCCATCTGCAAGAGCGTCAAAGATCAGAAGCATTGTCATCACCTTCGTCACACTAGCCGGAGGACGAGCTGTATCTGCGTCTTTTTCAAATATCACTGTTCCGGTGGACGCTTCCATAAGGAGCGCCGACGGAGCTGTAACCTCAATTGCCTGCTGAACATCCTCAGCAGGTGTATTCTGAGACTGTGTATCCTGCTGTTCTTCCTCGTTGTCAGCATATACTACCCCGACAGACATACCAATACATGTCAGAGTCATAGAAAAAGCTATCATAAGTACCACCAGAAATGCCGGAATCCTTTTCATTGCAAACCTCTCCGCATTATATGTCTGTTACTAATATAAGCGTTCCCTCTTGGAAATATGCCGATAAAAAAGTAAAATCATGACGGAATTCTGTCCTTAAGACCAATTGACTTTTACCAGTTCCTGGCGTATATTTACCATGGGAGTGTAAATGAACAAGTATAATAAGGAGGTCATGATGAAATCTCACACTTATTATGATGTATTAGGTGTTTCAAGAGATGCGACTTTAGAAGAAATCACGACGGCAAAAAACGCATTGGCGAAAGTATATCATCCCGATGCAAATGTACATAAAGACATAGATACAACAGCATTTATGCAGGAGATACTGGAGGCTTACCGCGTTCTCTCTGATCCTGATAAACGGAAAGCATATAATCAGGAAGTGTTCGGCGATACCAACCGGGTGTTCCGTACATTTACCGTAGGGCCGGAGAACAATGAAGAAGAAGGAGTATCTTTTGTCACCTACTGGAATACGGCCACCCGCCTTCATGAGATCATCGGGCAGAGCGTCCGCCTCATGAAACGGGAAGATCAGAAAAAGAAACTGCCTCAGCGCATCTTCCGCAAGATCGGAAAAGACCGCAAACGCGAAGAAAGCCTGCGCAACGAGCAGATCGCACAGCTTTCCGAGCAGGCGATTCAGTACATCACTATATTGAAGATGGCCGGCATTCCGATGGAGTACTGGTCGCCCGATGCAATGAACTGGGTGTTGATCCGATGGGGACAGAAACAGACGATGGATTTTCATATCCTGTTCTCAAGATATGATTCCTATATTGAAGAAACAAAAAGCGGAACCGAAAAAATGCGGCTTCGCTCCCGGAACCGTCAGTTCCATAACAATTTAAAAAAGCTGCTCTCCTACGCACTATAAGCGCAGGAGGCAGTCCTGGAGGAGGGCTTCACAGCCCTCCTTTACATCTCTGTAAGTAGCTTCAAAATCCCCTGTGTACCATGGATCTGCAATATCTTCTCCTCTTCTGTCCGTAAAGTCCAGAAGCTTACATACTTTTCCATCCGGATCGCCGTTGCCTATGATCCGGTTAATATTCCGGATATTCCATGTGTCCATCCCGATAATGTAATCAAACTGATCGTACTCCTCCCGGCTCATCTGGCGGGCACGGTGGGGAACACAGGGGATTCCGACATGGCGAAGTTTTCTCTGCGTGCCGTGGTGAGGCGGATTGCCGATCTCCTCACGGCTGGTCGCGGCAGAGTCGATGTAGAACTGGTCGGAAAGGCAGGACTGATCGACCATGTACTGGAATACTGACTGGGCCATTGTTGAGCGGCAGATATTGCCGTGGCAGATAAATAGTATTTTTATCATGTTCGCATTTCTCCTTATATGTTGGTTTTTCCTTGATTTTATGAGGTTTCTCACATTTTCCCATTTTAGGGGAACTTGCGTATTTTGGCATATGTCAGCAGGTTTTTCCTCTGAAAAGTTGTAAAATAGGTTGTAAAACTCCCCCTATTTTACAACTTTACAACTCACCTAACTACATATCTTTTTCATCTCTTTTTGAATGTCTTCAAAGCCTACATGCGTATAAGTGTTCAACGTCACGCCGATATCCGAGTGCCCCATTATTTTCTGCAACGTCTTAGGGTTCATACCCGACTTTGCCATATTTGAGCAAAATGTATGACGACAGACATGAGGTGTCACCTTTGGCATTTCGGCTTTGTATATTTTATTATATTTCTCACAGATATGCTGGAAATACTTTTCCCAGTGCAGGGCGACCATTGGCATATCATTTTTGTCCAGATACAGAAAACCGACTTTCCCGTCTATCATAGGTTCTGTCTTTGGCTTTTTGCGGTTCTCAATGATTTTGCGGAAACACTTTTTCACCTCGTCTGTCATGGGTACAAGCCTTGTACCGCACTCGGTTTTCGTCTCCTCTATGACATACTCCATATTCCGTTTCCTCTGCAACTGATGATTGACGTCGATAACACCGTTTTTCAAGTCAATATCCGCAATCGTCAGCCCTACAAATTCAGAAATCCGAAGTCCTGTCTTAAAAAGGATATAGATACCTTCATAGTATCTGGAAAAGTGTTTATCCTCTTTTACGAATTTCAGAAATGCCCGTTCCTGCTTTCTGGTAAGGGCTTCTCTTGTCACACTGTCATTGACAACCACTGTGGCAAGCTGGAATTCAAAGGGATTTTTCCTTATCAAATCATCATCAACCGCCATCTGGAACGCTGGTCTTACAACGCCACGCACAGAATGTATGGTGCTGTACCCTCTGCCGTCACTCTGCAATTTAATCAGCCAGCCCTTTGCGTCAAATAATTTCACCTTATCAATCCGCTTTTTCCCAAAGTCCTCTTTCTTGATAATGTTAATGACAAAGTTATAATTGGCTTCTGTGTTATGCTTCACTCCTGTTTTCTGTGACACATATTTCTTCACCAAATCCAGCACTGTCATTTCACCGCCGCAGGGAACAATATCATCTTCCAAGTCTCTGTGTATCAGCTTTTCCTTTTCTCTCAGCGACAAATCATCTTTCGCCCCTTTGGGAACGGGATCTGTCTTGACCAGTTTCCAACTGTACACATATTTTATGTTTCCTGCATTATCTGTGTATTTATACATGAAACGTCCGTCTTTACGTTGACTCTCTCCATTTCGCAAGACACGACCTTTATTATCACGTCTTTTCTCGCTCATCTTCGCTCCTTTCCACTTTTGGAAGAGTCCCGATATGACATTTTGAAGTATAACATATCCGGCACTTCTCTACCATATCCAAATCCATAAAACGCTATAATACAGCGTCAGATAGCGTCCAGTTCATCAATGATTTTCTCAAACTGCGTTCGCTTGATCTGGATACGGTTGCCGTTCATCATAAGCCAGCAGGCTCCTTGATTTTCTTCTGCCAGCTTGCGGAGTTTTTTCTCCCCGATACGGAAATATTTTGACGCTTCTTCAATGGTGAGGGTGTATTTCTCCCATACAGGAATATCCGTATTACTCATACAGCACCCCCTTTTCCACTTTTGGTATAATACTGGATATGGGGTATCAGTTCTTCCCTACCTATCCTCTGTAAATGCCCCGTCAGCTTACTAGAGAGGGGTGGGCTGTACCTTGCCTTGTCCAGCATTTCCCCAACTGATTTCAGCTCACCCAAAGCGTTGTGGTCTTCAAGAAAGTAGAAGCCTTTGACCGCCGAGATAACCCCACCGTCCGTCAGCCATTGCTGGGTTTCCAGAAGCGAGTTCTGTGTTTTGGGGATATGGAGCTTCAAAGGCTCTACATTCCCTAAGAAGCGTTTCCAGAAACGGCAAGTTTTCCAACGGCTCTTGTTGCTCTCGTTCTTGTTGGGAACGACAAAGCGGAGATTTTCCGCCAGCAGACCGAACGCAAGCTCTCCCAGCTCCATAGGTCTTTCCTCAAAGAGCATGGCAAAGGCGTGTGCCTTTTCATCACGGAGCTGTATCTCTGTACGTTTCCAGCTTCCGATCTCATCAAGGGATTTATTGTACTTTGCACTCACCTCTCTGTCCTTATCGTAGAAGCGGTAAGATATGGCGGATTTTCCAGAACCGAGATAAGCCGTCCTTGCCAAATCGTCCGTATCATACTTGCTGTCGTCAAAGTGGTAGAAATCACTGGTAGAGACAAATTCCTCTTTTTCAAATTTCTTCCGTATCTGTGCTGGCGTGAAGAACGGTACTTCATTCCTGTCGTCAATGGCAATATCCAGCCTTGTAAAATGAAACTCCGTACCGAACCAGCGGACGCATTGATGAAACATATGCCCGAATGTACGGTTATGGCTGTCGAGGATATTGAAAATATCGTCACAGCCTCTCCCTGTCATAACGAGGTAACAGCCCAGCCCCTGTGGATTGTCCTCTGTGGGCTTTGCGTTTCCCGATATGTAGATATCCCCTAACTGCCAGCGTGTCTGGTAAGTCTTAAAAGCCACCTTTGCCGGATAAGCGATAAAGATATCTCCCGGCATATCTAAGATGTGCCTTATCACTTCTTCCGCTGTTGCACTGTCAAATACAATGCTGATGTAATCAATCTTTACTGTCAGATGTTCATGTGTTGCTATGTTGCATTACTCCTTTCTTTCCGTTGTGTTTTGTGCATAGTCGGAACAGCCATTTCCCTTTTATCCATGCACATTTTCAGCTACTATGACTTGTATGCGCAGGGCGGTGTTACATATTCGCCCTTTGCGGAACGCCTGACGGCGTTCCTTTCCAGATATACCAGCCCGTCCGTGTCACGTCTGGGGTGACGTGCCCCGTCCGTTCTGGCATATCTGGAAACTCCGATTTTCAGTCCACAAGACCGTGTATTAACGCTTATGAAGTGAAAATATCTCTTATCAATGCTTACTCAAGCGTGTGATTGACCTTATAGTGCTTAATCACTGTTTCTAGCGATATAGTAATGCCAACAGAGTTATTTGTCAAGAACTTTTTCTTGACTTTCTACAAACAAATAAGTATGATAGGCTTATAATCCAAATGAAGGGAGAAGATATGCCATGAATTATCAGCTTTTGGGCGAAAATATACAGATTATCCGAAAACATAGAAAAATGAAACAACAGGAGCTTGCGAACGCTATTGGTATCAACTTGCAGAGTCTTTCTAAAATTGAACGTGGTGTAAACTATCCTACCTTTGAAACACTGGAAAAGATTATGAATGTGTTGGGTGTAACCCCGAATGAGCTTCTAACGGGTGAATGGGAACAAACTTCCCATATGGAACAATTCATTATGGAAGTTGTGAAACGGGAAGAAGATTTCAATGTTTCTCTCGACAGTTTACCCGACCATGAATATTTC
>DWXI01000137.1 GCA_019119265.1 Candidatus Mediterraneibacter intestinigallinarum | reverse complement strand
GCCTCCTCAGAAAACAGATGGATATTGTGTGCGCGCTTCCGAGAGAGTATACGTTTCTTAATTACCTGAGATGCCATGATGATATTGGCTGGGGCCTGGATTACGATACATTGAGAACATGGGGTATGGAGGAAGTGCCTCATAAGAAATATCTGAACGATTACTTCCAGGGAAAAACGGAGGGAAGTGTCAGCCGGGGAGAACTCTACAATGAGGATCTGGTGACCGGAGATGCGAGATTCTGTGCTACTACAGCATCCATGTGCGGAGTTGAGAGCGCCGGATTTGAACAGGATGAGGAGAAGATGGACTGGGCGATCACAAAAGACGTGATGCTTCATGCATATATGTTTACACAGTCAGGAATCCCGATGCTCTACAGTGGCGATGAAGTCGGACAGGTCAATGACTACACATATAAAGATGATCCTGAGAAAGCACCGGATTCCCGCTATATCCACAGAGGAAAATTCAACTGGGATCTGGTTGATAATATCAGAAATAAGAGAAGTGTACAGGGACGTATTTTCAATGCTCTCGATAAACTTGAAAATATCCGCAGAAGTGAACCTGTATTTAATGCAGACGCTGAAGTGTGGACGAAAGACTACAGCGACCAGTCTATTCTCTGGATCGTCCGAAGAGCGGAAGGAGAAGAGCTTCACGCAGTATTTAATTTCAGCGATTATCCGAAGACAGTCTGGATGCCGGAGAAAGCAGAGTATACAAATCTGCTGAGCGGCGGCACGGATGAACTGGCGACAGTGGATCTGCCGGGCTGGGGCTTTTTCTGGATGAAGAAAAAACTGCAGTAACAGTTCAGCCATGGGATGAACTGTTACAAAAGAAGTCCGCGGCGCTAAAGAATGATTTGACATTTGAAACGACAGATTATATAATGAATGACGAAACAAGGGCGTTTTCTGGAGGTGGAGAATGCTCTTTTGTATTTTGGGGAGGCATACTGTCAGCTCAGCCATGCCATTCATAATTTGGCAGGCGATACAAAGCTGACGTACCCAAAATGTGTCTGCCAAATTATTCATGCAGGGCGTCTGCCCTATAACACCGGATATGCAATTTCCCATCAGGAAACCAGTTCCCATGGCAAAATTGCATATCCGTCGTTGCATGGCTGAACTGGTAACTCAAATGAAAAGGAGGTTTCATGTTATGCATAATTATACAAGAGAGGATATCCTGCGTCTTGTGGAAGAAGAGGACGTTGCTTTTATCCGTCTTCAGTTCACGGATATCTTCGGAACCATGAAAAACATGGCTGTGACCGTCAGCCAGCTTGAAAAAGCGCTGGATAACCGCTGTATGTTCGATGTATCCTCGCTGGACGGACTTTCAGGAGAGGAAGACTCGGATATGTATCTTTATCCGGATCTGAGTACGTTCGAAATCTTTCCGTGGCGTCCGCAGCAGGGAAAGGTGGCGCGCCTGATCTGCGACGTGTACCGTACAGACGGAACACCCTACGAAGTGGATCCGAGATATGTATTGAAAAAAGCGATCGCACATGCCGCAGAGCTTGGCTATATACTCAACGCCGGACCGGAGTGTGAGTTTTTCCTGTTTCATACAGACGACGACGGACTGCCGACCACACTTACGCATGAAAGAGGCGGATATTTTGATATCGGCCCGGTTGATTTTGGAGAGAATGCGAGACGTGATATGGTGCTGACTCTGGAGGAGATGGGATTTGAGATCACCTCGTCACATCATGAGATCGCACCGGCACAGCATGAGATTGATTTTCGGTATGATGAGGCGCTGGTGACAGCGGATAATCTTATGACATTTAAAATGGTAGTAAAGACGATCGCAAAACGCCATGGTCTTCACGCCACATTTATGCCGAAACCGAAGATCGAAACTTACGGATCCGGTATGCATATCAATTTGTCTTTAAGCCGAGACGGCGTGAATGCATTTCAGAGTGAGACAGACCCTAATGGTCTGAGCCGGGAGGGTTACTATTTCATCGGCGGTCTCATGAAACATATGAAAGCGATCACCTGCATTACCAATCCGACGGTCAATTCGTACAAGCGGTTCGTGCCCGGATATGAGGCACCTGTCTATATGGGATGGTCCTCAAAGACGAGAGGACCTCTGATCCGCGTACCGTCGGGCAGAGGAGAAAATACAAGGATCGAGCTGAGGAGTCCGGATGCAACAGCGAATCCGTACCTTGCGTTGGCGGTTCTTCTTATGGCCGGATTGGACGGTATTGAAAACCAGATCATGCCTTCGGACTGTATCGATGAAAATATCCAGAAGATGAGCCCGGAGCGCCGGGCAGAGCTTGGCGTACAGGAGCTGCCGAGATCTATAAAAGAGGCGGTAGAAGAACTGGAAAAAGACGAACTGGTACTGGAAGTGCTCGGAAAAGATCTGGCGCATAAGATCATTAAGGCACAGAAAAAAGAGTATAAAGCATACTGCATGCAGGTGACAGACTGGGAAATTGAAAATTATCTTTACAAGATGTGATACCAGTCTGCTCATGCGCCGGGCGGTGGAATCGAACTGAGAGCATGAGCAGAGCAGTAGAAAAAGCGGCTGCCGCTGTGCAAGCTCGCTTGCAAAAGGAACATAGATCAGAATAAGACAGCAGGAGGTGACACGGATTTGAGCAATATTATCGTAGCGTTTTCCAAGCGGGAGAATGCAGTGAATATAAGAAATATCCTTGTGAAATCCGGGTTTGAAGTGTCTGCTGTCTGCCAGACGGGAGCCAAGGTGCTTCAATATGCGGAGATGTGGAATGACGGGATCGTGGTGTGTGCTGACCGTATGCAGGATATGCATTATACACAGATGCGGGAATATCTTTCGGAAGGGTTTGAAATTCTTCTGCTTGCACCTGCAAACAAATGGGCGGACGGGCTCCCGGATGGCGTCGTGGGCCTGCCAATGCCGCTGAAAATATATGATTTGCTCAATACAATAGAAATGATCCAGCAGACGCAGGAGCGGCGGAGACGGAAAAAACGCGAATCAGGGAAGCTGAGAAGTACAAAAGACCGTCAGATCATAGAAGAAGCAAAAGCGCTGCTGATGGAGCGAAACAACATGACAGAGGATGAGGCGCATAAATATGTCCAGAAGACCAGCATGGAAAGCGGAACGGATATGGTAGAGACGGCCCGAATGATACTGACTGTGATGGATAAATGACAGTGAAAACGAATACTATAACAGGAAAATCGCGGATAAATCAGTCGGATTCCGGTTGGATTCCGTCCGTACAGTGTGTATAATGGTTGTGAAATATATTGGAAAGAGCAAGGAGTTTGATATGAAATTTACGAAAATGCAGGGGCTTGGCAATGATTATGTATATGTAAACTGTTTTGAGGAAAAGATTGATGATCCGTCGTCGCTCGCAATTAAGATCAGTGACCGTCACTTCGGGGTTGGAGCCGATGGTCTGATTATGATCAATCCGTCAGACAAAGCAGATTTTGAAATGGAAATGTACAATGCAGACGGTTCGCGCGGAGAAATGTGCGGAAACGGAATCCGCTGTGTGGCAAAATATGTATATGATTACGGACTGACGGATAAAACACGGATATCAGTGGAGACGCTGGGCGGCATCAAGTATCTTGATCTGACTGTGGAAAACGGAAAAGTGAAACTGGTGAAGGTTGATATGGGAAAACCGGAACTGGAACCGGTGAAAATCCCTGTTGTGGCGGATGGAGATAAAGCAGTAAATGCGCCAATCCTTGTGGATGGTCAGGAGTATCATATGACATGTGTTTCCATGGGGAATCCTCACGCGGTTGTATATGTGGACTGTGATGTAAAAGAACTGCCGCTTGAGGTAATCGGACCGAAATTCGAGAAGCATGAGCGTTTCCCCAATAGGGTTAATACAGAATTTGTGAGAGTATTGGACAGGAATACGGTGGAAATGCGCGTATGGGAGCGTGGCTCAGGCGAGACGCTTGCCTGTGGAACCGGTGCGTGTGCGGTTGCGGTCTCTTCTGTGCTTAACGGACTGACAGAGGATGAGGTGACCGTAAGGCTTCTGGGCGGAGATCTGCAGATAAAGTGGGATCGGAAGAAAGATACAGTCTATATGACGGGGCCGGCGGAAGTAGTGTTTGACGGAGAGTGGAGAGAATAAGAATATACTTAATGATAAAGAAAACCGCAAAGCCCAAACTCAAGGCTTTGCGGTATCCCAATAAAAAAATCGGAGTGACAGGATTTGAACCTGCGACCTCTACGTCCCGAACGTAGCGCTCTACCAAGCTGAGCCACACTCCGATAAAATAGGGAACTTGCATCTCGCAAATTCCCAGCTACGGAAAAGGGACTTGAACCCCTACTAACAGAGTCAGAGTCTGCTGTGCTGCCAATTACACCATTCCGCATCAATTTTCTTGTCGCTCACAAGCAACATGGTTATTATATCAGACTTTGCAGAAAAATCAAGCACTTTTTTTAATTTCTTTATAATTCAGTTAATCTGTAAATTTTTCTGAATTTCTTTTTCTTTTACCAAATTTTAAAAACATTTTACAAAAAAATCCATATAATGTTCATATTTTCTCTTTATACTTTAACGATGAAAATTCTGAATGAAAGGAGCTGATATATATGATAACGGGAGTGTTGAATACTGATTCAAATGCAGGCATCTATATTACTGATGAAAAACAGTCGAGAAGCGTTAATGTCAGACCAGGACAGTATCTCTATTTAGCTGTTAATGATTGCTGGATTCCGGTGGTTATTCGTTATTCTCCGCGATCACACGGCTGGGTTTTTCAGAATTTGGAGAATATTGACATTGACGGACAAAAAGTCATGATGAAATGACGTATGTGGTAATATCACTGCATACCGGGATCAGTATACAATATGTTATGGAATATTAATAATTTTTAAACAAAATATAGTATTTTCTTAAAAAGTACCCGCTATAATAATAACATACCATTTGATATGGATTTTGCGAGAGATAAGTGGGAGATAAGAAGATGCTATGGATAAAACGGCTTTTCAGACGCCGTCATAATTATAATGGAATTATCCTGTGTGCGCTGGTTTTCTTTGCAATCGGCGCCACAGCTTTTTGTATGGTAGTAAACAGCAAGGAAAGCGCAAGAGAAAGAGCCAGGGCTGAACAGCTGGCAAAGGGAGGGCAAAAGGAGTTGAGCGGTGCCGCGGCAGCGGTAAAAAACGCTGTGGAGGAAAAGAGAGCAGAAACTTCTTCCGTACATCCCGGAGTTCCGATCGGAACGACGGAACCGGCAGATGATCAGAAGGTCGTATATCTTACATTTGACGATGGACCTTCAGAAAATACAAAGAAGATATTGGACATCCTTGCAGAGTATAATGCAAAAGCAACATTTTTTATAACGGGAGCAAATAAAGAGTGCAGGCATTACATCAAGGAGGCTTATGAGGCAGGACATACGATCGGGCTTCATACTTATACGCATGACTATGATAAGGTTTATGCATCGGATAAAGCGTATTTTGATGATCTGGCTGAAGTCGGTGAAGTGGCAAAAGAGCAGATAGGATTTGTTCCTTGTTTTGTCCGTTTTCCGGGAGGAGCGTCCAATATGATATCTGCGAAGTATAATAAGGGGATCATGTCCAGACTTGTGGAATCTGTCCAGGATAAAGGATATCAGTATTACGACTGGAATGTCGACAGCGGCGATGCGGCGGGGTGTAATAAAAAGGAGATTGAGGAGAATGCTACGACAGATAAGATCAATCATATTATGATACTTTTCCATGATGCGCAGACGAAGGATGCTACAGTAGAGGCTCTGCCGGCCATCCTGAAATATTACAGTGAAAAGGGATACGAGTTCCGTGCCATTGACCGCAGCAGTTATGTGTGCCACCATGGTGTTCAGAACTGATTGAGAGTATGATCATGACTGGCGGGAAGAGGATGTGACGCTTTTATAGGCGGAAGGTTTTCATTGAACGAAAATCTTCCTTTTTTTGCACATTTTTATGAATATGTGTTTTATGCTATAATTCTAAAATGCAGGGTGCTGCGCGCCAGTGACGCGCGTTTGGCGCCGACCGAAACGGAAGTGTAGATGTGGAAGTGCGGCTGAACTGTTGCAAAAATCGAAATCAAGAAGGAATTGTATGATGAAGAAAGTATTGATAATTGAAGATGATGAGGATTTAAGAGAAGGGTTATCTTTTTCTTTTATGGGAGATGGATATGAAGTCCTGGATGTAGGAACGAAAAAGGAAGGCTTGAAAGAAATAGAGAAAAATATTTATGATATTGTGCTTCTGGACTGTAATCTGCCGGATGGTACTGGTTTTGAACTCTGCAAAGAAGTTCGGGGGTTCAGCAATATACCGATTATTATGCTGACGGCCCGTGATACAGAGATGGATGAAATTAAAGCACTGGAAATGGGGGTAAATGATTATTTGTCAAAACCATTTTCGCTTGGTGTGCTGAAGGCGAGAATGAAAAGAATCCTTCAGGAAAAAACGAAATCGGAAAAGATTACTTCGGGCTCTGTCACGATAGATCAAAATATATGTAAGGTATATAAAAGGGGAGAAGAGGTAATGCTCAGTAAACTGGAATATCGTCTCCTGTTGTATCTGATAGAAAATAAAAATCACATTCTTTCAAAAGAACAGATATTAGATAAAATCTGGGATAGTGACGGAAGGTTTGTAGACAACAATACAGTGTCAGTGAATATCAGCAGATTACGAACGAAAATGGAAGATGATCCGTCACATCCTCAATGGATTAAAACAGTTCATGGAATCGGATATATCTGGAAGGAAGATTAAAATGTGGATACAAATTGTTTTGATAATCGTCTTGTGCATGGTAATTGCATATAGTGTGTATCAAAAACGGCAGACATATCGTAAAATTGACCGTTTGCTTGATAGTGTATTGAGTCAGGAGACAATCGTCTATTCTGATGTGAAAGAGGGGGAGTTTTCTGCACTGGTAAGTAAGATCAAACAGATCCAGGAAGTGCTTGGCAGCCATGTTCAAAATGCGGAAGCAGAAAAAGAGCAGGTAAAGAGTCTGGTATCGAATATGTCTCATCAATTGAAAACACCACTTGCAAATCTTTCGCTTTATGGAGAAATTCTTGGAAAAGAGGAAGTCTCATTGGAACGCAGGGCGGAGTTTGCTGATAAAATGCAGCGGCAGATTGATAAACTGAACTGGATTGTAGAATCATTGTCCAAGATGGTTAAGCTGGAACAAAATATTGAAGGGTTTGACGTAATTGATATTGAAATAAGGCAGACCATTTTAGATTCTGTGGATAGCGTTTATGAAAAGCTGGAAAAGAAAGAAATTCATCTGATTG
>DWXI01000136.1 GCA_019119265.1 Candidatus Mediterraneibacter intestinigallinarum | reverse complement strand
ATCACCTCTGTAATAATTATAACATATATCACTAAATATTACTATATGATAAAACAAAAAACTTGACAAAAAAATACAGGCTTTATGCGGCCTGTAAGTAATTTTTTAATTATGCAACTGTCAAACTCCCGTGTATAATTCATGAGAGATTATTGCAAATAGTTTATAGGTATCTAAATAAAATTATGCTATAATTAGACATGTGATAAATCAAAGTAAGGAGCGAAATTTATGACAAGTATCAGAGAAGTGGCAAAGCTTGCTCACGTTGCCCCCAGTACTGTTTCCAGGGCGCTAAACGGAAGCGGATATGTTGCGGAAGATACGAAAGCCAAAATACGTAGAGCGGTAGAGGAACTGGATTATGTGCCGAATCAGTGGATTCGCAATCTGTATCAGAAGAAAACAGGAATAATAGGAGTTATGGCTCCGGAGTTGCTCCACCCCTATTTTTCATCGTTGTGGAGTTTTTTGGAACTTGAATTGAACCAGTATGGTTATAATATGATGATATGTAATACGGCAGAGAAAAAAGATATAGAGAGAGAGTATCTGGATACACTGGAAAGAAATCTGTTTGACGGCATGATTATCGGAGCAGCATTCTTACCTGATAAATATTATACGAAGATCGAGAAGCCAATCATTTCGCTGGATCGAATTATACCCGGGATTCCTCTCGTGACATCTGATCATACGCATGGGGGATGCCTGGCGGCGGAAAAATTTCTTGAAAGAGGCTGTCGTAAAGTTCTGCAGTTGTCCGATCTAAAAGCTGCGACCATTGCTTCTTCGCAGAGCGGCGTTGCATTAATAGAGAGGATGAAAGAAGAGGGAGCTGAGATAATTACGGAAAATTTCAGCTGGACGGATACGATCCATTATTCCAGAAGTATACGGAGATGTTCAGAAATCATGAAAAAGCATCCGGATATTGACGGGATCCTGGCAAATGACCTGTGTGCTGCCTCTTTTTTGAAAGTAGCCAAGGAGAAAAATATTCCTGTTCCGGAAAGTCTGAAGATTATTGCCTATGACGGAACATATATTACAGATTTTAATTACTGTACTATTGCAGCTATACAGCAGGATGTTTCACTGCTGGCAAAAATGGCTGTTCATACTCTGATTCGCCTGATCAATAAGCAGCCATTAAAGCAACAGCAGATCTTTGTTCCTGTTCACTTCAAAGAGGGGGAAACAATTTAGCAACGAGGTAATACTGATGAGAGAAGACATGAAAGCAGTGATTGCAGATACCTTTTCCCAGATGCTGGATAAGGAAGACATAGACAAGATCACAGTGACGAAGCTGATCGGGGAATGCCATATCTCCCGACAGACATTTTATTATCATTTTAAAGACATTATGGATGTCCTCGAATGGACGTTCAAACGGGCAACGGAAGAACTTGTGCAGAGGAGTCTGAAAGCCGAAGACAATATCGTAGCGCTGAAAGAGTTTGCCATTTTCATCAGGCAGAACAGGACAAAGCTGGAGAGGCTGCTCTATTCGCGGCGGTGGGTGGAGATTGAGAACTTGCTGACAGAAGCCGCTGTTGCATATCTGGCGGAGATGGCCAGAAATAAGGTTCCGGAGATCAGCCTCAGTTTCGACGAGCTTGAAATCATGCTGAAATTTTACGCCTGCGGTATGGTAGGAGTTCTGATGCAGTATATGGTGAAACCACATCTGGACGAAGAAAAGCTGATCATTCAGATAGAGAAGATCATCACGGGAAAGATGTTCCCGGGAAAAGTCAGCTGACGGGGGCATTTTTGATTTGCCGGGTCAGCTGTGAATAATGTTTATATAGTATTCCGAATCTGTGGATGTATCCTTTCTGCCATGGCTTGGATTTCCCGCAGAAATGCAGGATCACAGTGTTTGCCATAACCCAGTTCATATCACATTTTCCCATGGTCCTGAGCAGATAATTATTATAATTGCGCGCGTCATAGTTCCAAATTGAGTCGTCGATCTCAAGAATACGTGCCCCGTACATGGCGTTCAACACATCCTGATCCGGCAGAAGAAGTTCTTTGGCATGCTTTCTGGTGTAATCAAATATGATATCTGCACTGATTTCTTTTCGGCCCCGGTCGAGATCCATCAGAAGAACACCTGAATTAAAATAAGGATGATTTGTTCCGAGACGGAGCTGGTTGATATTATTTGCCAGCTCCGTCTTACCTGTATGGGCTGCACCAGCAAAGAGATTCCCTTTCATATCCGTTTCCCAGAGCGGGCGCAGCGGATTGATGACAAGAATGTCCGGGTCGAGATACAGAATGCGGTGCAGGTCATCCGGCATGAAAAAGGGAGCCAGAAGGCGGTAATACATTTCCTTGGGATATTGCTTGCTTACCGGTGCGTCAGTAAAGGCGGAGGCATCGATCAGTACGGGGTGGAAACCATATCCGAAGATGCTGCACTGGCGGATGACGGGCTCTAGGTCATCATCATGGATACCGCTGTGCATCAGCCGAATGTCGAACTTTTCACCGGGCTGATTGATACGGATCGAGGTGAGCAGCACCTGCAGATGAGGCAGATAAGCTGCGCTCATGGTCGTGAGAATCTGGATGCGGTCCGGGGTGTTTACATGTATTTCGTTCATATGAGAAGTTCTCCTTTATTTCTATATTTTATTATGATGCCAGGGTCAAAAGGTCTAAACCCACATGAGCTTGCTCATAGGTGGGTGAAGGACCTTGGGACCCGCCCCGATATGAGCATAAAAGTGGGATATATATCCCACGATATGCGAATATTGGGCAGGATTGTGGGAGTGCGCAGCACGGAACAATCCGTAGGCATCATAGTTGGGGGCTTTTGACCCCAACATCATGAGATATCAGGAAGGTATCTGCTTTCGGAAGAAGGCGGGTACTTTCCTTTTGTTTTTGAAGAACGAGGGTGAAGATATAACATTGAAAGAATTTTTTGAACAGGTGCCAAAAGCGGCGGCGGCATTTTCCGGAGGGACAGACTCGGCGTT
>DWXI01000135.1 GCA_019119265.1 Candidatus Mediterraneibacter intestinigallinarum | reverse complement strand
AAGGATCTAATTTTGTATTCAGCTTGTGCTGAAGGACATCCGGAAGCAGTCTGCTTAAGGGCAACTAATAATGCAAAGGAGGTTCTTGATAATTTTAGATTGTCACAGACAGAAGTAGGAAGTTTTATTATCAATATAGATATCAAAGTAGTTGATGAGGAAAATGAACAATTCAGTTTACCAGGAATACAACCCAATTATCCGATTGAGCACAAGATTGTAAAGAGGATCGGGAAAGCCATCCAGCAGATTGATGATATAACAAAAGAACAATCGAAAATGGATGAAATATTAGTTAATGCATATAAATCTGGAGTTACAGCTAATATTTGTGACGCTTTACTGAAATTAAAACCGGAAAGTACGGATGCTGAAATAGAAACTACTATAAGATATGCGTCATCACTTAGCCAAAAAGTGAACGATATAGAAGTGGTGAATATCAGAGGAAATCATTTCTATGTAATTGATGAAATATCTAAGAGATATCGCGACAGAGATAAAAATCAACAAGCGGTAATAAAAGGTATTATTAAATCTTTAAATAGAAATATAATTGACGAAGTTCACCAGGAACGAAATATATCGGTAATATCTTTGATTGATGGACAATATAGAGTAATAAAAGGAGAATTGGATGAAGAATCATATAGGAAAGCGTGTGATGCTTTTAGAGATGAATATGAAATAGAAATTAGCGGGATATTAGATATGAGTTCTAAAAATTGGAGTATGAAACATATTGATAATTTTAAAGTTATAACAAAAAATAATTGATAAAAGTACCCCGCGTGGTGATTTGTCTTTGTATGTATTCCGGGTATCTGCACATACTATCCCCTGAGGTGATAGCATGAATAAGAAGCAGAACAGGCAGAAGAGCCTGAACAAGTTTAATAGCATAACCGAGAAGGTGAAACCGGAGAATCAGAATCAGGGCCACAACGTTCGGTCTGAAGTGGTGGAACCGAAAAACAGGCAGGTATAAGACGTCCGACGGGCGTCTTTTTCTGTTGCTTTCGTTCTTTGATTGAAGTATGATGTAAAAAAAGTATCAGGAGATTGGTATGAATGATAAGGATAATAGGTTTTATATAGAGCAGAAGATCATGCTCTGGAAGCACTATGATGACCATGTTAATCAAATCGAAAAAGGATTAACCAATTCTTTAACAGTCGTTAGTGCTGCTCTTACAGTATTAACTTCCATTTTGGGAAACACGAGTAAGGTAATATATGTAATTCCGGGGATTGTTATTGTTTTCCTGTATTATACTGCATACAACCAAAGAGTAATAGAAATCTTGAGGGGGTATCTATTGTTTATTGAAGATGATATTTTATCCGATATAAAGTATAATGCGATGACATGGAATCAATTTGGTGTTTTAAAAAACTACAATGTTAATTATTTTAGAGCGCAGTTGATTGCAGGACCAATGTACATTATAGTTTTGGGTGGAGCATCTGTATTTACGTTTTACAAATTATTTTCAAATCAAGAACCGTTATATTTAGTTATTCCGTATTTAATATTATTTTTAATATTTGCAATTGCGTATGCTTTAGATTTATCAGACAATAATTATGTCGCAAAGACAGTATATGATAAATTGAAGAGTGGCGAATTGGATGAAAAACCAAAGCTTGAAAGAGCAAAACCAATAGATATTTACATAAAGTTTTGGAAAAGAAGATAGTAATTTTAGAGAGGGAGCACCTGGCAGAAGCTGGGTGCTTTTCTTTATGCAGGCATATCATCAACGGCAGATGAGCAGGGTAGCGCCCTGCGTCCCGGTTCGACTCCGGGTGCCCTGCGCTAATACAGATTGGATCGAGAGGTGGTGATGTGAGCGACGTTAAAGATCAGATCAAGTTAGAGTATCTCTCTGGTGTCCCGCCGAAGAAATTGGCGGAGAAATATGACACCAGTATGAATACAATAAAGTCATGGATCAAGCGATACGGCTGGTCAAAATTAAAAAAGCGGGGTGCACCTTCAGAGGTTGAGGGTGCACCCTCTGACGTTCGGGGTGCACCCCGAAAAAAGAAGCGCGGAGGACAGCCCGGCAACAAGAACGCGGTAGGGCATGGCGCGCCAAAGGGAAATCAGAACGCCACAAAGCATGGACTCTTCTCCCGGTATCTTCCAGAGGATACCCGGGAGCTTTTCTTTTCCCTGGATTCAGCTGATCCGCTGGACCTCCTGTGGGATCAGATAAAGTTAGCGTATGCTGCGATTATGCGGGCGCAGCAGATTATGCATGTCAAGGATCAGGAAGATAAGACTATTGAAAAAATCGAAAAGAAGGACGGCAATGTAATCGGGGAGCGCTGGGAAGTGTAGCAGGCCTGGGACAAGCAGGCGTCCTTCCTCCAGGCACAGGCCAAGGCTCAGAAAGAGCTGACCGCAATGATCAGGCAGTATGAGGATCTGCTTCACAAGAACTGGGATCTGGCTACGAAAGAGCAGAAGGCTCGGATCAGACAGATCAAAGCCAACACGGAGCGTCTGCGGCAGAATAATCATCCGGAAGAAGATGAAGGGGTTGAGATTATAAATGACATCCAGGGGAAAGAAACAGGTTCGGATATCGGAGCTGATAATTCCGAAGTATCAACCTCTGTTTAATGACAGAAAACATAAGCATATTATCTTGACTTCCGGACGCGCTGGTACAAAATCCAGCTATGCGGCAATCCGTGGGGATTACCAACTTGTGTCTGACGCGCATGCTTCGGTCGTGGTATTGCGTAAGCACCACAACAAGCTGCGGAAAACCGTATATAAAGAAATGCTCCGGGGGATCAGCAGGCTGGGGATATCAAAGAGAAAGTTCTATATCACACGGTCGCCGATGGAGATCACCTATAACCGATATGGAAACACGATGTATTTTTCCGGATCGGACGATATCGACGATACAAAAGGTATCATCGATGAAGATAAGCCGATCAAGCTGGTTATTGTTGATGAGTTGACAGCGTTGTTTGATGACGGAGAAGGAGAAGGGGAATTGGCAAATATCGAAGCAACGTTTGTCCGTGGCAACAGTGCCGGATTCCAGATGATATACCGGTACAATCCTCCGAAGAATCCGAACGCACCGATAAATCAGTGGTGCAAGAAGATGAAAGAACGTGCGGATTGCGTACATATCCACACAGACTTCCGTGACGTCCCCGCAGAATGGCTGTGACAGGACCTGATAGATACTGCACATGAGATGGAAAAGAATGACCCGAAGATGTACCGGTGGGTGTGGCTTGGGGAGTCAATCGGTGTGGATGATCTGATTTATTACATGTTTTCGCCGGAAATTCATCTGTAGGATGATGACGAATACTCGGCAGAGAGTCGGGAAGCGATCGGAAAGAGTCTGAAGAAGTTCCTGGCAAACATGCAGGTGTACACCGAGTACGCTTGCAGTGCAGGCGGAATCGTATTCAAGCCGTATCTTTCGGATAGCGGGATTGCGGTAGACGTTGTAAGAGCCGGAGATTTTTTTCCTGTAGCATTTGACAGCGCCGGCGACATATCGGCAGCGATCTTTCCGGAGTTTAAACGTGTCGGGAAGAAGCTGTACACGAGATTGGAGTATCAGGCGTATGAAAATGGACGATATATCATCCAGAATCGGGCATTTGTTAGCCGTAAGGCGCTTGTGCGGACGGATGAGATTATCAATCTCGGGCAGGAGATCAGCCTGGAGGAGGTTCCGGAGTGGTCGGATATCGATCCGCATGTGGAATTGGACAATGCAGACAGGGCTCTCTTTTCTTACTTTAAGATTCCGCTGGCGAATAATACGGATACTTCGTCTCCGCTCGGCGTATCTGTATTTGCAAGAGCAGTTGATCAGATCAGGGATGCCGATGAGCAGTATGGGGCGACACTCTGGGAGTATAAATCGAAAGAGACGGCAATCCAGGCTGCAGATGAATTTTTCCGGAAGGATCGGACTGGAAAAGTGATTCTCCCGAAAAGGAAAGAGCGACTGTATCGCCCAATGGGATCCCAGGTACAAAATATTAATGGATCTCCGTTTTTTAATGCTTATTCTCCTGAAATCAGAGACCAGAGCTTTTTCAACGGGTATAACCGGATTGTCCAGAAGGTTGAGTTTAATAGCGGGCTGGCATACGGGACCTTGTCGGATCCTCAGACCGTAGATAAGACTGCTGAGGAGATCAAGACAAGCAAGCAGAGATCTTATAATACCGTGAAGGCGATTCAGAATAGCCTGGGGAATGCAATTGAAGGACTGGTAAGCGCTATTGACGTGTGGATCACATTAGGAGATCTTGCTCCCGCCGGGCAGATTGAGGTGTCCGAGAACTGGGATGATTCACTTATTGTGGATAAGAAGTATGAGACCGAGCAGCTTCGTGCTGATGTGAGCATGGGAGCTGTGGGGCTGGTTGAATACAGGATGAAGCGATTCGGGGAAACGGAAGAGCAGGCCAGAGAGATGTTGAGAAAGGCGGCGGAGTTCGATCCGGAACAGATTCAGGGTGATGATGTATGATACCGAAGCAGAAAGGCAGTCTTCCGCTGCAGGTTGAAAAGCTGTTTTATGAGCTCCAGGATCGCATATTTTCAGATGTGGTCCGACGTATTAAAAAAACCGGCGAGATTACGAGTACTGCTGATTATCAGATCAATAAGCTGATGATCCTCGGAAACAGTACGGAGATCATCGAACAGGAAATCAAGCGCCTGACAGGAAAGACGGACCCGGAGATGTGGGAACTGTATGATAAAGTAGCGAACTGGGAATATGTCCGATATGAAGAAGCATACCTGTAGATCAGCGGGAACTTTACTCCTCTGGAAGAAAATGAGCAGGTACAGCAGTGGTCCCAGGCAGTTGTCAGTCAGACCAACAATGAAATCCAGAACATTACGAAGTCTCTTGGTATGACTGTGGATATGGGCGGCGGCAAAAAGGCTTTTACCCCTCTTTCGCAATACTATCAGACCTATCTTGACCGGGCCTGCATGGATATTGTGACAGGCTCGTTTGATTATAAAACGGTCCTGCGTCGGGTTGTAAAGGAGATGACGGCATCCGGTCTTCGGACGATTGACTATGCATCGGGATACAGCAGCAGAGCGCCTGTGGCTGCCAGACGCGCAGTCATGACCGGAGTATCTCAGCTGTCGGCCCAGATCAACGAAATGGTGGCAAAGGATCTTAAGACAGATACTTTTGAGGTGACCTGGCATGCGGGACATCGCCCTACGCATTGGTGGAGCGGCAACGTCTACAGCATGCAGGAACTCCACCTTGTCTGCGGCTTGGGTGATGTTTCGGGACTTTGCGGGGCAAATTGCCGGCATAGCTATTTCGCATTCATCCCCGGTTATTCTGTACGCACATATAGTCCAGAACAGCTTAGGGAGCTTGAAACAAAAGAACAAGAGGTTCATGCGTGGAGCGGGAAACGGTATAATGCTTATGAAGCCACGCAGAAGCAGCGCCAGATGGAGACGACCATGCGGGCGCAGCGGGAAAAGATCACGCTTTTGAAAAAAGGCGGTGCAGACCAGACAGACATCGCTGCGGCGCAGGCGCGCTATTTGAATTCGCTCAGACAGTATCAGGGGTTTTCAAAACGGATGGGGTTGCCAGAGCAGATGGAGCGGGTGTACATGGATGGACTTGGAAGAGTGCTTCCCGGCAGAGATTTTAAGAGAAAATCCGTTGCAAAGGCTTCCGGTTCTGGTATAATGAAGTCATCGAGTACGAAAGAGGATATTGAAGTGCATTCTGTGGGGAAAATTAATCGTGACATCTATAGGTGCATAACGGAAGATATTGTTACAGAGGATGTTATTATTACAAACAATCAAATGCAGCATATATTGGATAGGCATCCTGACGCATATACGGAAGTAGTCAATTACCTATCAGATATCATTCGTGATCCAGATTTTATTATCGAGGATAAACATGATAACACAGGACTGGTGATCAAGCGGGTAGAGCTTGAGAAAGAATATGCCCAGATGGTACTTAGAATATGTACTTCCGATGATAATCCAAACTATAAAAACTCTGTGATTTCATGTTGGGAGATCAGTGAAAAAAGGTTGCAAAATTATCTAAGAAATAAAAGAATCCTTTACAAAAAAGAATAATTGATCTATAATTTAGGTACAATGAATGGGAAGTTATTCGAGGTGGTAAATTTCGTTGCAACCACGCACCCTTTGGGTCAAAAGAGATGCA
The DNA here is from genome assembly GCA_019119265.1 of Candidatus Mediterraneibacter intestinigallinarum. Classification (GTDB taxonomy): domain Bacteria; phylum Bacillota; class Clostridia; order Lachnospirales; family Lachnospiraceae; genus Mediterraneibacter; species Mediterraneibacter intestinigallinarum. The sequence continues at coordinate 3,409 of DWXI01000135.1, read as the reverse complement.
GGAGAGGCGACGCCTGCCGGATAACTTCTCATTTTTGTTTTAGTGATTGTTTGAGGTGGTAAATTTCGTAGCGACCATACGCTGATGGTATTGATAGGGGAAACCCGAGAGATGCAGGAGAATGCTACGCCTGCCAAACAATCACTTGGATTAGCAATATATAGATATTCGTACCACCAGCCAGAAAATGGCCGGTGGTATTTTTACGCCCATTAAAAATGATTTTCTCCGTATTGCACAATTTTATATCTTTGATTATGCAAAAATCCCTGCTTTTTGCGTCAGCTTTATGTGACATAAAAATGTATACGAAATGCACAAAAAATGGGTGGATTCCGAGGCGCAAATCTGAAATAGTAAATTTGCATGTTGGAAAAGAGCGTGCTAAGATGCAGATAAGCAGACGGCGCCAGATGCTTAGCGGAAACAAGAAATTACCTCTTGACGAAAATGATGCATGCATGATAAAATGAATGCATAGAAAAGAGGTGAGTTAAATGCCAGAAAAAACGATCGCTATTAGGGTTGACGAAGAATTGTTCAAAAAAGTGAAAATTAGATTGGCTGAAAATGGGATGACTTTGAAAGATTATATTATCACTTTAATAGAACGCGATTTACAGGAAGATGTCAAGCAAACAGTCGAAAAGGAAATGCCAATAAATGAAACTAGTATTAAAGAGGCGCAAAAGATCCTTGATTTTATTAGTGGCATAATGAATAGCGAGAAAAAATAGAAGTTCGTCGCACCTACCACAGCATAACGAACTTCTAGGATTCAGAAGTTTCCCTTCTGATAAATCTATCATATCATTTAGGGAAACTTCTTTCAAGACGAATTTGAAAGGAGATTTTTTATTATGCAATTACAGTTACCAGAAACAGTTGAAGTAAAGGGGATACGAGTATTAACAACACGACAGTTGGCGCAGGCATACGAGACAACTCGACAAATTATATCGTATAACTTCAATTATAATAAGCATCGTTATGTGGAAGGAAAACACTACATAGCGTTAGAAGGGAACGAATTACGAGCTTTTAAAGCGAGTCATGAAATTCATGACAACCTTAAATATGCTCATATAGCTTACTTTTGGACAGAGAAAGGCGCGCTTCTCCATGCAAAGTCTCTGAACACTGACAAGGCATGGGAAGTATACGACTATCTGGTGGACTACTACTTCCGAGTAGAGGAGCAACGGAAAGTTCCTGTGACGGTAGAGACGAAACAAAAGAGTCGACCGAACACAAGGAAAGTTGTTGATGTGCCGGAGAACCCTCAAATATTAAAAGCAATCCAGAAGATAAAGAATGATCTGATCTGTATGAACGTACTTCTGGACGATTGCAAAATGTATGTAGACGAAGATACATATGTTGAACGCCGTAAATCGGCGGCAGAAGTTGTACACATTATTGTTAAGGACTGGACGTCGTTGTTGAATCTGAAGCCGAAGTTAGTAGAGAAATACTATTGATAATAAAATACCCCGGAGCAGTAGCTCCGGGGTGGAATATTGTGTCATCTTCTTGCTGTTATAATAGGTGTAGTAAATTCTTTTATCAACCGTAAAATCCCCCTGCCCTTCGGCAAATGCGGCGGCAGTGGATCCGAAGTCGATATTCTGGTTGATCTCCAGATCCGAAGCCGGATTGATGCCGTTTTCTTTCAGGATATACTCAAAGACCATCTGCGGCATGCCGCCTTTGCGCCCGCCGAGGACCAGATGCCCTTTCAGGTCATCCCAGGTGAAATCAGGCATTTCCTCGCGCGCGACGAGGAAGTTGCCGGCGCGCTGGGTGAGCTGGGCAAAATTCACCACGTAGTCGGTGGCGCCTTCTGCATAAGTGTAGATCGAGGCTTCCGATCCCATGAAGCCGATATCCGCCTCGCCGGAAATGACGGCGGTCATTGTTTTATCGGCGCCAAATCCGCAGACGAGTTCCAGGTCGATCCCTTCTTCGTCAAAGTAGCCTTCCTCGATCGCCACATACATCGGGGCGTAGAAGATCGAGTGGGCGACTTCGTTGAGTGTCACTTTGGTTTTTTCGACGGTTTCGCTGCTGTCAGTGCCGTTTTCTGCTGTCCGGTTTTCGCCGGAATCTTCCCTGGAAGCACATCCGACGGTCAGAGAGAGGGCAAAGACGGCAGCTGCAAGATATGCAAGTATCCGCTTTTTCATAATTCCTCCATTATGATCCGTTTATTAAATTCTCTATACTATATGAAAAAAGCCGTGGAATGTGCGGCGGGCGACTTCTTCCTGACAGGATTATGACATTAAAAAAGGATGCCGTATAAACGACATCCTGAGTAGTTCAGTTAAAATTAATTATCAGATTCCTCATCCGCATAATCATCTTCAAATGCGTCATCGTAATCTTCTTCCTCATCATCAGAGCCGCCGCGGGATGTGATGGCAAGGATCAGAGAGATGACTGCCAGAACCGCGCCTGCAACTGCTGCGAACAGAAGCTCCATGTTATCGCCCTTCTGAAGGAATGCGAATACGCCGCCTCCCAGATAGAAGAGCATCGGAAGCAGGAATGCGAAAACGGTATTCCGGTTCAGCATGATGAAGTAGAGCAGGGCGGATACAAGCATGCAGAGAGAAACGATGATATAGGTCATGCCGGAGGAGAGCATGGCGCCCTCTGTCGTATCGGCAAGTCCTGTCACGAAGCCTCTGTAGATCAGGTATCCGAATCCGGCCAGCGAAAGAATCGCAAGGATCACGCGCATCGGACGGAATCTCGGATCATCATCGAAATAATCCTCATCCGTATATTCTTCGGTCTGCGGTTCCGGTTTCGGCTGCGGTTTCTTTTTGGAAGCCTTTGATTTCTTGTTGATTTCGCCGGTCTCCAGCATATCGGTATAGCCTTTGCGGGCTGCTTTACCGTGTTTTCTGCGGACTTTTTCCGGCGGAATGTTGCTGTAGCGTTTCTCCTCTTTGGACTCGCGGACATCCTCTGTCGTTTCCGGACGTTTTCTGCGGACCGGTTTCTTGGCCGGCGCTTTTTCAGCTTCCGGAGCGGTTTCCTCCGCCGGACGGGGACGTTTCTTTTTAACCGGTTTCTTTACAGGTTCGTCAGCATCTGCGGCCGGTTTCTTCGGAGCCGGCTTTTTAGCCGGAGCTTCTGCAGTGGGCTCTTTCTTCGGAGCCGGTTTTTTAACCGGGGCTTCTGCAGCGGGCTTTTTCTCCGGAGCCGGTTTTTCAGCCGGAGCCGCTTTCTTCTCCTCTTCTTTTTTTGCTGCGCGTTTTGCACGCTGCTTGTCAAGATTCCATTGCTTTCTGCAGTCACGGCAGATCGCATATTCATTAAAGACCGGTTCGCCGTTTTCGCCGGTGCCGACCTGTTTCTTCGTCAATTCAAGTTCTTTGCCGCAAATTGGACACTTCAT
>DWXI01000001.1 GCA_019119265.1 Candidatus Mediterraneibacter intestinigallinarum | reverse complement strand
GGATTTTTGATAACCCGGATCAAACAGGTCGGAGGACGTGTTTTTGAACGCATATTGAGCGAAAAAAACATTGATGCTTTTAATGGCTCCCAGGGAAGGATTCTATATATCCTCTGGCAGAAGGATGGCGTTCCCATCAGTGAGCTGTCAAAAGAGACCGGTCTTGCCACGACCACGCTGACCAGTATGCTTGACCGCATGGAGGCGGCAAATCTGATTTATCGGGATCGTGGCGACAAAGACCGTAGAAAGATTCTCATTTTCCTTACAGAAGAAGCCAAAGGTCTGGAACAAGAATATAATGAAGTAACAGAAGAAATCAGTAACATTTATTATAAGGGATTTTCTGAGGAAGAAATCGAGCAGCTGGAGAACTATCTCCACCGCATCCTGAAAAATGTGGAGGGTGTTCTCTGATGAGCGTCTGCATTAAGGACAATATTCAAAACATGAATCTGGTCATCGGCTGTACCGTAGGCTGTTCCTACTGTTATGCCCGAAATAATGTAAAGCGTTACCATATGATTGATGACTTCAGCAAGCCGGAGTTTTTTCCGAATAAGCTGCGGCTGATGGAAAAGAAGCGCCCGCAGAATTTCCTGCTGACCGGCATGAGCGATTTGGCGGGATGGCAGCCGGAGTGGCGGGATAAGGTATTCGCAAAGATTCGGGAAAACCCGCAGCACCAATTCCTGTTTTTGTCAAAGCGCCCCGACCTACTGGATTTTGAGACAGACTTGGAAAACGCATGGTTTGGCGTCACTGTCACAAGAAAATCAGAGCTATGGCGCATCGACACGCTTAAGGCCAATATCCGGGCAAAGCACTATCACGTTACCTTTGAGCCATTGTTTGACGATCCTGGTAAAGTGGATCTCGCCGGTATCGACTGGATCGTGGTGGGAACGATGACCGGGGCGCAAAGCAAAAAAATACGGACAGCCCCAGAATGGGCGTATTCCCTTGTGGAACAGGCTCATGTGCTCGGTATCCCTGCCTTTATGAAAGAAGACCTTGTTCCCATCGTGGGCGAGGCAAACATGGTACAGGAATTCCCGGAAGCGTTCAATCAAGTGTTGGAGATACAGAGAAAATGGCAAAAGTAGAGATGAACGGCATCCTTATTGGAGAAGTCGAGACAAAGAATATCATGACGAAATCCAACCTGCCGGTGGGCGGTTATTCGGTCAATCCATATGTGGGGTGTACCCATGCCTGTAAATATTGCTATGCGTCTTTTATGAAGCGCTTTACCGGGCACACGGAGGAATGGGGTACGTTTCTTGATGTAAAGCACTGGCCGGAGATTAAAAACCCAAAGAAATTTGCCGGACAGCGTATTGTGATCGGCTCCGTGACGGACGGCTACAATCCGCAGGAGGAACAGTTCGGCAATACCAGAAAACTGCTGGAACAGCTTCGAGGCAGTGGCGCAGATATTTTAATCTGCACCAAATCCGATCTTGTGGTTCGTGACATTGATCTGCTGAAGGAGCTGGGACAGGTCACGGTATCGTGGTCGATCAATACGCTCGATGAGGATTTCAAAGAGGATATGGACAATGCTGTGAGCATCGAACGGCGGCTGGCAGCCATGAAGCAGGTTTACGATGCAGGCATCCGTACCGTCTGTTTTGTTGCGCCGGTTTTTCCGGGCATCACGGATTTCGAGGCGATTTTTGAGCGGGTGAAGGACCAGTGCGACCTGTTCTGGCTGGAAAACCTGAACCTGCGAGGCGGTTTTAAGAAGACGATTATGGATTATATCGCAGAAAAACGTCCTGACCTTGTGCCGCTTTATGATGAAATCTATAACAAACACAACCGCAGCTATTTCAAGGCTTTGGAAGAAAAAGCCGGGGAGATGGCCAGGAAATATGACTGCCCCTTTGTTGACAATGAAATGCCCTATGGCAGAGTGCCGCAGGGACATCCGGTCATCGTAGATTATTTCTACCATGAAGAAGTCCGAGGGACAGAGAATACGGGAAAGCGGAACAAGTGACACATTTAACAATATGGCTTTAAGAGCATCGCTTCGGCGGTGCTTTTCTTATGCCCTTTTGGCGGCGATTTTATGGATACGCTGAAAGGCAAACAAATTATAGTTCGTATCACATATATCCCCTCTTCTTTTAATGGAGAGGGGTTATTTTTTTGCCCTTTTTTGAATTCATCACTTGACATTGTGGCAAAGAGTTCATATATGATGGAAAAGATGGCATTATTTATTCAGATGGTGAAATCTATATAGAAGGAGAATTCTTTGGAAAGCTGTATCAAGACGGAGATATTTGCATAGACGGAGAACATGCGGGCAGGGTATATGATGATGGATCCATATATATTGATGGTGTGCCTCATGGGAGAATTTACGAAGATGGAGAAATATATGTAGATTCGAGGCAAAAAGGAAAGATTTACAGAAATGAGACTACCAAAGAGAGCAAAGCAATAAGCAGCTCGTCGTATGCTGCAAATACTCAAATAGGTACAGGCTTTGGCTCAATCATAGCAGAAACAGGTGTTTTTGGATTGACAGGGCTGCTATTGGCTATTATTGTAGTATGTGGATCGTGTTCGTTTTGGGTGGATGGCATTTGGCATAATTTTGAAAAATATGCATATATGGGAAATATCGTAATAATTTCAAAGATCGTATTTGCGTTATTTCCTATATGTGCCCTTATTCTTCAATGCTATAGAACAGTCAAGAAAAAATACAGTTTTTCAACCAATTTTTTCTTTGGTCTCTTCTTGCAGGCAATAGCTGCATTCCTCGGGATCAGCATAGTAGCATGTATACTTGATGGTATAGACACATATGTAACAAATATGAATGGAGAACTGATGCTCATATCACTGATTGGATGCCCATTAATCGGGGCATTTCCTACGGTTGTCGGTAGCATTATGGGCAGTATTATAAAAAAGATCTACTGGAGTAAAACAAATAAACATTAATACTTTTGAAAGATAACAGGCAGGGCAAATATTTGACCCTGCTTTTCTTTATGGAAATATATGAAAAATTAAGATTAAGTGTTGAAAACGAACAGATGTTCGATTATAATATCCTTTACAAAGGAGTAGGAGAGATGGCAAGGACAATTTTCCACGTAGATGTAAATAGCGCTTTCCTTTCTTGGGAGGCGGCATACCGGGTGCACCACCTTGGAGGCAGACTCGACCTGCGTAATATACCATCAGCAGTCGGAGGAAGCACGGAAATGCGGCACGGGATTATACTGGCGAAAAGTATGCCTGCAAAGAAATACAAGATACAGACAGGAATGACAGTGATAGAAGCGCAGAGGAACTGCCCGGATTTGTATCTTGTACCGCCAAATTACAGCTTATATCAGCGATGTTCTGAAGCTTTTTTAAAGGTGCTTCGTGAATATACGCCGGATGTGGAAGTCTATTCGATTGACGAGGCATTCCTTGATATGTCGGAAACGCTGCATTTATATGGATCAGCTGTAGAATGTGCAGACCAGATCCGCAACCGGATCAGGGAAGAACTTGGTTTTACAGTGAATATTGGCATATCTGATAACAAGCTGCTTGCAAAGATGGCAGGTGACCTGATAAAGCCGGACCGGACGATCACGCTGTACCCGGATGAGATCAAAGAAAAGATGTGGCCCCTGCCGGCGTCTGACTTATTTTTTTGCGGGAGCGCATCAGTTAAGAAACTGCACAGTCTGGGTATCGAGACGATAGGGGAGCTTGCCGCATCTGATCCGGAGCTCCTTAAAAAGCACATGAAAAAGCAGGGGCAGGTATTGTGGGAGTTTGCCAACGGCTATGACAATTCTTCTGTCGTTGCTGACCCGCCGTCACAGAAAGGGTACGGGAACTCAACAACAACACCCTTTGATGTAACTGATGCAAGAACAGCTAAGAAGGTACTTTTAGGGCTGTCAGAGACAGTAGCAGCCAGACTCCGAAAACACCACATGAAAGCAGGACTCATATCTATTGGGATCCGGAACTTCCAATTGCAGCACGCAGGGCATCAGATGGTGCTTGATACACCGACAAATATCACGACAGAGATATATCATACCGCCTGCCGGCTGTTTGATGAAGCATGGAACCCGCAGATCCCGATCAGGCAGCTGGGAATCCATACAGGCCGGCTCTATGACAGCGACTGCCCGCGGCAGGCAAGTCTGTTCGATACTACAGATTATGAACGCTTGGAGAGGCTGGATGCCTATGTTGACCGGATACGCACGAGATATGGGAACGACAGCCTCATGCGGGCCATCTTTTTAGAGAAAGACGGGCCGGAAAACACGCGCGCGATCGACCACATGGAAGGCGGGGTATCACGGGAAAAGCGGACAGTTGATTATTCAAAACAGATGATCATATAGAAGGAGGGAGTGGAACGTATGGGTATGGGAATCGGCATCAATTCAGAAAGACCAGATGAAGGGAAAGTGCGCGGATGGCAGGAACCTGTTGCCTGTTACGTCTGGTTTACCTCAGAAGGCAAGGCGATCCCAAAGCGCCTGAAATATCTGGATACAGAAGGGTGCGTTCAGGAAATCAGAGGCATCCATGTCATTTCGTCCAGTGAGAAGAACTACTGCGGCATCCCAACGGTAGAATATGACTGCAATTGTATTATAGGAAGCGGGGAATATGCGTTCCGTCTCCTGTATTACCTCGAACGGCATATCTGGAAACTGCTGTGGAAATAATATCGGCTTATCATCCAATTAGAAAAGCGGGCATGTATCGCACGTCCGCTTTTCCTGAAACTACATTTCAAAGAAACATTTGAATTCTTCGTTTCCATACTGGCCGGCTGTAAGTTCAACAGCCTCCTGTATGGTATAAGAATCTTTCAGCTTGCCGAGTGATCTTAAGAATAGCTCGGTACCCTGCAGGCAGGCACCAGTAATGACACGGTACATAGTGACCAACTCGTCAGTTGGGATCTGCTTATTCAGGCTGATGTTGCGGTACTGGTCCGCCCCGCGGTTTTCCGCGTGTTTGAACGAAAGATCGCGTGTACCATTGCGGATACAACTGCAGTGCGCGTAATAAGTCCCGTCGCAGATCACATTATGACCGGGGATCTTCCCTACATAGTAATCATAATTTTGAAAACTCTTTTTTCGCCCTACATGTGTAAGGACATAATCTGCATACAGATAGCGCCCTGGTACGTACTCTCCGTTTTTGAGATACTTGACATGCGACGTATCACCATGAAAGCCGCGGATTGGGCCGCCTATGATAAAATTGGGAGGGCCGCCTAAGGTAAGCGTGTCCGGCAACTCAGTGATCTTTGTACCCGAAAGATTGATCCAAGTGCCGACGGTGAGGTTGTCAGGAAGCTTGGTGATCTGTGTATCACTAAGGTCAAGCACCCTGCCAACGACCAAGTTGTCTGGAAGCTCTGTGATCAGCGATTTCCTCAGATCAATCCCGCCGCCAACTAAAAGACCATCTGGCAGCTTAGTGATTCGCGTACACCTTAGCTCAAGCCAATTATCTACAATAAGACCAGCTGGCAGTTCCGTATAGCCTGAACAATTTAGGGGCAAATTGCCTTGATTCGCCTCCATCATTTTCTTCGCTTCTGTTAGTGTTAGCTTCATGTATCTTTTTCCTCCTTCTTTCATGATATCCAAAAGGAATATGGTAAACTCTTAGAAGTATTCTTTGTTGTATTAATATCCAGGTCTTGTACTTCAATCCGGTGGCTGTTTATGCCGATATATGAGGTGAATACCTGAAGGAACGACCTGTTTAGTAGAACTATAAAAAATGTTGATAGAATCATTTATGAACGGACTTTATGTTCTGGTTGCATTTCATCAGTATATTGTTAGTGGATTGACGAAAATAGTATTTTCACTGTAAACTAAAGTATAAAAATAAGATAAAGGTGAAAAAATGAACATTTTAATTATTGGTAATGGCTTTGATTTAGCTCACGGCTTGCCGACACGATATGGTGATTTTATAGATAACGTAAAAAATGAA
>DWXI01000134.1 GCA_019119265.1 Candidatus Mediterraneibacter intestinigallinarum | reverse complement strand
ATTTTCTACTGTTTTCTGGTCTGGGATGCAGGATCCTATTTCCTCTAAGGCGACTGTATAGCGACTGCTGCGCTTGACTGCTTCTTTTCCCCAGTAGACTTTGAGCGAAATGTTCCGAACGATTTTTAAGACATAAGCCAGCAGAGGGTTGGGTTTCACCGGAGGAATTGTATTCCAGGTGCCCAGATAAGCGTCATTAACGCATTCCTCCGCGTCCTGTCTGTTGTTTACAATGTTATATGAAAGGTTATGACAAATCTTACCGTATCTATTGTCCAGTTCCCGTATAGCCTGCTCGGAACGATTAAAAAACAGTTCTATAATTTTTTCATCGTCTGTCATCACACCGCCTCCTTTCCGTCTACACCTATATACTACGGTTTTAGCGGCAACTACTACACTTAAAGGCCGATTTTTCTAAATTTCGTAATTATCGGGGAGACACTTCCAATCGGATGAACGCAGAAAATCAGTCGGATACAGCCCTTTTAATAAACCTTTCGGGACGGGCGGGAATGGGATGCTGCCGGTGACTGTGAAGGAATATTAGACAAAGTTAAAACCTGAGATGCAGCGTTAATCAGGAAAATGAAGTTGTCTGAGTGAAACGAGTTCTTCATTTTCCTGATTGTTTTTAGCTGTATCACAGGTTTGTTACTTTGTCTTATGTTCCGTAACCGGAGCTGGAAGCATCTCCTCCCCGCCCATCCCGGATATGTGGATTAATCCACTGTATTCGATTGATTTTTGGACATTTTACCGAGGAAATGTCTCTCAGATATATACAAAATTTAATCCTCAAACACTTCCTTTACTTTATCCATGAAGCCTTTCTTTTTCTTCTTCTCCCCGGTCTCGGTCTTTTCGCCTGCATCCTCATTCTGGTGCAGGGTATTTCCTGTCAGCTCATCAAACCTGCGCAACGCTTCTTTCGCCTCTGCGCTCAGTCTCTCCGGGGTCTGTATCACAAGTGTGACATAATGGTCACCCCTTACCTGTGAATTACGAAGTGACGGCACGCCTTTTCCTTTCAGGCGCACTTTAGTGTCTGTCTTAGTTCCGGGCTTCACGGTATAGAGCACGTCGCCGTCCACGGTCTTAATGCGGACATCGCCGCCCAGTGTGGCAACTGCGAATGAAATCGGCACGGTCGAGAATATATGGACATCCTGCCTCTGGAATACCGGATGATGGGATACATTCACTTCTACGAGCAGATCTCCTCTAGGACCGCCGTTTATGCCCGGTTCCCCTTTATCGCGGATGCGTACGCTCTGTCCGTTATCAATACCGGCCGGAATCGATACTTTAATCCTCTTTTTACTGGATGTATATCCCGTGCCTGCACATTTCGGACATTTTTCCTTTATCACTTTACCAGAACCGCCACATGTCGGACAAGTCTGTACATTCTGCACCGTACCGAAGAAAGACTGGGAGGTATAAACTACCTGCCCGCGACCACCGCATTTAGGGCAGGTCTCCGGAGAAGTTCCCGGTTTGGCGCCTGTTCCGTGGCAGTCCTCACACGGGTCCTTCAAGATCAGGTCAAGTTCTTTTTCACAGCCAAAGACAGCTTCCTCAAATGTAATGCGGATACTTTTTCTGATATTGGCGCCTTTCATCGGTCCGTTTCCTGCACGGCCGCCCCTACGGCTTCCACCGAACAGATCTCCGAATATATCTCCGAATATATCGCTGAAATCGGCCCCACTGAAGTCAAAGCCGCCGAATCCTCCTGCGCCGCCGGCACCGCCTTCAAATGCCGCATGGCCAAACTGGTCATACTGACGCCGTTTATCGGCATCACTTAAGACAGCATACGCCTCGGAAGCTTCTTTGAACTTCTTTTCGGCTTCCTGGTCTCCCGGATTCATATCGGGATGATATTTCTTAGCGAGCGCACGGTACGCTTTCTTGATGGCCGCGTCATCGGCATCCTTACTTACTCCGAGCACCTCATAATAATCTCTCTTTGCCTCTGCCATAACTGAAATACTCTACCTTTCACGAAAAAATCTACGAAACCACCCAGTGGTTCCGTAGAATTTTTCTTATTCTTATCATGAAACAATTGGGATAGTTCCCTCTGCTCTATTCAGCTTTGGTGTTTAGACTTCTTTATAATCTCCGTCTACCACATCATCGCCCTGGAAACCATCCGGAGCCGGACCTGCCTCTGCTCCAGGATTCGGGCCTGCACCTGCTCCAGGATTCGGTCCGCCTGCTGCGCCCGCACCTGTCTGCTCATACATCTTTGTGAACAGTTTCTGAGCACTCTCCATCAGTTTCTCTTTTGCAGCTTTGATCTCAGCCACATCAGATTCACTTGTATTCTCAGGCGTAGATTTTGCAAGAACATCTTTCAACGCCTGCATATCAGCTTCTACAGCAGCTTTATCGTTTGCATCCAGCTTGTCGCCTACATCTTTGAGAGCTTTCTCCGTCTGGAATACCATTGCGTCAGCTTCATTTCTTGTATCAACAGCTTCTTTACGTTTCTTGTCCTGAGCCTCAAACTCAGCCGCCTCTTTAACAGCCTTGTCGATATCTGCATCAGACATATTGGAGCCTGCTGTAATCGTGATGTGCTGTTCTTTGCCTGTTCCGAGATCCTTAGCGGATACATTTACGATACCGTTTGCATCAATATCGAATGTAACTTCGATCTGCGGTACTCCACGCGGAGCCGGCGGGATTCCGTCCAGTCTGAACTGTCCGAGTGACTTGTTGTCTTTCGCAAACTGTCTCTCGCCCTGTACTACGTTGATATCTACAGCTGTCTGGTTATCTGCAGCTGTTGAGAAGATCTGACTCTTCTTTGTCGGAATCGTCGTATTTCTCTCAATCAACCTTGTAGCCACACCGCCCATCGTCTCGATGGAAAGTGACAAAGGCGTAACATCCAAAAGAAGAATATCGCCTGCACCTGCATCGCCTGCAAGTTTACCGCCCTGTACAGAGGCGCCGAGAGCAACACACTCATCCGGATTCAGAGATTTGCTCGGCTCTTTGCCTGTCAGTCTCTTAACCTCTTCCTGTACAGCCGGGATACGTGTAGATCCGCCGACCAGAAGTACCTGGCCGAGATCTGAAGCTGTAATGCCTGCGTCGGAAAGCGCGCGTCTTACCGGCTCTGCTGTCTTATCTACAAGATCTCTTGTCAGTTCATCAAATTTTGCCCTTGTAAGGTTCATATCAAAGTGTTTCGGTCCCTCAGATGTTGCTGTGATGAACGGAAGGTTGATATTTGTTGTTGTTGCGGAAGAAAGCTCTTTCTTTGCCTTCTCAGCAGCCTCTTTCAGTCTCTGCAGAGCCATCTTATCAGTGGAAAGATCTACGCCCTCCTGTTTCTTAAACTCAGAAATCATGTAATCGGTGATCTTCTGATCGAAGTCATCGCCGCC
>DWXI01000133.1 GCA_019119265.1 Candidatus Mediterraneibacter intestinigallinarum | reverse complement strand
GCAGTAATCATATAAGCTGTCGGGATTTTCCCCTTTTGCCAACGGATGTTTTGGGATAATCTTAAAATTATTTTCTTCTGCAAAAGTCCTTTTGATAGTTATGTATATGAAAGTATCTATCGGGTGCGTATCCAAAACGGCATGATCAAAGTCTGAATACGGATGAAAGTGAAAGGGAATATAATCATCCAGTTCGTGGACGTCTCTTTTTGTGATTATTTCGGGATCCGCAATATCTGCGAAAGATGTATTGCTCTCCAACAGCGATTTTCTTGATAATAACCCGTTCTTAATGATATCGTCTAAATTATCCAGTTTTGTAAGATGATATAATAGTAATTTATTTCTGATATCTTTAAATCTGTTTTCTTTAATTCTTTCGAAGTTCATTTTGTACAGCCTTCCGTTGATAATATTAATATTTATAAATTATTTCAGGTTAATTCTATCATAATGCGGTATGGTTTTCAAATCTGTTTCTTTTGCTGTATGTGAAATTAAGCTGTCAGATAAAAGCCTTACTAAACAAAAAGAAAGGGTGATCAGATAGTCTGTTCACCCTTAAATAAACTTATTATTCTTCCGCAGCCTCACCGGCAGTCTCTTCATCATCGGATGAAGCAGATGCATGAACCTCTGTTACCGTAACTACGGTTGCCTCCAGATCAGTCGTTATGTCGACATCCTTATCACTTGCAATATCGAGGTCTTTCACACGGATCGTATCTCCGACTTTCAGATCGCCTATGTCCAGTTCGATCTTCTCTACAAGAGCAGAAGGAAGGGCTTTGAAGTCTACCTCATGCAACATCTGTTGAGGCACTCCGGCGACCAGTTTGTCTGCGTTGATCAGATGGATCTCGGCTGATGAATGAACTTTTTCCGTACTTACAAGCGCCTGGAAATCAATCTCATCTACCCAGCCTTTCAGAGGATTGTAATCAACCTCTTTAATCAGAGCGTCATATGCCTCGCCTTCTACTTCAAGACGGATCCTGCCGCCTTTGCCTTCGGTTTTGAGCAATTTGTCTACGTCGCCTTTTTCCATCTTGAGCGGAATAGATTCTTTCATTTCACGGCCGAAGATACAGCCTGTAACAAATCCTTCACGTCTAAGTTTCTTGGCTTTGATTGTCATGTCTCTTTTTTCAGCTTTTAAAGTATTCATTTATCTTTTCCTCCAATCACTGAATGAATCACGCTTAGCAGCCTTCAACTTTGTTTTAACAAGCAGGTGTGTTAAGTGTATTTCTTTGTTACATCTACAGTATAGCACTGTTGTCAAGCCCTTTTGGATAAAATATGGCAGTAACAGCGGGAACCTTGAGAATCACTTGGAAATCCCGGATGGATTTGATATAATTTACATGGTTAAATTGTTGAAATATACAGCGGAAAGGCAGGAATACACATATGAAACTTATGATCGCATCAGATATCCATGGATCTGCATATTATTGCGGGCAGATGCTGGACGCATACAGAAGAGAGGGGGCAGACCGGCTGCTGATACTGGGAGATATTCTTTATCACGGTCCGAGAAACGATCTGCCTGAGGAATACGCGCCCAAGGAAGTGATCGCCATGCTCAATCCGATGAAAGAGCATATTCTCTGCATTCGTGGGAACTGCGATACGGAAGTGGATCAGATGGTGCTGGAATTTCCAATCATGGCGGATTATTGTTTCCTTGAACTGCAGGGCGGCGCGACAGTATTCGCCACGCACGGGCATGTGTATCATCCGAAACATCTGCCGCCGCTTCGAAACGGTGATATCCTGCTGACAGGCCATACGCATATACCGGCCTGCGACGAGATCATGGATATGGATGGCAGGACATATTGGTATCTTAATCCCGGTTCGGTATCTATACCAAAAGAAGATTCTGTTCACAGCTATATGATATTTGAAAAGGGAACTTTCATATGGAAAACAATACAGGGGGAGGAATATATGACATGGAAGACAGATTCGCACTGTTGATTGACGCCGATAATGTATCGGCAAAATATATCCAGCCGATACTGGATGAATTATCAAAATACGGAAATGTAACATACAAGAGAATCTATGGAGACTGGACAAGGACAAATAATGCAAGTTGGAAGGAAGAACTGCTCCAGAATTCCATTACGCCGATCCAGCAGTTCAGCTATACACATGGAAAAAACGCAACGGACTCGGCTATGATCATAGACGCTATGGATATGCTGTATACAAGTGAGCTGGAAGGATTTTGTCTGGTATCCAGCGACAGCGACTTTACCCGTCTTGCCAGCCGCCTGCGCGAGAGCGGAAAGACAGTCATAGGCATGGGGGAAGACAAAACTCCATCGCCGTTTCGAAAGGCCTGTGATATTTTTACGGAGCTGGAGCTGCTATTGGAAGATAATACAATGGAGAAAGACGAGCAAGAAGAAAAAAGCAGTGTGAGTCATTCACATGGGAAGGGACAGAAGAAACAGACTCCGGTATCAAAGGAGCAGATTGAGGAAGCCGTAGTCAGGATCATTACAGAAAATCAGAATGATGACCGTGAGACAGGGTTAGGCGAAGTGGGAAGCCGTCTTGTCAAGCTGTATCCGGACTTCGATGTTCGCCGTTATGGGTACAGCCTTCTTTCAAAATTTCTGGAAACATTGCCGAAACTGAAACTGACTCAGGTGGGGACTCAGGTGACCGTATCTCTTTACGAGGACAAGAGCAGACAGGAACGTATTGAAGAATTTATTCTGAGGCAGATTCAAGGAAACGGAAAAAACGGGATCACGCTGAGCGCTCTGGGCAACCGGATCCGGATGAGGTTTGGAGATTTTAAAGTGCGGGATTACGGATTTTCCCAGTTTAAACAGTATATACAGAGCTTTGAGAATGTAGAGCTGGTTGACGACGGAGAGCGGACGAAAGCAGTGTATGTGAAGAAAACCTCTTGAAAATCAGTTCTTTATTCTATGCGGAATCAGAAGTGAAAGTCAGAACATTTTTTACAGGCGCATATTTGGCCAGGAGTCGAGCAATCGGCTCTTTTTTGTTTTGTAAAATATTTGTAAATACATGTGTCTTGTCACATGTAATATCAGGTGTTATAATGTGCATCATGAGTGAAAGAATGAAGAGGTGTACATATGACAGTTAAAGAAGAAATCGAACAATTAAAAAAGGAAAGGAATGCCGTTATCCTGGCACATTACTACACCAGACCAGAGGTGCAGGAGATTGCGGATTATACGGGGGATTCTTTTTATCTGAGCAAGGTGGCGGTAAACCTTAAGGAACAGGTCATCGTATTCTGCGGCGTGTCTTTCATGGGGGAGAGTGCAAAAGCGCTCAATCCGGATAAGACAGTACTCATGCCGGATGCGGATGCAGACTGTGCTATGGCACATATGGCTGATGCGGAAACAATCCGAAAGATGCGCAGTGAATATGATGATCTGGCGGTTGTCTGTTACGTCAATTCCACAGCGCAGCTGAAGCAATATTCCGACGTCTGTGTCACATCGGCGAATGCAGTACAGGTAGTAAAAGCCTTGCCGAACAAAAATATTTTCTTTATTCCGGACCGAAATCTGGCGCATTTTATAGCGGAACAGGTACCGGAAAAACATTTTATATTCAACGAGGGCTATTGTCCGGTGCATGAAAAGATGCAGGTGGCTGAAATAAGAAAAGCGAAAGCGGAGCATCCGGCTGCAGAGGTGCTCACCCATCCGGAATGCCCGGGAGAGGTACTTGCGCTGTCAGATTATGTTGGAAGCACATCAGGAATCATCAAATATGCCGGTGAGAGCAGTGCGAAAGAATTTATTATCTGCACGGAGACTGGCGTAAGCTATGAACTTGAGAAGAAATATCCCGACAAGAAGTTTTATTTTACGGAGACGGAACCGGTGTGCCAGGATATGAAGATCATTACACTTGAGAAAATACTGCATGTTCTGAAAACAGGTGAAAATGAAGTCCGCATGCCGGAGGAACTTGTCCACACATCAAAGAAACCTCTTGAGAAGATGCTGGATCTGGCGGCTTCAAAAGCCCAGGAAACGACAGAAATACGCGCGGACGTAGTCATCGTGGGAACCGGGGCGGCAGGGCTTTTTGCCGCGCTGAATCTGCCCCGTGATAAGAAGGTTCTTATCATTACGAAAAAAGATGCAGAAAGCAGCGACTCTTTTCTGGCGCAAGGTGGGATCTGCGTACTCAGAAATGAAGACGATTACGACAGTTATTTTGAAGACACAATGCGCGCAGGGCATTATGAGAACAGAAAAGAATCTGTAGATATCATGATCCGCAGTTCCCGGGAGGTCATCAGTGACCTGATCGGATACGGCGTGAAATTCCAGCGCAGATCTGAGGGTGAGGACAACGATGCGGAAGGTTTTCTTGCGGACTATGCATTTACACGTGAAGGAGCTCACTCCCGTCCGCGTATTCTTTTTCATGAAGATGTGACCGGCAAAGAAATCACCGGTAAACTGCTGGAGCAGGTGCGGTCTCTTGAAAACGTGACTCTCAGGGAGTATACTACGATGACAGATATCATTGTAGAAAATTATGCAGACAAGGATGGCGTCAGCGACCGGCGGTGCAATGGGATCATAGCTGAAGACAGTAAAGGAAATCGGATGATGATTCGGGCGGACGATACGATCCTTGCAAGCGGCGGCATCGGAGGACTGTACAAACACTCCACCAATTATCCGCATCTTACGGGAGATGCGCTGGAAATTGCAAAGAAACATGGAATACAACTGGAACATCTGGATTATGTGCAGATTCATCCTACCACATTGTATTCAAAGAAACCGGGGCGCAGATTCCTGATCTCAGAGTCTGTGAGAGGGGAAGGCGCCGTACTCCTTGACAAGAACGGGGAGCGGTTTACGGATGAGCTTCAGCCCAGGGATGTGGTGACGGCTGCGATCCGCAGACAGATGGAGAAAGACGGAACAGATCATGTGTGGCTTTCAATGAAAACTATCGATAAAGATACGATCATGAAGCATTTCCCGAATATATATGAGCACTGCCTGGAAGAAGGTTATGATGTGACGAAAGACTGGATCCCTGTAGTGCCCGCTCAGCATTATTTTATGGGAGGCATCTGGGTGGACAGTGACAGCCGGACGTCCATGAAACGACTGTTTGCCGCGGGAGAGACAAGTTGTAACGGAGTACATGGAGCGAACAGACTGGCAAGCAATTCCCTGTTGGAGAGTCTTGTATTTGCAAAACGTGCCGCTCGGAAGATAGCGGAAGAAAGAGAGGAAGAGATATGAATAAGATAACAATGACACTTCAGGCAGATCATCTGATTCTGGAGGCGCTGAAGGAAGACATATCAAGTGAAGATGTGAGTACCAATGCTGTGATGAAAGAAGCAGTTCCCGGGGAAGTGGATCTGATCTGTAAGCAGGACGGAGTTATTGCCGGACTGGATGTGTTCCTCAGGGTATTTGAGCTGCTGGATGCGGGCGTAACGGCCGAGTTCTGCTGTGCGGACGGAGACGAGGTAAAAGCGGGGCAGCTTATGGGAAAAGTTCGGGGAGATATCCGGGTACTGCTGTCCGGTGAAAGAGTGGCGCTGAATTATCTCCAGCGGATGAGCGGAATCGCTACTTATACCCGGTCAGTAGCCCGGCTGCTTAAGGGCAGCGGAACAAAGCTTCTTGATACGAGAAAGACAACGCCGAATATGAGGATTTTTGAGAAATATGCCGTCCGCGTGGGAGGCGGTTATAACCACAGATATAATCTGTCTGACGGAGTTCTTCTGAAGGACAACCATATCGGTGCAGCCGGCGGGGTGGCACGTGCCGTGCAGATGGCAAGAGAGTATGCGCCTTTTGTCAGAAAGATCGAGGTAGAAGTTGAGAACCTGGATATGGTCCGTGAAGCAGTGGAGGCGGGAGCCGACATCATTATGCTGGACAATATGTCGACTGACGAAATGCGCCAGGCGATAGATATTATTGATGGAAGAGCGCAGACTGAGTGCTCAGGAAATGTTACGAAGGAGAATATCGCTCGACTTACAGAGCTGGGAGTGGACTATATTTCCAGCGGCGCTCTGACTCATTCTGCATCAATACTTGACATTTCAATGAAAAACCTGCATGCTGTAGAGTGATTGGAAGGAGGAGGCCTGATGACAGGTTCGGACAGAAGAAACGCCATTGTGGAACAGATCAGGAAAAGTGCTGTTCCTGTACCCGGAAGGAATCTTGCTGCAGAGTTCGATGTGAGCCGCCAGGTGATCGTCCAGGATATTGCGCTGATCCGGGCGGCAGGATATGATATTATATCGACAAACAGAGGATATATTATTAATGAACCCCATACGGTCAGCCGGGTCTTTAAAGTGAAACACACAGACGAGCAGCTTGAAGAGGAACTGAATGCTATTGTAGATCTGGGGGGAAAAATCTGCGATGTGATCGTGAATCACAGGGTATACGGCCGGCTGGAAGCAGAACTCAATATTACATCCAGAAGGAGAGTGGGGGAGTTCATGGCGGATATCAGAAACGGAAAATCAAGCCCGCTTAAGAACATTACTTCGGATTACCATTATCATACAGTAGAGGCCGACAGCGTGGAGACTCTGGATATTATCGAAAATATGCTTAAGGCGAAAGGTTTTCTTGTGGCAGAGAAGAAACAGGCGGCGGAATAAGACGAAGAAACGGGGAGCGTTATTTGTTATGGAAGAAATAAGACAACTGCTGCAGGCGGTTTTGAATATAGATTTTATCCGTGCGGTGATAAGTAATCCACGGGGCAAAGAGGGTATAATAAGAGTAAAAGTGAGACCGCTGGAGAAGAAGGGAAAGCTTCTTTTCCAGTTTGAGTCTTTTACGGAAAAGCAGGCATTTCACAGAAATCTTGAGAAAGAAGAAGCGCAGGAACAGTTTCTTGCTTATGCGGAGCAGTTCCGGCAGATGCAGATTGAGACGGTGGAAGAAGAGTATACCGTGCTGATCAGTAAAAAAGGAAAAGTGACCGTCAGGAAGAAGCGCAGGAAAGAAAAAGCGCAGGCGGCGGACCTTGCCCACAACCGGAGGAAACATTATATACTGGAAGAAGGAAGAGCCGTACCGTTCCTGAAAGACCTGGGAGTGATGACTGAGGATGGAAAGATTGTCCGGACAAAAACGGATAAGTTCCGTCAGATCAATCGTTTTCTTGAGTTTGTCGAGGATATTCTTCCGGGCCTGGATCGGGGGAGGGAACTTACTATCCTTGATTTCGGATGAGGGAAATCATATCTTACCTTTGCTATGTACTATTATCTTCACGAACTGAAAGGGTATGATATCCGTATTATCGGTCTGGATCTTAAGCAGGACGTGATCAGCCACTGCCAGCAGCTGGCTGAGCGATACGGGTATGGCAAGCTGACATTTCTAGTGGGTGACATTGCGGACTATGACGGCGTGGACAGGGTGGATATGGTAGTCACGCTTCATGCCTGTGATACGGCAACGGATTATGCCCTGGCCAAAGCTGTGGGGTGGGATGCCAAAGTAATTCTTTCTGTTCCGTGCTGTCAGCACGAGTTGAATGCACAGCTTGGCGGGGAACGCGGATGTGAAGAGAGGAGGATGAGCGGGGAGAAAACGATGTGCAGTGAAAGCCCGGCATGGGAGACGCTTGCTCCTGTACTTGATTATGGGCTCCTGAGGGAACGTTTTGCGGCTCTTGTCACGGATGGGCTTCGGGCAAAATACCTGGAGAGAGCCGGCTATGAGACGCAGGTGCTTGAATTTATAGATATGGAACATACTCCGAAAAATATATTGCTGCGCGCGGTGAAAAAAGGCAAAGGAAATTCCGACGCCAATGACAGAAAAAAAGGAAAAGCAGCGGAAGAGATCAATAAATGCGAACAGTTTCTGCAGGCAGATCTGACACTGGGGCGCCTGCTTTCACATAAAAAGGGAGAATAAACAGGGATGAAAAGAAAGATCATAAAAGCGGGAGTGCTGATCGTCGTATTCATAGCGGCACTGGTGATCAGCAGTATGGTCATAAACAGCGGAACAGACGACGAGATAGTGGATATGGGAGCGCCTACACTGCCGAGAGTGTCATTTACGGTGGATGACAGAGAGGTAAATCCTCTTTTCGGATACGTGCAGGATATGGATATCACAGCTATGCGGGATACGATCACGCCTCTAAATCAGAACGGTACATTGTCGATGAATATCGAAGAGAACGGGCAGGAGATCAGTGGGATCCGGTATGAAGTGTATTCTCTGGACGGAACGGATAAATATACAGAAGGCGAAGCCGAGGTACCGGAAGAGGACGGAGCGGCCACTCTGGATGTGGGAACGATCCTGTCCGGCGATACCCGGGAGGCTGTGCTGAAAGTCATCCTGACAGTCGGCGAGGATAATGTCAGCTATTACACAAGAATCGCTATGCCGGATAACCTGACTACAGCAGAATGTCTTGCCTATGCTCAGGATTTCCACGAGAAAGCTCTGAACAAAGAAGATACGGCGGAGATGGAAAGCCACCTTGAACCAAATGAGGAGAGCGATAATACGACGTATCAGACGGTTAACATTCACTCTGATATCACGCATGTCCAGTGGGGCGATCTTTCGCCTGAAATAGTCGGAGATGTGGAGTGGAGCATTAAAGAAAGCAATACCGTCTACACTTCTATTCTGGCAAAGTACCAGGTGTCCTGCGTGGATGAGAACGGAGAGTCCGGCCTTTATGATGTAAAAGAATTCTTCAGGGTGCGTTTCCTTGTAGATACTATTTATCTGCTCGATTACAACAGAGACATGGAACAGGTATTCCAGGGAACACCGCAGGACTTTGATGAGAACGGGATTCTCTTCGGTATCGCATCAGATGATATACAGTATGAAACGAACGCCGATGAGACTATCGTGGCGTTTGTACAGGAAAGAAATCTCTGGCTTTATAATGGGGAGTCGGATGAGCTGACTCAGGTATTCAGCTTCGCAAATCAGGAAGGCAGGGACATGCGCAGCAAAAACGATCAGCATGCTGTCCGGATCATCAGTATGGATGACAACGGAAATATCTCGTTTGCCGTTTACGGTTATATGAACCGGGGCTTCCATGAAGGAGAAGTGGGAGTGGGAATCTATTACTTCAGCGTAGAGTCAAATGCCATAGAAGAGAAAGCGTTTATACCGAGCACAAAATCTTATGCCATAGCAGCAGATGAACTGGCTAAGATGGTTTATTATAATCAAGACCAGTCTATGCTTCATGTACTTGCAGACGGTACTCTGTATGAGATCAATCTGGATACAGATGAACAGACAGTTCTTGCGGAAAACCTGACAGAGGATGAGTATGCAGTTTCAGAGGACGGACGTCTGATGGCATATCAGGTGAAAGAGTCTGCGGCTGCGTCATCCGGAGGTTCTCAGATCTGTGTTATGAATTTGGAAAACGGTAATTCATTTACCATAGATGCGGCAGAGGGCGAGTCGGCCCGGCCGCTGGGATTTATCAGCGGTGACTTTGTACTTGGAAAGGCACGCCCGGAGGACGCCGGCGTGACGATTTCCGGAGAAGAGATCAGTCCGATGTATGAAATCGAGATTCGCAATTCTGACAATAAAGTTGAAGCTCAGTACTCATTTGAAGAAGAGAATATATATACTACAGATATTCTGATAGACGGCAATCAACTGACTTTGAACAGAGTCATAAGAAATGGCAGTGCTTACAACTCTACGGATCAGGAATATATTACAAACAATCAGGAGAGAGAAGAAACAACCGTTTCTCTGACCACGTATACGACAGATGTGAAAGGAACACAAATCAGGCTGACATTTGCCGAGGGCATTTCCGGCACAGAACCGACACTGGTAAAACCGGGCCAGATTGCCTCGGGAGAGCCGTTGACGGTTACGATAAGCGGAGGAAGCAGCGGCGAAAAATTTTATGTATACGGCATGGGTGAGCTGATTGAGATTTATGACAAGGCGGCTTATGCAATCCAGAAAGCAAATGAAGTGTCCGGAGTGGTTATTTCTTCCGAACAGCAGTATGTGTGGGAACGGGGCAACCGTGACCTGGTGTATTCTGCGGATGTTTCCGCATTCCGCACGGAGGGGGATGAGACATCACTGGCAGCCTGCGAACGATATATGGAACAGTATGAGGCTCATCAGGTTGACCTGACCGGATGTACACTGGAACAGGTGCTTTATGTAATCAACAGAGGGTGCCCGGTGATCACGCTGATCGATACGGATCATGCAGTGCTGTTGACCGGATATACTACCACGGATATTACTTATATTGATCCGGAGGATGGAGCGAGCCATACTGTGACCATGGGAACGATGGAGAAACAGACGGAAAATGCGGGGAATATGTTTATAGGGTATATCAGATGAGAGCAAAATAGGAAATTCTATATCAATGGAAGATGCTTTTATAAAGCAATAAATTTAGTGCCGGACAATTACTTCAACTGTCCGGCACTGCGCTTCTTTTTCAAATCATTGTAACAACATTTTATTTTGTTGTCTGAGCAAACAGAATACCTTTGTACCTGTTTAGCGCTGCATAAAGTATCAGCCCCAGCACTCCGCAGGAGATTACTTCACCAATTCCGACTGTCAGCATCATAAACGGAATCGGAAGCGGCACCATATAGCCGTATCTTAATACAAACGGCACGACGATCACGTTGGCGATGATCGGTGGCAGAGGAGCGAGATACTTGCTTTTGTTTCTCAGCATCCAGGTGAAGACAGCGCCGATCAGTGTTGCGAGGCTTCCGAAGATGATATCCGGAAGAATGCATCCGCCGAGGATATTGCTGATAAGACATCCTAAAAATACGCCTGGAATAGCTGCGGGGGTAAATACCGGAAGAATGGTCAGAGCTTCAGAAATACGAACCTGAACCTCTCCGTAACTGAATGACGCGCCGAGCAGAGTCAGTACGACATAGATTGCGGCGATCATAGCCGCCTGTGCTATGAACAGCACTTTGCCTGATTGATTGTTTTTCATTTTTTTGTTCTCCTTTAGTTTTGTTTTACGAGTGGAAGGTCTCGAACACTCGATTCATTTAACGCCGGGAATCGGCGGCAAGCCCGATAGACCTTGGTTTTTGTGGGCTTTGCAACGCTGGATAGTATAGCATGATAAGAGGATGAAATCAACCTTTACGCCAAAATTACGCCAAAATGATATTTGAGCAAAATTTTATCCCCCTTTTCCGGCGGCGCGTCGGGCGAGGGGGATTTTGTTATTTATTATTCAGAAACTGTTTGAATTCATCAACGATCTTATCAGATGGTTGATTATCATATAAGTCAGCATAATATTCTTTTTTTTGACTAGCAACACTTAACCAGTTGAAAAATTCATCTGGTGTAATTTTTTTATTGGATCTTCGGGCATACATTCGTTTGTATGCTCTGTTATATTCTTTTAAAATGGGATGTTCTTTCTTCTTTTTGGCATAATTTCTATTTGCATTCACTTGTTGACATGTAAGTCCAGTTTCTTTATATATATTATCACAACATTTTCCATTGTGTTTAGTGGGGATAAAATATTTTTTGCAAACATTACATTTACGAATTAAGATTCCAAGTTCAAGCATTTTTAAAAATTCACATTTTAATGCTTCTTCCGTAGAATTAAAGTGATACCCATGAATGATTTCTATTTCCCTTTCTTTGCATTCTGGGTTTGCTTTGGGTTGTCTCATAAAAGCAGGTAAGAGTAAAGAAGTCTCATTTAGAGGATTCCTAATAGGTTCAAATTCTTCGGCATTTGCATAGTGTTGAATTTCGTAAGCGTTATTTTCTTTCCAACTGTACTTGTAACGGAAAATAGTTTCTTCGCAAAACTCAGTTCCTGCCATTCCGTAGGAAAGTCCTTCGTTTTCCATATACCTTTTTATTGGAGAGTCATTACCAATTAAATCAATATCAATGCATGTGATAAATGATTTAATTAATTTATGTTGCAGAAATAGAAAATCTAAGGGGCCTTTGTCTCGGAAAAGAAAAGGAATGCCATGTTCTGATGAATAGTTTAAATGCAGGTATGGATTATCATAACTGTA
>DWXI01000132.1 GCA_019119265.1 Candidatus Mediterraneibacter intestinigallinarum | reverse complement strand
GAAGTTGTTCCAGAAAAGTTCTTCCATTTGATGCAAATAGAAAAGGAACCCGATATTCATCCCACACCCCCACTGTATAGCTTACATGTTCCTCTTTAATATGTTTAGCATAATCTTTTACCTGTACATCTATAGTAGAGGCAACATCTTCTGAGGCTTTCTTCGCATCCATTAATGCGATAAGTTTTTCTCCTATAAAAAACGCATAATCGACATACCCCTTCTTAGAAAAACCGGAGTTAGTCGGCCACTCGCTGATTGCAATATTTCTGCCTTTTACAGGACGAGTACCTTTACTGTAACGTAAATTAACAGTATCCGCTTCCCATCCCGCTTTGCGGAGCTGCTCATCTATTAGGCAGCGAGTCTGTGCCTCGTTCCATTCCATCATAGAAGAAACCGTTTCAGCTCGCTTTGCGCGTTCTTTCTGTGTCGTATCAGAAACGGCGGTCGTTACTTCTTCAAGTTTTTTTGACAGTTCAGCAATCTTTTTTTCCTGATCATCTATAACCGCTTTCAAATCTGCTTGATGTGCTTCTTCAGGCATAACAAACTGATTGGCAACATATTCCCAATCCCCGTAAGTCTCCATAAGCCAGACTGCTAAGTTATATGTCATAGAAAGCAACATTTTGGCTTTATCCACAGAATCCATTCCTGTATGTACCGCAGAATTACGGGTTTTACGAAGTAAATAAAGAGTGTTATCTATTTCATTAGGAAGGAGACCTGCTCGCTTCAATAATCGAATACGATTTGCATGGGTGTCGTCTACTCGTGGTTGATCAATGTGCTCAAACGTTAATATTTCCTGCACAAGACGCTCTGCAAACATTCCAAGCTTATATATACACGCATTAGGATCTGAATACAAATAATTTTCAGCATTAGCTCCCAATTGTGCCAGTATAGGCCAATATTTATTTAAAAATTCAAAGTTGGATTTCATAATAGTCATCCTTCTTTCGTTTGATCAGTTTTGTATATAAAGCTCTCTGCTATTTTAGCCAAAGCTAATTGTCCGTTCTGAACTTCACGCTGTAGCTGTTCGGCTTCTACCATACCTTTAGGAATATATGGATTTTGAATATCTTCCCACGTAATTTTATTTATATATCCAAGAGAATTTGCAATTTCCTCTATAAGTTTATATTGTGCTTGTCTTATCTTTTCCAAATGTGCATTGTCTGGATTTTCCACTCGATATTTAAAGATCTCTCCAAGCATTACGTACCTTCTTATCATTTACGAAAATGATATCAATAACATTTAACGCTCTGACACTTTCTACCGTCCAACCAGTTCTGGCTATCATCAGAGTTTTAAATATTTCCATTTTATCCGTTCTTTTTTGAGCTCTATTCTGCAAATGTTGACCTATTAGTACAGCAACTATAGGCACTACAATTAATGCAACTATATTTATAATATTCGTACAAGCCATCTATTTTTCTCCTTATTTTCCAATTTCAGACTAATTATCAATTTATATATCCGTATTATATCACTACACTATAAACCATACAACAAGAGACATTTCACACTACTTTTGACTGCCCATATTATTCCCCAACAAAGCGTCGATTACTGACTTTCCATTTCAATCTGGGTGCATTTTATTACACCATTCCCACGAAAAAGGCGTATTTTGACATCTCCAAACCAAAAGTCAGAATCCGCAAGATCCTTGTAAAATAAGGCTTTATCCACTCAGATCTGGACACATCAAGAGGTGAGTGCTAATTTTTTTAATATTTTTTTGGAGACACCTGAAAAAGCTTGAATTTACGGGCTTTTTCGAGGTCTCCCATTTTTTAATCTGCTTCAAAAATGACTTACTACACCAAATTTACACCATTTCTACACCATTTTGCGCGAAAACTACGAGCCATGCAGGGGGAATTTCAGGCTGCCCGATGGGAGTTTACTCACATGAGGGCAGACTTGAAATTACGCCTATACGGCGACAGCCGCGACTGAGCGAACTTGTTCGCGAAGTGCATGGCGGTGCCTCTCGGGAGCTTGCTCACATAAAGGCAGCTCCGGTTTTGGGACCTATACGGCGACAGCCGCGACCGAATGAACGCAGTTCATGAGGTGCATGGCGAGCAGTTCTGTAATCATTCTTAAAGAAATCTGAGCCATCACATCACCTGCACGGCATCCAGCTTCGCGATCTCTTTTTCAATCCTGGACCGGTCTGTGATATGGTTATAAACTTCCATCGTGACACTGATATTGGCATGCCCCATGACGTACTGGACCACCTTCATATCCAGATCTGTCTCCGCCATACGGGTACAGGCGGTATGTCTGAGGATGTGGGCGGTAATGGTCGGCAGCTCTTCCGGCTTTCTCCTCTCCCGCTTCGCCCGCTCATTTTCCTCTTTGTTATACGCCTTCACAATATCCCGCAGGATAAAATTTACGGAGGCAGGCATCATGGGGCGCCCGCTCCTGCTCATGAACACGAAATCGGACAGACCTTCGATCTCTACATCTCTTGGAATCCCGGCCTGAAAATTCAGCCGTCTCTGGACCTCAAAGGCTCTCGCCACCATTCTGCTCATGGGGATCTCCCGGATCCCGGCCTCCGTCTTCGGCATGGTCACATGAAAACTGCATCCGTCTCCATAGTTCTTATAGATCAGCTGATGATTTACGGATACGGTCCTTGTCTTCAGATCCACGTCCTTCCAGGTCAGTCCGATCAGTTCCCCACAGCGGAGCCCCGTTCCGATCATCACCTGCAGCATAGGCAGATAATTCTGAAATGCCTCGCTGTTCTTCACAAAGTTCAACAGATTTTTCTGCTGGTCAAAGGACAGGGCGGTGCGCTTCTTTTCCGGCTCTCCATAATCTCCCAAAGCTCTTTTTGCAGGATTCTTCCGGATGATATCATCATCTACGGCCACCTCAAAGCTGGGGAAGATCATATTATGGAGAAACTTGATGGTACTGTGGGCGTATTTTTCTTTACTCAGCCGGGAATAAAACAACCGCACATGGGATGGCCTCACCTGTACCACTTTCATCTGACCAAGCTCATTCTTCACAAGACTGTTCCACATCCTTCTGTAATTGGCGCGGGTGCTTTCCGCCAGCTTCCTTGTCTCCAGATAAATGTCAAACAGCTCATTGAGCGTCATACTCTTGAACTGGGTATCGGTCAGGATCCCTTCGTCCTGATCTTTCTCGATCTCTTTTTCTTTTTTCCTGAGTTCGGCCAGATCCGGGGAATAAACAGCCAGCCGTCTGCCGGTCCGTTCATCCTTGTACCGGTACATATAGAGGCCGTCCTTGCGCTGGGATTCCCCGGTCCTCAGATTTCTTCCTCTATTATCTTTTCTTGCCACAAAACCATTCCTCTCTGTATCTTCACACCTCCCTGCCTCAGAGAATGGTCTTGTCCTGCTTAAGGAAAGTATATCACAAAACCATCTCCATGCACATCAGGGTTCCTCTATCCCGCTATCGTTTCCAGATATTTTTCCACCTTCCGGACCGAGTACAATACCCGGCGTCCGATGGTGATCCGGGCTCCGGAATCTTCCACGATCTTCCTTGCCGTCATCTGTCCGCAGGAAAGCATGGCGGCCAGCCCTTCAATATCCACTGCCAGTCGGCAGCTGCTCTCTCTTTCTTTTGTCTGCCTCATTTACCTCACCTCCTTCAGACTTTCTTTCATCCGATCCAGCTTTTCTCTGGCTGTCAGTTTTCGAAAACTCTCTCCTTTAAACTGCACCGGGACGCACATTTCCTGCAGCCGGTCATAAATCCTTGCATGTGCCGTATCCTGCGGATGCGTTAAATCGTGCAGAGTCAGGTTCGTAGTCACGATCAACGGCTTCCCGCTGCGGTATCTGCTGTCGATCACCGCATAAATCTGTTCCAGTCCGTATTCTGTTCCTCTCTCCATGCCGAAATCATCCAGGATCAGCAGCGGGAATCTGCATAAATTCTTTATGTACTCGTTCTTGTCTGAAAAGTTGGCGGACAGGTCATTGAGCACCTCAGCAAAGTTGGTCATGCGGACGGGGATTTCCTGTTCCAGCAGGGCATTTGCAATACAGCCTGCCAGATAGCTTTTCCCGGTCCCGACCACTCCCCAGAAAAGATAACCGATGTTTTCCTCTTTCATCCTCTCCCAATGCTTCACATAGAATCTGGCGGTTTCCGTATTTTTTGAAATCCCTTTATCCTTCTCAAAGGTCCATTCCTGCATGGCTCTCTCAGAAAAGCAACGGCTCTTTAATTCTCTCACAGCGGTTTCATGGCGCTGTTGTTCCCGGTACTGCTCCTCCTCTTTTCTCTTTTTCCTACGGCACTCACATTCCCGGGGATGCTTTTTCATCCCGAACACCATATCTTTTCCCGGATCAAAATAAGCTTCCTTCGGTTCATGGCATTTGCCACAATGCAGGAGTCCGTCTTCTCCGATGTAATCCTCTTCGGTTCTTTCTCCCGGCTGCATCATGTTCTTTACTGTTTCTTCTATCATCTCGTTCACAGGCTGTCCTCCTCACTGCAGGTATAATCCGGAAGATTTTTTACCGGCGCTAACCGTTCTGCCCACCTCTGCAATGTAGCTGCATGATCGGCATAATGTTTCCCGGTGGAACACATATACCCGGAAAGTTCTTCGATCAGCCTGTCCGGTTCCCGGATCTTCTGCTTCAATTCCTCATATTCTGTTTCGGAGAGAAACACATTCTGATATTTTCCATAGGCGGAGCGTGTTTTCCTCTCTCTGTTTTTCTGACTTTCTGTCAGTTGGTTATTACTCAGTTGGTTAGGAGCTGCTTTTCTATCCCTCATATAGACACTTTCCTTTCCCTCACAGGTATCTTTTTCTTTCTCTCCATGGGATACTTTCCCTGCCTCTGGCAGACCGCTGTCTCGCTCCTCTGCCGGGAGCCTGACAAACAGCAGATTCGGCTTTGAAAATCCCTGCTTTCTTTTTTCCAGAAGTCCGGCATCCATCAGCTCATTCAACGCCTTTTTGATCGTCATATGGCTCTTCCCAAGATCCTTTGCCAGATCTGCGATCGTATAGATCAGATAAATATGCTCCTCCCTGTCCTTCCATCCGTTCTTTCTGGAAAGCGTGGACCTGTCCAGCAGCAGAGCGTACAGGACTCTGGCGGTCTGAGTCAGATCCATATCCAGCAGGAACCGGGGATAGGGAAGAAACGCCGGGAGCCTTGTCTGTTCTGTCATATAAGTCGTCTGGATTTTATTCTCCACATCCATTTGCCTGTTCCTGTCTGATCTTCCGCCGTCGGCTCCGCTTGGATTCATAGCAGGGGCAGCATACAATCTCCGTTCGGGAACTCTGCTTGCAGTCGCCGGTACATTTCCTGCAGGTCAGATTGTGCGCAACCCGGCCTCTTTCATTGAGAAAAAAAGCCAATTCCTGTTTTCTTTTCTTGCTCATTCTCGGCACAGACATTTCTCCTTTCCGCTACCCTGCCGGTGTCCGCACACAGGGTAGCAATTATGGTCACGTTTCGGTATCATTTTTTGCTTTTTTTGCTCTTTACGACAGGCTTTTTTGACCTCAAATATATCTGCATGGGGTTTATCCTGTCTGAAGGCAAAAAACGCTGTTTGGTCGTGGTTCGGTATCGTTTTGGAACAATTCGTCTGGATTACTTTAACTGCCCTGATAAAATACGGATAATCTCACTTCTGTTCCATTCTCTTTCTTGTCATGAGTCCTCCTTTCTTCTGAGTCCTGTCACGTCAATAACACCACAAATGGAAGAGCAGGCATCAATTCCAGAATCTTCCTTTTGTGCTGCGTTCCACTTTCCAGTGGGCGCCAATATCTGCCAGATCGGCAGATCATCGAGGGTATGGGGAATCGAAATCCCCGGCAAGATCCCTACTTAGAAATACACGATAGGGTATTACTTAGTGGATCTTGCTCTTGGAAATCCCAAGCAAGATCACGACCCAAAGAGGAAGGCCAAATCCATATAATATGGATTTTGGTATTACGGGGTGGATCTTGCCCTTAGAAATTCCAAGCAAGATCTCGACCCAAAAGGGAAGGCCAAATCCATAACATGAATTTCGGTATTACCTGGGTGGATCTTGCTCTATAGGATCAAACCCTCTCACTTAACGTATTCGGGAGCAGTCAAATTACAGGGGCTAAATCAAAAAATGTTTTTAAATCATTTCGTATTACTCGTCTGCCATAAAAAGAGCCTTCTATTTATCTAATGTAAAAACCCCTTCAATATAAACAAACTGGGAGACGGCGATTTACAACTCCTCTGATAAAAAATTTTTACCCTCCGAAAAAAATCGATGTTTTTTTACAAAAGTATGAAAAAGGTTATTAAAAAAGAGAATTAAAAAAAGTCATCAGCATAAAGAAGCCGACGACTCTTAGTAATGTTCTCTTAATTTTCCCTATCTTTATTTTTCTTTATTTCCTGCATCAACAAGATTCCAACCTGCAGTCCTATTTCCATATATACGCTGGCAGTTTCACTTGTAAGTTCATTGCACAGATCCAGTAATTCCGAGTTTGGATTTGAATCATATTTCGCAACTGCTGTCTCTAACCTCTGATAAATTTCATCCATCCGTTCTTCATAATCCCGTTCCTCTTTATCCGGCCCTGTGCCAAACAGTAAATAATCTGCGATTCCTCGGATAGTTGCCCTCTCAAAAATACCTTTTATCTGCGACATCTTTCTTTCTCTCCTCATATGTGATTTTCATATGCATG
>DWXI01000131.1 GCA_019119265.1 Candidatus Mediterraneibacter intestinigallinarum | reverse complement strand
GGATGATCTGTACACTTCTTAAGCCGACAGACGGAGAGATCATGTGCAATGGAAAAGATATATTTAAGATGGATAACAGTTACCGGAGGCTTCTGGGATATCTGCCTCAGGATTTTGGGTTTTATCCGGATCTCACAATTAAGGATTATCTGCTTTATATTGCGGCGTTAAAGGGAATCCGGCCGGCTGTTGCGAAAAGGAGAGTATGGGAACTGGCTGAGAAGACAGGACTTTCAAAAAATATGAACAAGAAAATGAAAAAACTGTCGGGAGGCATGAAGCGCAGGGCAGGTATTGCTCAGGCTATGTTGGGAGATCCGAAGATCCTGATTCTTGACGAGCCGACCGCAGGGCTTGATCCCAATGAGAGAATCCGTTTTCGGAATCTGATCAGCGAGCTTTCCGAAGACAGACTGGTCCTTTTGTCTACCCATATCGTGTCTGATGTGGAGTACATTGCCGGTAAGATCTGGCTCATGGGCAAGGGAAAGGTTCTGCATCAGGGCACGGCGGCTGAACTGATCTGTTCCATGAAAGAACACGTATGGAAATGTTTTGCCGACAGGGAGAAGGTTCCCCTGCTGATGAAAAAATATAAAATATCCAATGTCAGAGCAGAAGCACACGGAGCCGAACTTCGGATCATATCTTCAGAAAAGCCGCTTCCGGATGCAGTCATTGCAGATCCTGTCCTGGAGGATGTGTTCCTGTATTATTTCGGAGAGAAGGGAGGCGACAGTAATGCTGTTATATGAATTGAAAAAGGTATTGGTGAGACCTGTCAACAGGATTGCGCTGCTGATCCTTCTGGCTGTACTGATGATCGTCACTACTATAGCAGTCAGCGGCGTGTCTTATACTGAATCTGACGGAAGTTCCGTGTCGGGAGCCGAAGCGGCAGCAAAACTGCGGCAGGCGAAAGAGCAGTGGTCAGGATATGTGACAGAAGATGTCCTGAAGAAAGTGATCGAAGAAAATGATGCAGTGAATCAGTCGCCGGAAGCCCGTTCAGATGATGTGACAGACAACAATATTGCCTATTCCAGAAAACAGGGATTTTCAGACTTGCGGGAACTGATCAATCTGGCGTTTTCCGGATTTCAGAGTTATGACTATTACAGGGCAGACACTGTCAATGCGGACGAAGTGGGAAGCATTTATGAAAGGCGCATAAGCAGCCTGAAGGAATGGCTTGGGTCCGATGAAATCAAGGATCGTTTTACTGATAATGAAAAGGAATATCTGGTCCGGCAGTACGAGAAGACGGAGACGCCGTTTTATTATACTTACGCGGACGGATGGAGCACGCTGCTGATATATTCTTCAACGATTATCATGGTGACCGTACTGGCTGCCGGATTCCTTGTATCCGGCATATTTTCCAGTGAATTCGCGTTAAAAGCAGATTCCATATATTTTTCATCACAGTATGGGAGGAACAGAGGCGTACGATCCAAGATCGCAGCAGGATTTATCCTGCTGTCCGGTATCTACTGGATTACAATTCTGCTTTATACGACAATTATTCTTCTGACCTTGGGTGCAGAGGGCGGTTCATGCATGATACAGAGTGGAATGGACGGCTGGAAGAGTTTCTATAATATCACGTATTTTCAGGAGTATCTTCTCACTGTGCTGGGCGGATATGTGGGAAACCTTTTTATCCTGTCTCTGGCAATGCTGGTATCCGCGAAAACAAAATCTGCTGTGCTGGCTGTGACAGTTCCGTTTATTATACTATTTGTTCCGTCATTTCTGAGCAGCGTAAATGCGCTGTCAGAAATACTCGGTCTGTTGCCGGATCAGCTGCTGCAGATCAGTTATGCAATAGGAGCATTTAATCTTTATGAGCTGGGCGGGAAAGTCACAGGTGCGATCCCGATCCTGTTCGTACTGTATCTGTGCCTGTATGCAGTCATGCTGCCGGGAACGTACCGGGTGTATCGTAAGGCGGAGGTGAAGTAAAGATGTCCTAAGACAGAAGAGCTTATAAATATTAAAGCACCATCGGAAGAAAAAATTATTCTTCTGATGATGCTTTTTTTGCATGTTACTCTGCAAATCCCGTAAAATCAAGGGTTTACGACTGGAGTATACGGGATTCGAACCCGTGGCCTCAACAATGCGAATGTTGCGCGCTCCCAACTGCGCTAATACCCCATATATTTTATTTTGGGAAGCTGGCTGCGGCTTCCCTCATGGAAACAACGGGGCTCGAACCCATGACCTCCCGCTAGTCAGGCGAGCGCTCTCCCAGCTGAGCTATGTTTCCAATCGTAACAAACCGCGAAAATGTTCACCTTTTCGCGGTCAAGTGGAGCTGGCGGGAATCGAACCCGCGTCCAAAAACCCATCCCATGTACTTCTACTATCATAGTCCGTTATTTTTCATTCCCTCTGCTGCACGGAAACGAACATCCTTGCAGGTTCAGTAGCTTCATATTACGCCTGACGGCTCAAAGCTTTGCCGACATCGTTTCTCACATGTTTGATACCGGATTCCCGATGTGTGAGTGCATCAGGAGCGGCATGCAGCATTTAGGCTGCAGCTAATTCGTAATTATCGTTAGCGTTTAATTTTAAGTTTGCGATTTGACGCATCAGCCTGCGGATAGCTTCTCCATCTTCAAGATCCCTGTCGAAACCAGTACAACCCCTGGTTATGAGTACAAAGTAATCTGTACGGAAAGTGCACTAACGACTGCACAATATATAATATAGGACCGGAGCAGGGAAAAGTCAAGATTGCTTTTAAAAAAATAGAGTTCAGCCCGCGCCATTCGGAAAACCGCACTGACGTGCTTACTGCGGCTGCGCCGCTGTTTTCCTCATATGCGGGCGCTCGTCTCATGGAGCTGCCCGCTCGAAAAATCATGCGAGCATGATTTTCTCTCCCGGACAGCCCCATGGCTGAACTTATACAAAAATTTAACATTCTATAGATATAGAGAACTGGATTTTTTACATAGGATATGTGATAATATGTTACATATGGTCGGCCATATGGTTGCGGATAGCCTTTATCCGTAAACTGAGAACGGCATGACATGAAAAAATGCAACAGAAAAGGGGAATATCTATGCCTACAACATACGCACATTATAAATTTGGAAAGGAAGTTATCGGTGCGCTGCCGCGTCCGCTCCAGAATTCTATTGAGAATAACAGAGAACTGTTTGACATAGGCGTACACGGTCCGGATCTTCTTTTTTATTATAAGGCACTTATAAGAAATCATGTAAACACTCAGGGATATGAGCTGCACGACAAGATGTCGGATGAGTTCTTCCGTAATGCCGTTGAAGTGATCAAAAAAGCGGAGGATCCGGCTGCAGCAAGAGCTTATATATATGGTTTTATCTGTCATTTTGCACTGGACAGTGAGTGTCATCCGTATATCGAGAAAATGATACAGACCAGTGGGATCAGTCATTCTGAGATTGAGATGGAATTTGACCGCCTGCTGCTCAAGGAAGATTATATTAATCCGGTGCGATATCTGGCGACCGGTCATATCCATCCGAATAGGAAGAACGCTTCTGTGATTGCTCCGTTTTTTAACGATATGACGCCGGAACTCATAGAAAAGTCCATGCGTTCAATGATTCTTTGTCATAAGGTGCTTCTGGCTCCCGGAAAGGCAAAGAGAAATTTGATCTTCGGCTGCATGAAACTGGCAGGGCATTATGAGGACAAACATGGTATGGTCATGAGTCTTGAGCCAAATCCTGCGTGCAAAGAATACTGTCAGCTCCTCAAGCGGCTGTATGCAGGCGCGGTACCGCTGGCTGCAGGGCTGATCATCCAGTACCAGAAAGCGTTGTTTGATGGAACAGAGCTTCCGGAACGTTTCCACCGCACGTTTGGCGCCGGAGATAAATGGGAAGAACTGCGCCTGTAAAGAGATAACAGAAGGGATGAGAGAAAAAACATGAAATTTAAACTGACTTCACTGGAAAAGAAATGGGTACTCTATGATGTGGGAAATTCGGCGTTTACCCTGATGGTATCCACGATTTTCCCGATTTATTTTAATTCGCTTGCAGAGAGCGCCGGGATATCAGATGTAAATTATCTTGCATACTGGGGCTATGCCACATCCATCTGTACGCTGATCGTGGCGATTCTCGGACCTACGCTTGGAGCTATTGCAGATACGAAGAACTTTAAAAAGATTATTTTTTCTGCTGCCATGGCTGTAGGAGTATTCGGATGTATCGTGCTCGGTTTCCTGTCCTCGTGGCTATGGTTTCTGGTGATCTTTGTACTGGCGAAGACAGGATATTCAGCCAGCCTTGTATTCTATGATGCCATGCTGACGGACGTGACAGAACCGGAGCGTATGGATTCGGTTTCTTCACACGGGTATGCGTGGGGATACATTGGCAGTTGTATTCCTTTTGTGATCAGTCTTGTAATCGTACTGGGCGGCGGCAATATAGGTCTGAGTACGCAGACTTCCATGATTCTTGCATTTATTATCACGGCAGTCTGGTGGTTGTGTTCATCCATACCTCTTCTGCGTTCCTACCGGCAGAAGTATTTCTCCGACGCGGGAGAACATGTAGTGAGAAACAGTTTCAGACGTCTGGGAAGGACGTTTATTGAGCTGACAAAGCAGAAACATATCTTTGTTTTCCTGTTGGCGTTCTTCTTCTACATTGATGGTGTTTATACGGTGATCGACATGGCAACAGCTTACGGGCAGGCACTGGGGCTGGACAGCACAGGATTGCTTCTGGCACTGCTTGTGACACAGATCGTTGCCTTCCCGTGCGTCCTTATCTTCAGCAGACTTGTGAAGAAAGTAAGACCTGAAACGATCATAACAATCTGTATTGCGGCGTATTTCTGCATCGCAGTATATGCCTATTGGCTGGATACACAGTTTGATTTCTGGCTGCTGGCTGTACTGGTCGGAATGTTCCAGGGAACGATACAGGCGCTTTCCCGGTCCTATTTTGCAAAGATAATTCCGGCGGAGAAGTCAGGAGAATTCTTCGGAATTTATGACATATGCGGGAAAGGCGCTTCTGTCATAGGTACGGCGCTGGTCTCCGTATTAAGTCAGGTGACGGGAAGTATCAATATCGGTGTGAGCGCGCTGTCGGTAATGTTTCTGATCGGACTTGTATTGTTCCGGTTTTCAGCAAAGCTTAATGCGCAATATAAAAAAGTGTGAAAATAATCTGAAATTGCGGGAAAGTTCTCAACTTTATGTAAGTTCCGTGTTATAATTAAATATAGAGAATTAAACAGAGCGGATACATCCAGAGTATCCGCTTTGCTTTTCATAGGAGCAGTACGTATGAAAGATTTTGTCAAATTGCAGGATATTACGAAGATTTATAAGATGGGAGAGATTGAGATCCGCGCTGCGGATAATATCAGTTTTTCGATTGATAAAGGTGAGTTTGTCGTTATTGTCGGGCCCAGCGGTGCGGGCAAGACGACAGTGCTCAATATCCTTGGCGGGATGGATACCGCTACAAGCGGAACCCTTCTTGTAGACGGAGATGAGATTACCGCCTATAATTCAAGACGGCTGACAGAATACAGACGGGAAGATATTGGCTTTGTTTTTCAGTTCTATAATCTGGTGCCGAATCTGACTGCTCTTGAAAATGTAGAATTGGCTCTTCAGATATGCAGGGATCCGCTGGATGCGAGAAAAGTGATGGAGGAAGTGGGACTGGGAGATCGACTGAATAATTTTCCGGCTCAGTTGTCCGGGGGCGAACAGCAGAGAGTTTCGATAGCCAGGGCGCTGGCAAAAAACCCTAAGCTGCTGCTCTGTGATGAGCCGACGGGCGCTCTTGATTACAATACGGGAAAATCAATTCTTAAACTCCTGCAGAATATGTGCCGGGAGAGGGGAATGACTGTGATCGTAATTACGCATAATCAGGCGATCGCTCCGATGGCGGACCGGCTGATACATATTAAGAACGGTCAGGTCTCACAGATGGAGCTCAATGAGCATCCGGTATCGATCGATGATATAGAATGGTAGGGTAACGGCAGATGAAGAAAAAAGCGTTGAGAAAGGACTTTTATATGGAGATAAGACGCAGTCTCGGGCGTTTTATGTCCATTTTTTTCATTGTTGCGATCGGCTGTGCTTTCTTTTCCGGAATCCGTGCTTCGGAGCCGGATATGCGCTATTCAGGAGATGCTTATTTTGACGATAAGAATATGATGGACATTGAGGTGATCAGTACACTGGGTCTTACGGAGGATGATCTGCATGCAATTGAAGATGTAGACGGGGTGGCTGCTGTGGAAGGAAGCTATTCTGTTGATGTACTGTGTTCAGAAGGGGATAACCAGATTGCGGTGCATGTGATGTCGCTTATGCCGACGATGAATCAGGTGCAGTTAGAGGCTGGAAGACTTCCGGAGGCGGAAAATGAGTGTGCGGTTGATGTGGATTATCTAGATGAAAGCAGCCTTGAGATTGGCGATGAGATCACCTTTTCAAGTGGCAGTGACGATGATATTACAGATACGCTGAAAACGGATACATTTACGATTACAGGAGCGGTGAGCAGCCCAAATTACATTGCTTTCCAGAGGGGAAGCACAACGATTGGAAACGGAACGGTAACGGCATTTATCGTGGTCCCTGCAGACAGCTTTTCGCTGGATGTCTATACAGAAATCTATGCACAGGTGGACGGCGCAAAAGAGATGACGGCCTTTACGGATGAGTATGACGAACGTATCCGGCAAGTAATGGATGCGATCGAAGCTATTAAGGCTGAACGTGAGCAGATACGCTATGAAGAGATCGTGGAGGAGGCTAACGAAGCCCTGGCGGATGCCCGTCAGCAGGTTTCAGATGCAGAAACAGAGCTGGAAGACGGAAAAGCCCAGGCTGAGGCAGAGCTTGCAGATGCACGTAAGCAGTTAGAAGATGCACAGGCAGAAGTGGACAGCGGGCGCCAGGAGATTGAGGCTTCGAGAGAACAGCTGGAATCATCCCGCCGGCAGCTTGAGGACAGCCAGACACAGGTAGATCAGGGGCAGGAAGAACTGAATAACAATATTGATGCCCTGAATGACCAGATAGACGAACTGAATACGGCGAAAGAACAGTACAATACCCTTGCAGCCAGTGGTGCAACGGACGATGTGACGATGGCAACTCTGAATGCCATGTATGAAGAAATACAGAATGGTGAAACAGCGATTGCCCAGGCGCAGGCCCAGATTGATGCTGCGAAGGCCGAACTGGAATCCGGACAGGAACAGATCAATAGCGGCTGGGATCAGATCAATGCAGGGGAGCAGGAACTCGCTGATGCAGAAGCGCAGCTTGCAGAGGCGGAGGCTGAGATTACGGATGGCTGGGAAGAGTATTATGAAGGAGAATCAGAGGCTGAAGCTGAGATCGCAGACGGAGAACAAAAGATTGCGGATGCGAAAGAAGAACTTGAAGATGCAGAAAATGAGATCAATGATCTTGAGAAGCCCGAGTGGTACATATATGACAGATCTAATCTGCCGGAGTATAGCGGATATGGCGAAAATGCAGATCGTATGCGGGCAATTGGAGAAGTATTCCCCGTGATTTTTTTCCTTGTGGCAGCGCTGATCAGTCTGACGACTATGACCCGTATGGTAGAAGAACAGAGGACACAGATTGGAACGCTTAAGGCGCTGGGATATGAGAGACATTCTATTGCAGGCAAATACCTTGGGTATGCATTACTGGCGACTGTATCGGGCAGCGTAGTTGGAATTTTGTTTGGAGAGAAAGTATTTCCATATATTATCATTAACGCATATGGTATCATGTACCAGCATATGAATGATATTGTCATACCGTATAACTTAGAGTACGGCCTGGGTGCAGCGGCAGCGGCTCTGGCAAGTACGCTCCTTGCAACAATTTTCTCGTGTTACAAAGAATTAAGAGAACAGGCAGCAGAGCTGATGCGGCCGCCGACCCCGAAGCAGGGCCAGAGAGTGTTGCTGGAACGTGTGAAGTTTATATGGAAACGGTTGAACTTTTCATGGAAAGCAAGCATTCGTAATCTTGTACGTTATAAGAAGCGCCTGTTTATGACAATTTTTGGAATTGGCGGCTGTATGGCTCTCATGCTTGTCGGATTCGGGTTAAAAGATTCTATTTTTGCCATTGTTGATATTCAGTATGGGGAGATTCAGCTTTATGACGGAAACATCATACTAAGTGACGATGCAACTGAGGAAGAGAAGAGTAACATCATTAAAGAACTTGGAAAAGACAGTAAAATGGCTGGGTCCACTGAAGGGCTCCTGGCTCAGATTACGGTCGGAAATGGAGAAGAACAGTTTGATGTCTATCTTGACGTGCCGAAAAATGTAGAAGAGTTTTCTGAATTTGTCGTACTCCAGGACCGTATAACAAATGGAACGTATGAACTGGATGATTCGGGCGCTGTTCTTACGGAAAAGATGGCGACAGAGTTGGGCGTGGAACCGGGCGATACGATTACGATTCATGATGAGGATAAGGGAGACCTTGAAGTGGAGATCAGCGCTGTCTGTGAAAACTATATGGGTCACTATCTGTATATGACACCGACATATTACGAAAAAGTGTATGGAGAGAAGCCGGATTATAATTCGATCTTTTATAAAACATCCGATCGTATCACAGAAGAGGCGGAACGTATCGGAGAGGAAGCGCTCACGTTACCGGGAGCGCTGAGTGTAAGCTACACGACTGATTTGAGGGAACAGGTAGACAATATGCTGGGCGCACTGGACGAAGTGATCGTTGTACTCATCATATCTGCGGGTATGCTTGCATTTGTGGTTCTGTATAATCTAAACACTATCAATATTACAGAGCGTCAACGAGAGCTTGCAACGTTGAAGGTATTGGGCTTCTATAATGGTGAGGTGGCGATGTATGTGTACAGGGAGAACATTGTCCTGACAGTTCTGGGAGCCATTTTTGGCATTGTTCTCGGGAAGTTCCTGCATGGATTCATCATTGTGACGGTGGAGATCGAGTCGG
>DWXI01000130.1 GCA_019119265.1 Candidatus Mediterraneibacter intestinigallinarum | reverse complement strand
TGTCATGCAGGAAAGATCAGTGTAGAAGGCGGAAGCGCAAGAACAGCAGACGGCACGGAATGCGCCACATTCCAGTGCCATTGCGGCTGAGCATAATATAAGCTGTATGGCTGTGTGCGGCGAGAAGCCGCAGATTACGATCCGGGAATGCTCCCGGATCTTTTTATTGCTGTTGACGGTAAGTCGAGATAAGCGTTATAATCTTACTATCGCATCTCCGGCGCTGAGTATGCCGGAAATACATAATGACAGAAGAGGAGAGTTGTTATGCCGATTCGGGTACAAAATGATCTTCCGGTAAAGGAGATACTGGAACAGGAAAATATATTTGTAATGGATGAGTACAGGGCCGCACATCAGGATATCCGTCCTTTGAGCATCGGGCTTTTGAACCTGATGCCCCTGAAAGAGGATACGGAACTACAGATTCTTCGTTCCCTGTCAAATACGCCGATCCAGGTGGATGTTACTTTTGTACGTATGACAAGCCACGTGTCAAAAAATACGTCTACAAGTCATATTTACAAGTTTTACGAACCTTTTGAGAGCATATGTGAAAAGAGATTCGACGGATTTATCATAACAGGGGCCCCGGTGGAGCGTATGCCTTTTGAGGAGGTGGACTACTGGGAAGAACTGAAAAAGATCATGGAGTGGACAAAGACCAACGTGACATCCACACTGCATCTGTGCTGGGGAGCCCAGGCGGGGATTTATTATCATTACGGGATCGATAAAGCTGATTTGCCGAAAAAACTGTCCGGTGTATATCGGCACCGCGTGAGAAACCGCAAGATTCCGCTTGTGAGAGGATTCGACGACATATTTATGGCACCCCATTCCAGATACACGGAAGTGCCTCAGGATCTTCTGGAGACGGATGAGCGGATCACGATTCTGGCTGATTCCAGACAGGCAGGGGTGTTCCTGTGCATGGCACAGGAAGGACGCCAGATCTTTGTGATGGGGCACCCAGAATATGACCGGATGACACTGGACTCAGAATATAAGAGGGACACAGCGAGGGGGATGAATCCGCAGATTCCTGAGAACTATTATCCGGATGACGACCCGGAGAATAAGCCGCTGCTTACATGGCGTTCCCATGCAAATAACCTGTATACGAACTGGGTGAACTATTACGTATATCAGGCAACGCCGTATGATCTGTATGGAACACCTGCAAACATGCCGTAAAATGTCATAATTAATAAAAGAGAAATAAACAGCAGAAATCATTGGTCTGCTTGCTTTACTGGGCTGGACGAGTATCAATCTGGCACTAAGATCATTTATACTATTAGGGAAGTAAATGTAGCTGGCTATAATTCTGTAATTACCGGTGATACTTCGAGTTTTGCA
The DNA here is from genome assembly GCA_019119265.1 of Candidatus Mediterraneibacter intestinigallinarum. Lineage (GTDB taxonomy): Bacteria > Bacillota > Clostridia > Lachnospirales > Lachnospiraceae > Mediterraneibacter > Mediterraneibacter intestinigallinarum. The sequence continues at coordinate 4,221 of DWXI01000130.1, read as the reverse complement.
GGATGGATTGTTCTTTTGAGCCTCTCCGGTATCGGACTGGCTGTAACAAGTTTTAATATTGTCAGAAAAAAACATAAAAGGTAAAAAATGACGGTGAGGCGGAATAAGAACTGCCTCATCGTTTGTTATTGAGCGTTGAACTGTTGCCTGTAAAGAAATCGGAGTTTCCGTTCTTTTTGCTTTTTACAGATGTAAGTGGTATAATAATTGCGCATTGCGCGTATCAGACATTTGATCTATCATGCGGAATCGCCGGCGCAGCGCGCAGGAAAACGGCAAAAGAGGAGGAAACTAAAGTGGATAACAGTCATTTTTCAAGTATGATCAATGATTTTAAACAGGGAATCTTCGGCGCTCTCAACGAGAAAAAAGAAGAACTCTTAAAAGAGGGGCGCAAAGTCTATAATCTGTCCGTGGGCACACCGGACTTCAAGCCTGCGCCCCATGTGATGAAGGCCATGCAGGAGGCGTGTGCAAAGCCGGAGAATTATAAATATTCGCTTGCAGATCTGCCGGAGCTTTTAGAGGCGGTACAGTATAGGTATAAAAAACGTTTCGGTGTGGAGATCAGTACAGATGAGGTAATGTCTGTCTATGGATCCCAGGAAGCGATGGCACACATCGGGATGATCTTCTGTGATCCGGGCGACGTGATCCTTGTGCCGAATCCGGGATATCCCATGTTTGAGATGAGCGGGATCATGGCGAAGGCGGACGTACAGTATTATACGATCGAGGAGAAGAACGGATATCTGCCGGATCTTGACAGCATTCCGGAAGAAACGCTGAAAAAGACAAAATATATGATCGTTTCGTATCCGCTGAATCCGGTCTGTGTGTGCGCTCCCGATGATTTTTACGAAAAACTTATCGCTTTTGCAAAGAAAAATGATATTGTCATCCTGCATGACAATGCTTATTCAGATATTACATATACTGAGAAGCCCGGCAAGTCATTTCTTGCGTATGATGGTGCGAAGGATGTGGGAGTAGAGTTTTATTCTCTTTCTAAATCGTATAATCTGACCGGAGCAAGGATCTCCTTTGTAGTGGGGAATAAAGACATCATAAGCAAGTTCCGTCTGCTGAGGTCACAGATTGATTATGGTATCTTTTATCCGGTACAGTATGCAGCGATCGCGGCGCTCACAGGGCCTGATGATTTTATCGAACAGCAGCGTCAGGAATATGGAAGACGAAACCGTGCTCTCTGCGGTGGTTTACGGCGGATTGGATGGAACGTTCCCGACAGTCAGGGCACTATGTTTGTGTGGGCAAAGATTCCGGACGGGTACGATTCCTCCGCAGATTTCTGCATGAAGCTGATGGAGAAGACCGGTGTGATCGTAACGCCGGGAAGCGCATTCGGTTCCGGCGGAGAAGGATATGTCAGAATGGCGCTTGTAGTGGATGAGAACATGATCGATGAGATCCTGCATGTACTGGATGAGTCAGGGATTTTCCGTTAAGCGGCACTTTACAGGATAAGGAAAAAAGGGGAAAACATTATGGAATATAAAGAAGTTATAAAGAACGCAAGAGGCTGTATCGGACCGTATTGCAAAGCCTGTCCAATCTGCAACGGCGCAGCATGCAGAAATACAATGCCGGGGCCGGGGGCAAAGGGAATCGGAGACCTAGCCATGCGCAATTATCAGAAATGGCAGGAAATCCGCATCAATATGGATACGATCTGTGAACAGAAAACACTGAATACAGAGATAAATTTGTTTGGTAAAAAATTTGCCTATCCATTCTTTGCAGGTCCGGTTGGTGCTGTGAAACTGCATTATGGAGATAAATATACAGATCAGGAATACAATGAGATCCTGTTGAAAGGTTGTGCGGAAAATAAAATCGCGGCCTTCACCGGGGATGGAACAGACTATAACGTTATGATCGAGGCGACAGATGCGATCGGACAACTGAACGGACAGGGAATTCCGACTGTGAAACCGTGGGATCTGGAGACAATACGGGAGAAGATGGAGCTGGTCAAGAAGTCCGGCGCGTTTGCAGTAGCAATGGATATCGATGCTGCAGGACTTCCGTTCCTGCAGAATCTGAATCCTCCTGCCGGAAGCAAGTCGGTAGAAGAACTGAAAGAGATCGTAAAGATGGCGGAAATTCCGTTTATCCTGAAAGGTATTATGACTCCGAAAGGAGCGCTGAAAGCAGCGGAGGCGGGAGTACAGGGGATTGTTGTGTCAAACCATGGCGGAAGAGTACTGGATCAGTGCCCGTCCACAGCGGAGGTTCTTCCATCAATTGTAAAAGCGGTAAGAGAATCCGGAAGTCAGGTGAAGATATTTGTAGACGGCGGTATCCGCACAGGTGTGGATGTATTTAAGGCTCTCGCACTCGGAGCAGATGCTGTACTGATCGCGCGCCCGTTTGTGACAGCAGTCTATGGTGGGCAGGAGGAAGGCGTTACGGCATATGCCAATAAAATCGGTGCAGAACTTAAAGATACGATGCGGATGTGCGGCGTATTTTCACTTGATGAGATCAGCAATGATATGATCTGGAATCCGTGCATGTAAGCAGCCGGCAGTTCAGTATGTGCAGGTGTATAAAGGAGAAGTTTTATGAAGAGAATAGCAAGATTTGAAAAGGTAAGTTTTGAACAGTTTCTGGAAGGATGGGGAGATACCCTGGGGATTACAGACAGGAGCAAAATACAGGAAATCTATGATGGAATCTGTCTGCCGAGACGTGCCACCGCAGGGAGCGCCGGATACGATTTCTTTGCTCCGGCAGATATCACGCTGGCACCGGGCGAGACGATAAAGATTCCTACAGGCGTCCGCGTCTGGATGGAGCCGGAGTGGGTCCTCAAATGTTATCCCCGCAGCGGGCTCGGCTTCAAATACAGGCTGCAGCTTAACAATACGGTGGGGATCATCGACAGTGATTATTATTATTCTGATAATGAGGGGCATATTTTCTCCAAGGTCACTAATGACAGTAATGAAGGGAAAACGGTTGAGCTGAAAAGCGGAGAGGGTTTTATGCAGGGAATCTTTGTGGAATACGGGATCACTCTCGACGATGACGCCACAGAGATCAGAAACGGTGGATTCGGAAGTACAACCAAATAACTCGGCTTACAAAAATGTCATAATTTTAAGAAAATCGTAAGAAGATATAATGGAAGAACACAGATTTGTCCGATATAATCATAGTATGAAAGGAGTATTCATACACTATGAAATGGATAAAACGTCTGTGTTCTTTTCTTATCCTGACCATCGTCATCCTGATCGGTGCGCTCTGTGTGAAAGGATACATGGATTACAGGGAAGCACTGAATGAAAAAAGCGTGGAAGAAATGGCGGCAGAAATTGAGTCGATCGACAATTATACGACGATCGACGAACTGCCGCAGACCTATATCGATGCGGTGCTGGCTGTGGAGGACAAGCGCTTTTATTCTCATCCGGGATTTGATCCCATCGCCACATGCAGGGCTCTCGTCAATGATATTAAGGCAGGCTCTTATGTAGAGGGAGGCAGCACTATTACCCAGCAGCTTGCGAAAAACCAGTATTTTACGCAGGATAAAAAGATTATACGCAAGATTTCAGAACTGTTTATGGCATTTAAGATAGAATCTGTGCTCGACAAAGATAAGATTTTTGAGCTGTATGTTAATTCGATTTTCTTCGGAAATGGATATTATTGTGTAGCAGACGCTTCATGGGGGTATTTTGGAAAACCGCCATCAGAGATGAATTTTAATGAGTGTACCCTGCTGGCCGGAATACCGAATGCCCCGACTAATTACAACCCGGTCGCAAATCCGGAACTGGCAAGAGAGCGTCAGGCTCAGGTGATAGAGAAAATGAAAAAAGCCGGATATCTGGAAGAAGCGGAGTAATTTTCGCATATTTTGGACTTATCAGGGCAAGATAACCGTAGATATCGCTGCTGCCGGGCAGAAAGTACGGCGGACTGAAAGGAGACGACATCTATGGTGGAAAAAAACAGCAGAAAACTCAGTGCTTCGTTTGAGGATAATATCAGATATATGAACGAGATCCTGCCGGTCGCAGAGAGCTTCGACATCATCCGGCGGGATATTATTATAGGCGGGAAAGCGTCCGTGTTCTATTACATTGACGGATTCATCAAAGATGAAGTCATGCTGAAGATCATGGACTCTTTCCTTTCTGTAACGGCGGAGGACATGCCGGAGGATGCGGAAGGATTCATTCAAAA
>DWXI01000129.1 GCA_019119265.1 Candidatus Mediterraneibacter intestinigallinarum | reverse complement strand
CCTGCGCGGCCGCATACTGAATAATGTACGGTGTTCCGTTGAACTTCGTGGACTGCCTTCTGTTCCACATGTCGTGCAGGCTCAGTTCTTTTCCGTCAGAAGCAGCAAATACCAGCTCTTTCGGCACAACTGTATAGGAGAAACGAGTTCCTGTAAATCCTGCTGTCTTGGACAATGAGCAAAACTCGATCGCACACTTTTTCGCTCCCTCTACCGCATAGATGCTGCGCGGCAGTTCCTGCTCGGATACAAATGCTTCATAAGCAGAATCAAAGAGAATCACTGCATCATTTGCAAGCGCGTAATCTACCCACTCCTTTAACTGCTCTTTGCTATAGCATGCTCCGGTCGGATTGTTCGGAGAACAGAGATAGATAATATCTGCCTGCACATTATTATCCGGCATAGGAAGAAAATCATTTTCCTCTGTTCCGTTCATATAGATAATCTGCTTTCCGTCCATTGTGTTTGTATCTACATAGACCGGATATACCGGATCCGGCACAAGGATCACATTGTCCTTTGCGAAAAGCTCTGTAATATTTCCGGTATCACTCTTCGCGCCGTCGGAGATGAACACATCGTCCGCGTCAACTTCCACGCCGTTTCTTGCATAATAATCTGCAACGGCCTTGCGCACGAAATCATATCCCTGCTCCGGCCCGTATCCTTTAAAAGTCTCAGATACAGCCTGCTCGTCCACTGCTTTGTGAAGGGCCTCAATCGCGCTCTTTGTGAGCGGACGGGTCACGTCTCCGATCCCGAGGCGGATGATATTCGCCGCTTTATCGGGATGTTTTTCCTCATATACCTTTACTCTACGTGCAATCTCTGCGAAAAGATAGCTGTCCTGTACATTCAGATAATTTTCATTTAATTTTGGCATTGTTCTCTCCCTTTCCGTATATTCCGACGCCGGTTTTTCATCTCAGCGTCAATCTGTACATCAGAATCACAAAAAAGCGGGATAGTTCTGACATGCCGCCCCATTGCGGCAGGACAGAACTCAGGTGCCCGCTCTTATAATCTGCATCATTATATTAGCAGAAATCACCAGACTTGAAAAGTGTTCTCAGTGAAAATGTGGGGAAATTCGTGTTTGTTGTATAGGTTACTCGGTAAGAATAGAAAAACTGACGGGGCTGAATTACGGACGCTGAGAAAAGCGGATACTGTAACGCCATGCCGGCCCGCTTCTCCTCATCCCCTCGAATCCATGTAACGCGGCATTAAAATACTCGTCCATTGGAACTTGCATTTTAATGCCGCTAACATGGAGAACGAAGTGTATTCGGAACGCTCCTGCCTTAATGCATGGCTTATACAGTATCCGCTTCTCTCAGCCGGCGCATCAGACGTCAGATTTTCTGATTATCCGCAGTGTATCCTATAAATAAATCTTCATAAACACGTGAAGAAAGCGAAACTTGTTCGATAAAGCTCCTCTTTCTTCCCGTTTCTATGAGTATTTGTTCAGAGATTGTTGCGATTATCGGATGGAAAATCTATCGATTGGATGAACCAGCAAAAAAGACGGAACTGCGTGAGCCATGCATCAAGGCAGGAGCGTTCCGAAAAGCATTTGTTCTGGATGTTAGGTGAATGGAAATGGCAGTTCCAATGAACGAGCATTTCCATTCACCTAACATCCATTCAAATCTTTGAGGTAAAGCGGGCTGGCATGGCGATGCAGTTCCGTCTTTTTTGCGTCCTCTTATCGATATGATATTTTTTATCAGTATAACGCATAATCTCTGGAACAAACACGAATTTATCTCAACTTTAGCACCAGCACCGTCACGATCACGCAGTGCACAACAAACATAACCGGCACGCTGATAAAGAATTTCGCCTTTCTTGTCTTATGCCGGAACATGATCATCCCTGCCAGTGCTCCCAAAGATCCGCCGGCCAACGCCAGCAGCAGTAGCGTCCGTTCCGGGATACGCCATTTTCCGGACTTTGCTTTCCATTTATCCAGCCCGAATGCAATCCATGTCACAATATTGATGACGATCAGATACCACATCAATAGCCTCATACTGTAATCTCCTCTCCCAGTGTAAATGAATAGATGATCTTCTCTTTCACCGGTTTCTCTGTAAGCCGTTCAAGCGCCTGTGCGTAATAATCAAGCTGCGCATGATACTTTTCTTTCAGCTCGTCACCTGTCTTTATCTTGTCTGTCTTGTAATCAAGTACCACCAGACCGTCCGGCTCCTCAAAATACACGTCGATGATTCCCTGCACAAGGATTTTTTCTCCTGAAAGATCCTCCGGATAGATCTCCGATGCATCCATACTGAGGACAAAAGGCTGCTCCTTATATAATTTCCCATTACGGGCAGCAGCAGACATCCGCCTGCCGCTCCTGCATCCGAGAAATCGCAGGATATCCTGCGGGCGGATGCATTCTGCCATCTCATCTGTCAGTCTTCCCTCCTGCCGCAGCCGTTCCACTGCCGCAATCAGCTTTTCCGCGCCATAATCCTCTGTAAAATCCAAAAGTTCAAGCAGTTTATGATATGCGCTTCCTCTTGATGCTCCGGTCAGAGTCTCTTCTTCCTTCAGAAATTCAGGAATAAGCGGCATTACAACCGGTTCTTCGTACATTTCCTCCCCGGCTTCTTCTGCAAGAGACGCCCATTTCTTCAGCTCGGAAACTGTAAATTTCAGTTTCATCTTTCCTTCATCCTCGAATGGATACACGTAATCGATCTGCGCATCCAGACGATCCCTCAATTCAGGTACATAAACCTGCGAGGTGTCCCAATTCCGCAAGACGTCCTCCGCCAGCATTTCCGCCTGCGTTTCTTCCTGCTGCGGGATGATATCTTCCGCTTTGAAGATACAGACATCCACAGGGATATCGGGCTTTGCTTTCCCGGTTTCCCCGGACAGGACACAGGGCAACACCCAGTCCAGATAGTTCTTGGCGCCTTCGGTCCGGAATACACTGGAAACATCGGAAATAGCTCCGTCCTCTGATATCTTTGCCGCCCCTGTCATGAACAGTTTTTCCTTTGCGCGGGTCAGCGCTACATAAAGGATACGCATTTCCTCCGCCAGATTTTCCAGAATAGTCTCCTCCCGGATCATCTTTTTCAAAAATGTAGGCGTCTTTGTTCTCCTTTTCAGGTCGATCAGATCCAGCCCGGCGCCCCAATCGGGATGGAGCAGCACGCTTCCTTTCGTATCTTGCGTGTTAAACTGCTTTCCCATTCCCGCCACAAATACGATCGGGAATTCCAAACCTTTGCTCTTATGGATGCTCATGATGCGTACGGTATCCGCCTGCTCGTCCATAATTCCGGCCTCTCCGTAATCCACATCGTACTTTTTCAATTGGGCAATATAACGAACAAAGTTAAATAAACCTTTGTAACTTGTTCCTTCAAATGCCGCTGCACGCTCTGTCAGCATTTCCACATTAGCCATGCGCTGGGCGCCGCCCGGCATAGCGGCAATATAAAGACCGTATCCCGTCCTGTCGACAATTTCCTCTAAAAGTTCATGGATCGGCGTATATGCTACCTGTTCTCTGAAATACCGGACATGAGCGTAAAAGTTCCGTAGTTTTTCCGCGCATGTATCTTCCGCAAACGTCTCACTCTCAGCATACGCTGCTGCCGCTTCGTAAAATGGCAAGTTAGGATATGCGATCCGGATTTCTGCAAGTTCTCTTGTATCCAGCCCGCCAAACGGCGAAGTCAGAACCGCAGTCAGGGGCAGGTCTTGTCTGGCATTGTCCAGTATCTTCAGATAATCCAGCAGGACGCTCACTTCATAAGTCTCAAAATATCCCTCCCGGCTCACGGAATAGGCCGGTATTCCTTCTTCCCCAAGAACAGAAGAGAATACTTCCGCCCAGCCCCGGATACTCCGCGTCAGGATCACAATATCCCGGTACTGTACCCTGCGGTATTCCCGGGTTTCCTTGTCCAGCACCACGCCGTCACGGATCAGTTCCCGGATACGGCGTGCGATCATCCTCGCCTCTGCACGTCGTACATCCTCCCCACCTGTATCCTCCTTGTCAAGAAGAAGGAGTTCGCTCCTGCAGGAGTCTTCCTTTCCGGATGGAAGAGGCGGAAATTCTGCCCCCGGATAGAGTGCGGCACTGTCGTCATATTCAATCCCGCCCAGCTCTTTCTTCATGATCTGGCGGAAGATATCATTTACGCTGTCAAGAACTTCCCCGCGGCTTCGGAAGTTCTTGTGCAGATCGATTCTCTGCGTTACGCAGTCTTCCAGACTGTAAGTATTATATTTTTCCATAAAGAGTTCCGGTCTGGACAGACGGAAGCTGTAAATACTCTGCTTTACATCGCCCACCATGAAAATATTATATTCTCCCCTGGATACTCTCGACACACTGGTCAGGATTGTTTCCTGAACCAGATTGCTGTCCTGATACTCGTCGATCATTACTTCGTCAAACCGTTCCTGATATTCTCCGGCAACGACGGATGGTACAAGTACTCCGTCTTTTTCTTCTGTCAGAATAGCAAGAGCAAATTGCTCCATATCATTGAAGTCGATCATATTCCTGAGACGTTTCTTCTCATCCAGCATGTGCGCAAAGCGTTTCACAAGCTCTGTCAGCGTAACTACAGACGGCAGGGCATCCTGCATGTCCTGCTGCCACACCTCACGGGGAGCATAGAAATAATCTTCCTGCATCCCCTTTAAAAGGCTTTTGGCCTGTTCCCGCATCTTTCGAACCTTCTCCTTCTTGTTCGGAGATACCGTATCATCTTTCTTTGAAGAGAGCCGTTTCCACTTAAAGCCGGCGGCAGCGCTGTACATAGCATCAAAATTTTCCGCCTTCTCCAGCCGTTCCAGTTCTTCCAGGTCGGAGTCCAGCATATCCCCATACATATACGGTCCGTCCGGCTCCTCGCAGATCTTAAGTCCGTGCTCCAGTACCTTCCGCATGTCCGCCGCTCTCATGCGGGCTCTTTCCTCTGCACGCGCTTCCAGATCCTTTGACTCATAAGCCTTCACGCACTGATCCAGCCACCGGTCAGGCTGCGGATAGCTGCGGGAATACTCATACATTTTCAGAATGATCTCCTCAATCTTCTTATCGCTCTTCCCGCTCCCGAACCGCTCTGTAAAATCCAGGAACTCTTCTTTCGCTTCTGCATAGCATTCTTCCAGAAGCTCTTCCAACACGTCCTGCTTTAAAAGTTTCAGCTCTCCTTCTTCCGCAATGCGGAATCCCGGATCGATCCCGATTACATGAAAATGGTCCCGGATAACCGAGAGACAGAAGCTGTGGATCGTGGTGATCTGGGCGCTATGGATCAGTGTGGCCTGCCTCTCCAGCCGGGTATCGCCCGGCCGTTCCATCAGTTTCTTTTCAATAGCCGCGCCAATCCTCTCTTTCATCTCAGCGGCAGCCGCCTCTGTAAATGTCACAATGAGGAGACGATCCACGTCCGTCGGCGGGTCGTCCTCTGTCAGCCGCCTGATGATACGCTCCACGAGTACCGCGGTCTTCCCGGAGCCTGCTGCTGCGGAGACAAGGATATTCCGATTTCTCAGATCAATGACTTTCTGCTGTTCTGCTGTCCATTTCACACTCAACCTTTTGCACCTCCGTCACGTCTTTCTGTCTCCAGCATCATCTTTGCTATGACTTCTTCCATGGAATACTTTTCAAGTCTCCGGTATTTGCATCCTTCAATTCGGATATCGAAACCGCAGATATCCCGATACACACAGTAATCGCATCCGGTGTCTCCTCCCATTTCATAAGGCGCGGCTGACACTTCTCCGGCACGGATCTCAGCACAGATTTTCTTTTCTTTCTCCTGTGCATATTTCAGAACCGCACGGAACGTATCTCCCGGCAGGGCCCGGGAATTTTTACTCAATGTTCCGTCTTTGTTCCGCCCCACAGGAATCAGCAGGGAACTTCCTATCAGGTTTCTCTCAAGATGGGAAATGACTTTCTCATCCCCGTTTACAAGTCCGTCCAGTCTCAGTTCTTTCAGAATGCTCTTTTCCACATCCTCGTCGCTTTCTTTTCTGTCGACCACCGGATCCTGAATCCTGTAATAGAAAATTCCCGCAGGAATTATTTCTTTATCCGGATACTTTCTCTTCTCTACAGCGAGCGCCGCATTCAGATAGACAGGGAGCTGCATCTGAAGCCCGTGATAAAGTGCAGTGATATCAAAACTCTTCATTCCTGTCTTATAATCCGTGACCTTAACATACACGCCCTCATCATCTTCACAGATATCGATCCGATCTATCTTTCCGCTACCGAATTTCATTTCATAGCCTCCGGGAACGAAATCTCCTTTTTCCAGCTGCTTCGTAAGCGCCCACACTGATCTGCGGATCAGACGTTTAATTCTTGCGATCATATATTCATTTCTTGCGGAACTAAAGAGCACGGTATTTCCGTAATCAATCACACTCTCCTCCACACTCTCATCGATCAACTCATCCCTCAGTTCCTCCGGCAGATCTTCCCACCGCATCTTCTCCCTGTCCGCCTTCCGAGAAAATCTTTCCAGCGACTGATGGGCGATATTTCCCAGGTCCATCGCCTCAAAACTGTATTCGGCCCGGTCGGAAAGCCGCAGTCCATAGCTCAGGAAATGGGCGTATGCGCAGGAGGCGAACTGCTCCATTCGGGTAACGCTGACGCGGTCCGGATCCGGATACAGCTGTTTTGCACGCTCCGGCCCCAGTTCCGGGTACTCCCTGCGCAGGAATCCTGCATCAAGGATTTCTTCCAAAGTCTCTTTGCTCTTATCATCTCTCCAAAACCATGTGTAAAGCTCCTTCCAGTCACCGTCCACACCGGACCGCCGGTCTCTGATTCCCTCTGCCACTTTCAGGATCCCTGTCTTTCTGGTGAGCTCAGTCTCCGCCATCGCCCGTTTCTCTTCGTCAACGGTCCTAAGTCCGGGGAAGAGGCGCCTGATATCAGATATCAGGTAAGCCGGGCGCAGACTTTTTCCGTCTCCGGACACTTTTGACCACGAAAGGTACAGATATTCCGAAGGCTTTGTCAGATTCATATAGAGATAAAATTTCTGTATATAGGCCTCCTCTTTCGGTCCGGGAGACAGCGCAATGTCCCCTTTCAAGAACTGCTCTCTGTCCCGCTCGGAAAGAATGCCTCTTGCACTTGCATTTCCGGGAAGCAGAGTGTCATTTGCTCCGACAAAGAACAAGGCTTTTATATTCTTGATTCTCGTTCTCTCCACATCACCGATGACCACCTGATCCAGACTGGGCGGGATCACGCCCACTTTTGCCTCTTCCAGACCAGCATCCAGCAGATCACAGTATTCTTTCAGTGAAATCTGCTCGTCTCCCAGAAGTTCTACGAACTTATCGAACAGCTCCAGCACGATCCGGTAGATCTGGGCATACTCTTTCGCCAACGCAAGCTCTCCCTTTTCCTGAAATTTCTGCTCCATTTCGCTGAGCTGTTCCTGCATCTTCTCTTCGGAGATAAACTCATAGACCGCCAGCGTCACATCCCGCACAGTCTTCTTTCTCTGTTTCAGGACAAACACCAGATTCTGGATTTTTTCCACAAACCGGACTCTCAGATGATTCAGTTCTTGAAGTTCCGCCTCTCCGGCCTCCGACGTCTGTCTCACCCACGCCTGCTGCCATTTCTTATACCCTTTAATGCCCAGCGCCAGACAGTAATTTTCCATCCGGTCCACCTCTTCGTAAGTGAATCCGCACAGCCCGGTCCGCAAGAACCGGAATACACTGTCATAGGTAAAATTTTCTTCCGCCATGGCAAGGAGACTTCTTAAATACTCCACAAATGCATTGAGCAGGATGCTCTTCTTGTGGTCCATAAATACAGGAATGTCAAACATACCGCATGCCTTTTCCAGTGCGTCTGCATACACGTTCATATCTGCCGTAATAACCGCAACATCGCGATATCGGTATCCCTTCTCCCTCACCAGATATCGGATGCCCTCCGCCACATACTGCGCCTCGGCCCGGGGATTGCGTGCCTCGTGAATGGAGACTGCCCCTTCATATCCTGATCTTTCATCTCCCGGCTCGTCTTCCCGTAAATACTGATTTCCGGAATACCGGAACAGTTCCGACTCAAGAAACGCCAGCTCCGCATTGTGCTCAAAGCGTTTCGGCGGTTTCTGGTACAAATATACCGGATCTTCCATCTCAGTCTTTGTATCACGTGCTATCTTCACAAGAGAAGTCACCATCTGCTTACTCAGCGCGAAAAGCTGATACGGATGGCGGTATACAAAAGGATCTTCCCGTTCATCCATTTCCACGGTGATCATAACCTTGTCGCAAACTTTCAGAAGTTCTCCCAGCAGCCGGTCCTGAACCGGCGTGAAACCGGTAAATCCATCCATTGCCACAACGCTTCCCTTTAAGATGTTCGATCGCGGCACAGCGTCACTCAATACATCCAGCATTTCTTCTTTTGTAATATACTTTTCACTCAGGTAATCCTCAAATCCTTCATACACTTTCCGGATATCTTTCAATTTGTAATAGAGATAACTGTCCGGGCTTATGCTGTCCATGAACTCATCCAGCCGCTCAAAATCCACCCCGTACTGGGTAAACTCTGATATGACTGACTTCACCTCACTGATATACCCCTGTTTCTTCAGATTCCCTTTCAGCACCGTAAGTTCATCTTCATAATTACCCGCGATCTTCCTCAGAATCAGGTTTTTCCCCTCATCATCAAGCACTGTCCGATTGTCCTGTCCTACCTCCTCAAACACTCTGTGGGCAAGGCGTCCGAAGCTGAGGACATCGATGTTCATGATCCCGCCTCTTGGATGCATCAGGCACAGGTCCTTCTGCGTCTGCATCGTAAACTGCTCCGGCACAAGGACAAGATAATTCTTCTCCGGATACCGGATGGACTGCTCTATGATATTTTGATACAGACAGTGGGATTTTCCGCTGCCGGAATTGCCGAATATGAATTGCAATGACATAATTCCCCTCCTTGTTAAGTCTTCTCCCTGATGTCATGGATTCGTTCGGATTCATTTACCAGTGATTATATCATACAGCCTGTTTCCTGTCATTTTTCTCTTTTCGGTCAGCCTTTGTGTATATACATTCTTGTCATATCAGGCTCACCGTCA
>DWXI01000128.1 GCA_019119265.1 Candidatus Mediterraneibacter intestinigallinarum | reverse complement strand
CCTTGGGCGGGTGCCGATGCAGAAAATGGCCCTTCAGATCGTGGTTACCGCGGTATTTGCCTTCTACCTGGTGCGGGTGGCGGATGTTCCGCTTACTATGCTTGTTCCTTTTTCCGGAGGCTATTATTGGGATATTGGCTGGCTGGCGATTCCTGTTCTGTTTTTTGCTGTTATCGGAACAGTCAATGGAACAAATTTTACAGACGGACTTGACGGGCTGGCTTCCAGCGTGACAGTGCTTGTTGCTACATTTTTCACTGTTGTGGCGATAGGAACGGAGAGTGGAATCGAACCGGTTACCTGTGCGGTAGTGGGAGCTCTGCTGGGATTCCTTCTGTTTAATGTGTATCCTGCCAGTGTGTTCATGGGAGATACAGGATCTCTGGCGCTGGGAGGATTTGTGGCCGGAACTGCATATATGCTGCAGATGCCGTTGTTTATCATTATCGTAGGCTTTATTTACCTTGTGGAGGTGGCGTCTGTCATTATCCAGGTTACTTATTTTAAGAAAACCGGTGGAAAGCGTATCTTTAAAATGGCGCCGATCCATCATCATTTTGAACTGTGCGGATGGTCAGAGACCAGAGTAGTGGCAGTATTCTCGGTTATCACGGCTCTGCTCTGTCTGATCGCTCTGATGGGGGTGTAATACGATGGATTTAAATGGAAAAAAAGTACTTGTATTCGGCTCCGGAATCAGTGGAGAGGCTGCAGCAGTGCTTCTTAACAGAAAGGGAGCTTATGTGGTCCTCTATGATGGAAACGAAAAACTGGATGCGGAGAAGATAAAGGAAAAGATGCCTGAAAATGTCCGTGTCGTACTTGGGGCATTCCCGGAGAAACTGTTAGACGGACTTGATCTGACGGTAATGAGTCCGGGCGTACCTACAGATCTGCCGATAGTAGAGAAGATGAGAGAGAAAGGGATTCCTGTCTGGGGTGAGATTGAGCTCGCCTATGTGTGTGGCAAAGGGGATGTCCTTGCTATTACCGGAACGAACGGGAAGACCACGACGACCTCGCTTCTCGGACAGATTATGAAGAATTACAAAGACAGCGTATTTGTTGTGGGAAATATTGGAAATCCATATACTAGTATTGTGCCGGAAACAAAAGAGGATACAGTTATTGTGGCAGAAATGAGCAGTTTTCAGCTTGAAACAGTGCACAGTTTTAGACCTGGAGTTAGCGCGATCCTTAATATCACTCCGGATCACCTGAACCGGCACCACACCATGGATGCGTATATTGCGGCCAAGGAGAGAATCGCGGAGAATCAGACGCCGGAGGATTTTTGTGTCCTCAACTATGAAGACAGCGTGTTGCGGGAATTCGGAGAAAAGATAGATGCTCAGGTTCTATATTTCAGCAGTCGGCGTAAACTTAACAGAGGCGTATACTTAGACGGAAAGACGATCATATGTCATATTGATGAACCTGTAGCCGTCTGTAATACAGATGAACTGCAGATACTGGGTACACATAATTTTGAGAATGCGATGGCTGCTGTGGCAATGGCGTATGCATACGGGGTTCCGCTTGATGTGATCAGAAAGACACTTATGGAATTTACGGGTGTGGAGCACAGAATTGAGTTTGTGTCTGAGAAAAACGGTGTTGCATACTACAACGATTCTAAGGGAACGAATCCGGATGCGGCCATCCGCGGCATCCAGGCAATGAACCGCCCGACTGTTCTGATCGGTGGCGGATATGATAAAGAATCTTCTTATGAGGAATGGATCCAGGCTTTTGACGGCAAGGTCAAGAAACTGGTCCTTATCGGGGCAACAAGGGAGAAGATTGCCCAGACGGCTCAAAGTCTTGGCTTTACGGAGATCGTGATGGCGGATACTTTTGAGGAAGCTTTTGAAAAATGTGTGGAATACGCACAACCCGGAGATGCAGTGCTGCTTTCACCTGCATGTGCAAGCTGGGGAATGTTCAAAAATTATGAGGAACGCGGAGATAAATTCAAAGAACTTGTAGAACGACTATAAGTTGTGATCAGTAACTCTATAAGGAGTGGATTTTGATTGGGGCGTTCCAATAAAAAACGACATTATGATGAAACGCTGCTGACGGTGGTGGTGATCCTTGTGGCAGTGGGCCTTGTGATGTTGTACAGCACCAGTTCGTACAATGGTGAAGTGAAGTTTCATGATCCTTTCTATTATTTGAAGAAGCAGGGATTTGCAACGTTTATCGGTTTTCTCGGCACGGCGATTGTGGCCAGGATAGATTACCACAGATGGGCGGTGCTTGCGATACCCGGCTATCTGACGGCGATTGCCCTGTCGGTAGCGGTCGTGCTCTTCGGCGATGAGTATAACGGGTCCAAAAGATGGCTGTCTTTAGGGCCTGTTTCTTTTCAGCCCTCAGAGTTTGCGAAGGTGGCAGTTATCCTGTTCCTTGCGTGCCTTGTAACAAAATATGTGAAGAGGATGAATAAATTTGGAACGCTGGCGCTTATGATGTTGCCTGTGCTTCCGATCGTGGCTCTTGTGGGCGCAAGTAATCTCAGTACCGCAATTATTATCCTGGGGATTGCTGTTGTGCTTATTTTTGTCGCAAGCCCGAAATACTCTCAGTTTATCTGGATGGGAGCGGCAGGAATCGCGTTTATGGCTGTGTTTCTTGCCATGGAGAGTTATAGGCTGGAGCGGCTTGCGATCTGGCGTAATCCGGAGCAGTATGAGAAAGGGTATCAGACTCTTCAGGGGCTGTATGCCATTGGAAGTGGAGGCATCTTCGGCAGAGGGCTTGGAAACAGTGTACAGAAACTGGGGTTTCTTCCTGAGGCTCAGAATGATATGATTTTTTCGATCGTATGCGAGGAACTCGGACTTGCGGGAGCAGGGATTATTATAGTATTGTTTTTTCTTCTGATATGGAGATTCTTTGTCATTGCAACCCATGCAAGGGATCTGCTGGGGGCGCTGATCGCATCCGGAGCAATGGCTCATATGATGATACAGGTGATCCTGAATATCGCAGTTGTTACTAATTCCATTCCTAATACAGGAATTACGCTCCCTTTTATCAGTTATGGGGGAACTTCCGTAGTATTCCTTCTGCTGGAGATGGGGCTTGTACTTAGTGTGTCAGCATCGGCACAATAGGATAAAGGAGGCATTTTGGATGAAGAAGAAAAAACACAGAAAGATATGGCCTGTTGTCCTTTCAGTCCTGGCGGCTCTGATACTGCTTGCGGCTGTGGCTGTGTTCGGTTTCAGAACACGGACGGTCGAAGTAGAGGGAAATTCTTATTACAGTGATAATACGATAAGTACATGGGTACAGAACGATAAGCTTTCGGTTAATACATTGTATATATTGATCAAATATAATTTTCTGGATCCGGACTTACCTGCGGGTGTGGAGAAGATGAATGTGTCTCTCAAAAATCCCTGGACAGTACGTGTAAATGTGCATGAAAAGGAAATGGCGGGATATGTGGACTATGACGGCGCCTACCTGTACTTTGACGGAACAGGTACAGCCGTCCTGAAGAGTAAAAAATTGATTGAAGGTACTCCGTATATAGAAGGCCTGGCATTTGATGAGGATGAGACAGAGATCGGGCAAATCCTTCCGGTTGAGGATGACGGAATATTTGAGCGGATTGTTGATCTGTCAAGATATCTTAAAGAATATGAGTTGTCTCCCGACCGGATTTCCTGTGCAGAGGGAGAGATAGGAATATATTTCGGCTCGGTTGAAGTTCTCCTTGGAAATGGAAACTATGAGGAAAAACTGCAGCAGGTTGAGCCGATTCTAAAGAAGCTGAAGGAGCTTTATCCGGATGTGTCAGGAACATTGCACCTTGAAAATTATGATTCGGATTCAGAATCAATCCGGTTTGTACCGGCAGAGTAGATGCGGGCGCTATGCATGGCTAAATAGTATAAAAAATCAGAAAAATAGGAAAAAATCTATTGATTATTTGCGGAAAAGACTTTATTATATACTTATTGGATTGTAAGGTTCAATAATAAAGGGATGTATAAGAAATTAATAAGACGACAAAGGAGGAAATACTCTTGTTAGAAATTAAGACCAATGAATCAGAAGCGGCCGCAAGAATAATTGTTGTCGGAGTAGGCGGCGGCGGAAATAACGCTGTGAACCGGATGATCGACGAGCAGATTGCGGGCGTGGAATTTATCGCAGTGAATACAGATAAGCAGGCATTGCAGCTCTGCAAAGCACCGACTCTTATGCAGATCGGCGAGAAACTTACGAAAGGTCTTGGCGCCGGTGCACAGCCTGAGGTTGGAGAAAAAGCGGCAGAGGAAAGCTCTGAAGAGATCTCGGCAGCGCTCAAAGGTGCGGATATGGTATTCGTTACCTGCGGTATGGGCGGTGGAACAGGTACGGGAGCAGCTCCGGTAATCGCACGTATTGCAAAAGAGCAGGGAGCTCTGACAGTAGGTGTTGTGACAAAGCCTTTCCGCTTTGAGTCCAAGACAAGAATGCAGAATGCTTTAAATGGAATTGATAAATTAAAAGAAAATGTAGACACGATTATCGTGATTCCGAATGATAAACTTCTGGAAGTGGTTGACAGACGCACTACGATGCCGGAGGCATTGAAAAAAGCGGATGAAGTACTGCAG
Organism: Candidatus Mediterraneibacter intestinigallinarum; assembly: GCA_019119265.1. Lineage (GTDB taxonomy): Bacteria > Bacillota > Clostridia > Lachnospirales > Lachnospiraceae > Mediterraneibacter > Mediterraneibacter intestinigallinarum. Next base: position 1,279 of record DWXI01000128.1, on the reverse strand, counting down.
CAGGGTATTCAGGGGATTACGGATCTGATCAATGTTCCGTCTCTGATCAACCTGGATTTTGCAGATATCCAGACAGTTATGAAGGACAAGGGTATCGCACATATCGGTATCGGTTCCGGACGGGGAGACGACAAGGCGCTTGAGGCGACAAAAGAGGCGGTTGCAAGTCCGCTGCTTGAAACGACGATCCAGGGAGCTTCTAACGTTATCGTCAATGTATCCGGTGATATCACGCTTATGGATGCTTCTGATGCGGCAGATTATGTACAGGAGCTTGCAGGAGAGAATGCAAGTATCATCTTTGGTGCTATGTATGATGATTCCAAGTCCGACGAATGTACGATTACTGTTATTGCAACAGGGTTACATAATGTAGGAGGCAGCGCCTCTAAGCTGAAGGCAAGACTGGAGGGGCAGCAGAAAGTCGGTTCTATTCTTCCGAACGGTGAGTCACCGGTGAGAAGTCGTCTTGACGCAGAGAAGAGAACTGCAGGTGCCGGAAGTGCTGCAAGGCCGCAGGGTGGCACAATGCCTACTCTTCAGCCAAGGACTCCATCCAGCAATGTAAAAGAGCAGTCTATTAAGATTCCGGATTTCTTTAAGAAATAAGAATTTATAAGATTATATGAATGAAAAACTCCGTGTGGACAATGTTTACACGGAGTTTTTTTGTGTGATACTGATACGCCCGGAAGAGCCCTGTCGAAATATATTTTGTCCTTTCTGTCATTATCTGACAAATTTCCAAAAGGTATAAGCTATATAATAAATCCCGGATTGTTACTGAAGGGAGAGAAGGTAAAGGATGTACTATGAATTGTACATAGATTTGTTTTTCCTTGAAAATTTCATGATGGACAGTATTCTTCTCTTGCTTGCCGACCATATATTGAAAAACGGCCGCCCATACGGTCGGATCGTACTGGGAGGAGCACTGGGAAGTCTGCTGACATGTCTGGTGATCGTAAGCCCTTTTCCATCTGTCATCAGGCTGATTCTTTTCCATGCGGCTGTCAGCAGCATCATGCTGCTCGTATCGCTTCGGATAACAGGGGTATCACAATTTATGAAAGCATATATTCTGTTGTATATATCGGCTGTTCTGCTTGGCGGGATTATGCAGATATTTCGTCCTTATATGCGTTATGTGAGCCTGTTTTACGCAGCGGCATCTGTCAGTTATATACTGGCTTTGAAATTGTGGAACATTATTTCCCGTATACACATATTCCGAAGTACAATCCTTGAAATGACCTTATATACAGACAAGGGAGAAAAA